>NZ_OY760905.1:1885235-2199440 GCF_963664135.1 uncultured Acetobacterium sp. | reverse complement strand
CGCTGGCTTTTATTTATGCTGGAACCCAGATGAATGAGCGCATCCATGCCTATGGCGCAAAAACCATTCTGCAATTAACCGGAGGGCTGGGAAGAAGTGCGATTCCCGGGTTTGTGAAAAAGCATCTGGCCCCGTCCAAACAGCAAAACCGCTGGGATCCATGTATTATGCATCGCGAAATGACGGTTGAAGAGATTTACAATGTAATTCAAAAGTTTGCCATGTCAGCTAGCGTGGCAAAAGCCGCCGGATTTGACGGGGTCGAAATTCATGCGGTTCATGAAGGCTACCTGCTGGATCAATTTGCGATTGCTTTTTTTAATAAAAGAACCGACGATTTTGGCGGCAGTCTGGAAAACCGGTTGCGATTTGCCACCGAAATTGTCAAGGCCATTAAAGGTGTCTGTGGAGCAGATTATCCGGTAACCCTGCGTTATAGTCTCAAGAGCTTTATGAAAGGCTTACGGCAGGGGGCCTTGCCGGGAGAAGCGTTTGTTGAAGTGGGTAAAGACATTGACGAAGGGATTGAAGCAGCCAAGCTGTTAGTTGCCGCCGGATATGATGCCCTCAATGTCGATGCTGGAACCTATGACTCCTGGTATTGGAATCACCCGCCGATGTATTTTAAAGAAGGCGGGATGTATCGTGAATTTGGACGGATTCTGAAGAAACACGTGGAGGTACCGATTATTCTGGCTGGGCGGATGGATGACCCAGAGATGGCCTGTGAAGCGATTGGGGATTCCTGTGATATTGTCAGTTATGGCCGACCGCTGCTTTCGGATCCCTACTATCCGGAAAAGGTCCGACAGGGAAAACTGGACGAAATACGACCCTGTCTGTCCTGTCATGAAGGCTGTCTGGGTCGGATTTCCCATGGACCACTGTGTTGTGCCGTCAATCCTGAAGTCGGCCGGGAAAAAATTTATGGAATTGTGCCGGCACCACAAATGAAAACAGTGCTTGTTATCGGTGGCGGCCTGGCGGGTATGGAAGTGGCCCGGGTCTGTGCCATCCGGGGGCATGAAGTGACTCTGTGCGAAAAGTCGGATCGGCTGGGCGGCAACCTGATCCCCGGATCGGTGCCGGATTTTAAGATCAATGACAAAAAACTGCTGGCCTGGTATGAACGGCAGCTGGAGTTACTCCAGGTGATGGTTAAGAAAAATACGACCATGGATCCCGACAAGATTATGGGACAGGGCGATGACATTGTCGTGGTGGCCACCGGTTCCCGACCAATTAGCGGGAATTTTGGTCAGGTCAGAGAGACCATTACGGCCAGCGATGCCCTGCTTGGCAAAAAGTCAGTGGGTCAAAAGGTGCTGATTATTGGTGGCGGTCTGGTGGGTTGCGAAACTGGATTATGGCTGGCCCAGCAAGGTAAGGATGTGTCCATTGTTGAAATGGCTCCGGATATTGCCGGAGGGCCTCATGGCATGCCATTTATGAATTACGACATGCTAAAAGATGAGTTGGCCTTCCATCATGTTATGATTTATAAAAACACCCGGGTTTCACAGATCGACAAAGATAGTATCAATCTCAATACGGAAAATGGCGGGGTTAAACTTTTTGCGGATACCATCATCACTGCCATCGGTTATGAGCCGGAGGATAGCTTGTATCACCAGATTAAAATAAACAGCAAGGTACCGGTTTATAACGTCGGGGATTCCCGGCATGTGAATAACATTATGTATGCCATTTGGGATGCCTACGAGATTGCCCGGGAATTGTAACGTTTGAGGCAAATAAAGCGTTAAAACAAATAAAAATCGATGAAAGTACCTGTAAAAGTACTTTCATCGATTTTTTACTTCCAGTGAATGGCTCGGTTTTCGGTAGCCAGGGCAGCTTCTTTGATTGCCTCACCAACAGTCGGGTGAGCATGAATGGTGGAGATGATTTCTTCCACCGTGGATTCCAACCTTAATGCCAGAGCTCCCTCGACGATTAGATCGGTGGCTCTTGGCCCCAAGATATGAACACCAACAATTTCTTTGTATTTTTTATTAGAGATGATTTTTACCATCCCCTCAGTATCGCCCATGATCAACGATTTCCCGTTAGCAGCCAATGGGAATCGGCCGATGGAATAGTCTTTTTCATTTCCCCGGATGTCTTCCTGGGTCAGACCGACACTGGCAAATTCTGGGGTGGTGTAGACGCAAGAGGGGTTGGTTTTTTCGTCATAGTTGGCAGTATGACCCATGGCGTTTTCCGCCGCAACTTCCCCTTGCTGGGAGGCAACATGGGCCAGCATGGTTTTTCCGAGACAATCGCCCACGGCATAAATCGTTGCCACATTTGTCTGCATTTTCGAATTCACAATAATTCCTTTTTTGTCAGTTTTGATGGAAGTATTATCGAGAGATAGTCCCGATAATTCGGCTTTCCGGCCAATCGCCACCAGCACCTTATCGCCGGCAAGCTCGCTGATGGTTCCATCTTTGTTAATTTGAATCGTCATTTGATTGTCTGTGGCATTAATTGACAATACCTGAGTGCCGGTCAAAATTTCAATACCATCTCTGATCAGTTTTTTTCGTAGCATATCGCCCAGTTCGCCGTCCATCAGGGGCAGAATGCCCGGCTGCATTTCGATGATCGTCACCTGGGACCCAAATTGATTGTAAACAGACGCCATTTCCACACCAATGACGCCGCCGCCAATAATCAACAGACTTTCCGGCACATGATCCAATGACAGAGCGCCAGTGGAATCGATGCAGTTGGGATGACCAATTCCGGGAATGGGTGGCAGTGCCGGTACTGAACCGCTGGCAATGATAACTTTATCGGGCCGCAATTCAGCGGTTTTGCCGGATGCTTCTGTGATCAGTAAAACTGCATCATTTAAAAACTGGGCCGAGCCACTGATAATAGTGACGCCATTGGCCTTAAGGAGGCCCTTAACCCCACCCGCCAGCTTGGTGCTGATTTTATCTTTGTGGGTTTGAACCGTTTTCCAATCATAGCCGACCTCAGGAATAAGCAGTCCAATCGCTGAGGCGTTTTTGGCCTCGGTCAGCGTCTCGGCGGAATGAAGCAGCGCCTTGGTCGGAATACAGCCGACATTCAAGCAAGTGCCACCCAGTTTTTCTCGTTCAATCAAGGTTACCTGAGCGCCCAACTGAGCGGCGCGGATGGCCGCTACGTAACCGCCCGGGCCACCACCGATTATGGCAATATGTGTCATCGTGTACCTTCTTTCATAATACTTAAACCAATAGCAGGGCGGGGTTTTCAAGGTATTCCGCCAGGCGTTGTAAGAACTGGGCGGCCAAAGCCCCATCAATAATTCGATGGTCGGCGGTGAGACTCAGATTCATCATCGGTCGGCTGACAATCTGGCCACCAATCACAACCGGGGTATCAACCATGGCATCAATGCCTAAGATAGCCAGTTCCGGCTGATTAATAATCGGTGAAAAGGAGGTGATCCCATAGGCTCCCAAATTGGTCAGGGTAAAGGTTCCCCCAACCAGATCGTCCATATTGGTGCGGCCGGCCTTGGCATCGGCAATGAGTGTTTCGGTTTCAGCGGCAATCTGAGACAGCGACTTGATATCGCAGTTCTTGACGTTGGGAACCAGCAGTCCCGAGTCCAGTCCAATCGCCAGCCCGATATGGGCATGCGGGTGAAGCACCAGGGTATCATCAACCAGGCTGCCGTTAATATGCGGGAATTCAAGCAGCGTCTGCGCGCTTATTTTCATGATAATATGGTTAAAGGTCAGTTTGAGACCGCGTTTTTCAAAGGCTGGTTTGAGTTTTGTCCGGAATTCTTTCATTGCTGTGGCATCAACCGGACGGGTATAGGTGACGCGCGGTGAGATGCTCCAGCTTTCACTCATCCGCTTGGAAATGGTTTTGCGCATGCCTTTAAGCAGCACAACTTCCGGTGCAGCTGCGGCTGCCGATGTCTCGGTTATCTGAGCGGCCACATCTTTTTTCATAATCCGACCATCGACGGTCAGTGTCTTCAAATCAATACCAGATTCTTCGGCCATTTTTTTAGCAACCGGGGAAACCGCGATTTTCTTGTCGGATTTGTCAGCAGGCGTATAATTGTTGATATCGTCAACGGTGATGCTACCTTTATTGCCGGTACCGGTAACAAGTGCAAGATCGATGCCTTTTTCTTTGGCCAGTTTTTTGGCCAGCGGGGAAGCATTGATCCGGCCGCCGGCCGTTTTGGCGGGTGCTGGTGTTGCCAGAACCGTCTCAACAACACTATCGGCTTGGACTTCATCAGGAGTGGCTCCGCCTGATAACAAGGCGGAAATGTCTTCATTAGCCTCACCAACAATGGCGATGGGTTCGAGACAGGTAATGGGGATTCCTTCGACACCGATTATTTTTAGTAATATCCCTGCTTTGGGTGACTCAAATTCATTGGTTAACTTGTCTGTTTCTATTTCACACAGGATATCGCCTTCAGAAATCTGGTCGCCTTCAGCGACGTTCCAGCTTGCAATGGTGCCTTCTGTCATCGTCAGCCCGAACTTGGGCATGACAATTAGTTCTGCCATAATAACCTCCTAATTTTCTTTTTTATTGAGCCGTAACCCCGCGAAGGGCAAGGTTACGGTTGTATTGCAATAATTATTCAATTGGTATTTCGCGAGAGACTAAGCGAGTACTTCCTTAATGGCATTGTAGATATCCACATCATTGGGAAGAACAAAGTTTTCCAGATTCGGCGCGAATGGGATGGGGGTATCCAGCGCGTTGACCCGGATAATCGGTGCATCCAGATTGAAAAAACAGGATTCGGAAATCATGGCAGCCAGTTCGCCGGCAAAACTGCCACGTTTGACTTCCTCGGTGGCAATGACTACCCGGGTTGTTTTTTCAACCGATTTAAAGATCATCTCCTTATCCAGCGGATAAAGGGTTCGGGGATCAATAATCTCAATCGAGATTCCTTCTTTTTCTAGTTTTGTGGCCGCTTTAAGAGCCTCATGAACCATTTTTCCGGTGGCCACCACGGTGACGTCGGTTCCTTCCCGTTTGATATCGCCGACACCCAGTTTAATCGGGGTGATGACATCGTCCACAGCCCCTTTCATCCCATACATCGCTTTATGCTCAACAAACATTACCGGATCTTCATCATCAATGGCACTGAGCATCAGACCTAGGGCATCCTGAGGCGTCGAGGGATAAACAACCTTTAATCCGGGAACATGTGTTAACCAGGCTTCTAAAGACTGAGAATGCTGCGCGGCGGCGCTCACGCCACCGCCACCGGGCAATCGCACAACCATCGGAACCGAGATATTCCCACCAAACATATAACGCATTTTGGCAGCCTGATTCACCAGCTGATCCATCCCGACGGTTAAGAAGTCGATAAACATCAGCTCGGCAATGGGGCGCAAGCCGGTAGCCGCCGAACCTACGGCACAACCAATAATAACCCCTTCGGAAATAGGCGTATCCCGGACCCGTTTATCGCCGAATTCATCGAAAAGACCGGCAGTGACACCAAAACAGCCACCAAAGGCGCCGACATCTTCGCCAAATATACAAACATTCTCATCTTCAAGCATTCTAATACGCATTCCTTCACGAATCGCTTCACCATATGTCATTTGTTTCATCTTGAACGAACCTCCTCCACAATATCAAAGTAAATATCTTTTACCGCACTGGATAACTCCGGATAAGCACTGGCATTGGCAAATGCAATCGCTTCGGCAATTTCGGCAACCACTGAATCCTGAAGTTCGTTCAATTCTTCGGTCGTGACGATTTTGCTATCGATCATGTATTTTTCAATCCGCGGCATCGGGTCTTTTTTCATCCAGAATTCTTGTTCTTCGGTTGGTTTATATTTACCGGCATCGCCTTCAAAATGGCCGCGGTGACGGTACGTTTTGCATTCGATCAAGGTTGGACCCTGGCCGCTGCGGGCTCGTTTGACTGCTTCAACGGCTACCTCATGAACAGCGATGACGTCATTTCCGTCCACAGAAATGCCAGGTATACCATAGGCGGTGCCACGATCAGCAATGTCTTTGATAGCCTGATGACGGGATTGACTCATGGAGATGCCATAGCCATTGTTTTCACAGACGAAAATTACCGGCAGTTTCCAGATACTGGCCAGGTTCATCGACTCATGGAAGGTGCCCTGATTGGTTGATGCATCACCAAAGAAGCAGACACAGACCTGATCAGTTCCCCTGTATTGAGCACTGAAACCAGCACCGACAGCCAGATTATGACCGGCACCGACAATCCCATTGGCACCAAGAATCCCTTTAGTGGCATCAGCAATATGCATGGAACCACCTTTGCCTTTGCAGTAGCCGGTTTCTTTTCCGTAGAGTTCGGCCATCATGTATTTCAGATCACCACCTTTGGCAATGATGTGGCCATGGCCACGATGGGTACTGGTGATGTAGTCAGCATCGTTAAGCGCCTGACAGACACCAGTCGCCACAGCTTCTTCACCGAGATAGAGATGAACAAAACCGGGGATGGCACCCTCAGCAAAAAGGTTCATGGCCTTTGTTTCAAATTCCCTGATCCGTTTCATGCGGATGTACATGTCTTTGATAATTGCTTTATCAAGTTTCATAAATTCAGTATTCTCCTTTTTTGTATTATCCAAAGATATTAGATGACTTATTTAATAACAAGAACTGTGCCAACTTTTAAAATTGACCAAATATTTTTTGAGATGGCTTTATAATGGGGTTTTATTTAGCTGAAGCCTTTTGGGCAAATAAAAAAGATACGCCGTATTTTTTAGGCGTATCTCATATTTGCGACTATACTGTCTCAAAATTGCGAATATTCTCACATTTGAGACATATAACGATAGTCTTTGATGTCAATATTGTATTTTTTTATTTTTCGATAAAGCGAGGCCCGACTGAGACCCATCATTTGAGCCGATGCATCCACACTGCCATGGGTTTCTTTTAGGATTTTCTCCAGGTTGGCCTTAACCAGGTCGTCCAGGGTCGGACTGACGGTCATTGACAGAACTTTTTTTTCTTCGGCATACTTTGGCGTTGGGGTAGGCAGATACGCGGTTGAAATAACCGGATCGGTACACAGGTAGAAGGTTCGTTCGATGAAATTTTGAAGTTCGCGAACGTTACCGGGCCAGGGATGCGCTTTAAGCCCTTCCAGAAATTCCGGCGAACAGGCTTTGGTATGCTCCGGGTATTCCCGGTTGAGACGATCCAGAAAGTGGGAAGCGGCCCAGACAATATCATCCCCCCGAACCCGCAGCGGTGGGATGTGCAGATAAATCACATTCAGACGGAAATAGAGATCTTCCCGGAAACTCTTGTTTTTGACCTCCTGCTCCAGATTTCGATTCGTGGCGGCAAGGATACGGATGTTCAGTTTACGTTCACTCTGGCTGCCGATTCGGGAAACCGTATAGGTTTCCACCACCCGCAACAACTTGGCCTGAACCTCCAGGGGCAGCTCACCAATTTCATCCAGAAAAATACTGCCGCCTTCGGCCAGTTCGAATTTTCCGGGCTTACCTTCATTGAGGGCCCCGGTAAAAGCGCCTTTGCAATAGCCAAACAGCTCGCTTTCCACCAGATCCCGGGGGAGACAGGCGCAATTGACCACAATAAAGGGGCCTTGGGAAAAGGTGCTGGCGCGGTGAATGGCGTGAGCAAACATTTCTTTACCGGTACCACTTTCGCCTTCAATCAAAATGCATTTTTTAAACCGGGCCATTTTTTCAGCGGTTTTAATGATCATTCGCATCTGCGCATTATGGGTAATGATGTCTTCAAACGTGTAGGTTGCCACGTTGCCACTGACGCGGTTAACCGCGCTGTGGAGATGTTTGATCTCACGAATACCAATGGAGTACCCCTGAATTTTATCATTTTCCAGAATTCGGGAAATATTAGCGCTACATTGAATTTTTCGATTGCCGATATGGGCGGTAACATCAGTATAATAACGGGTCGTTTCTTCGATATTCCAGAGTTCATCAGCGACATCCATTTTTTTGAAGATTTTTTTAAAGCTGATTTCATTGAATTCATCCATGTTAAGATGGAGTACTTTTTGGGCGCCGACATTCATCCATTGAAGATGGAGGTTTTCATCAGTGACGAGAATCCCATCTTCGGTGCTATCCAGAGAAGCTGACATCGACCGATAGGTATGGGATAGCGCCAGCTCATTTTCGATGCTGTAGGCGGCGGCGACCACAATGCCCAGGGTATGGGAGTGAAGCTTGTGACTTTCCCCGGACATGTTAAGAACGCCGATGATTTCGCCTTTGACATTATGGATGGTGGTGGCGGAACAGGTCCAGGTGTGATGGGAAACGCAGTAGTGCTCAGCGCCCACAACATGAACCGGGGCATCTTCAGCCAGGGCGAGGCCGATGGCGTTGGTACCCACGGCATCATTTGTCCAGACGGTGCCCTTTAAAAACCGCAGTTCGGAAGCCCGCATGCTGACCACTTCATCCCCGATGGTATCCAGTAAAACACCATTCTTATCAGTTAGAACCAAAACGAAATGGGAAGATAAAACGATTTCATAAAGGTTCTGCATAATCGGCTGGGCAATTTTGATGAGTTCCCGGTTTTCGGCCAACACCTGTTCTAATTGGCAGGCATCGATGGTTTCGCCTTTACCGCCGTTGATATCTTTTTTTGTTTTTTGGCAGTATTCCCAGGAACGTTGGATAATCGGCCGGGTATTCTCATCCAGAATGCCATGTTCAACATAGTTTGTCCAGTTGTTTTTAAGTTTATTGAGATCAGGTTCCATCTTAATTAATCCTTTCGAGAAAGAATGCGGCCAAACAGTGGGAGACTGGCTTTTCAGCAGGAATGCAATCAGAAAATGGTGAAGGCAATTTCAGTCGATAATAATTATTTGACTAAACCGGATTAAAAGAGTGAAGTGATTGTCAAGGTCTTGTTGATTCATATTATAACGAAATTTTACAAATAAATCAAAAACAATTGGATAAAATAAAATTAGCATAATTTTGATGGTTAGGATTTGGTAATAACAGAAGGGTGTTTTTGATTGGCGAATCCATAAAGTTGTGTTATATTAATCAGATAAAATGAATTTTTGAGATGTTAGTACATTTTGAGGAAGATCGCAACGAAAGATTGCAACTATGTCGACACCCTTATTTTTAATAAGTTAGCTGAGTATCTTGACGAAAAGGGATTAATAAGAATATGGAAGGGAAGTGGTGACAGTCGAATTATTTAAATTAAAAGAAGTAGATTTCAAAAAAATCTATACACTGATGGAGCGTTCTTTTCCCCCAGAAGAAGTGAGAAGCTATGAAAATGGCGTAAAGATATTGAGTGACCCCAATTATCGAATTTTGATCTCAATAAATGAAGATGGTGAAATCCTGGGTTTTATTGCCGAGTGGGATCTGGGATCAACTATTTTTCTGGAACATTTTGCCGTGGACCAAACCCTTCGAGGTTTGGGGATTGGTTCCGGGATGATGGCAGCCTATTTGTCCCAGGTAATAAAGCCAGTGATGCTCGAAGTGGAAGATGAGAAAACCGCAATCAATGAAAGACGGATTGTTTTTTATCAGCGACTGGGATTTTACCTGTCAGAATATGGTTATCAGCAACCGGTGATGCGCGGTGATGTGAGTAAGGCGATTTCTCTGAGGATTATGAGCTATCCGGATCCGCTTACCAAAGACGACTTTTATAATTTCAGACACCAGGTGTTTACTCAAATCTATAAAAGTATTGAAACGGATAGCTAAAAAAGGATGAATTGCGATTTTGCAATTCATCCTTTTTTAACGTTTATTTTAAAGTAAGGTAACCTGATTCTTACCTTTGCTCTTGGATTCATAAAGAGCTTTATCGGCCCGCCGAATGATGGTATCTTCGGTATCAATATCAATGGCCTGAGTGATCCCAATGCTAACAGTAATATTGAATTGGGAGAGCATCGGATCATTTAGAATTTCGAGTCGCAGAGCCTCAAGCTTTTCAGCGGCTAAAACGCCTGAAAGGTAAATAATGCCACTGAATTCGTCGCCGCCCCAGCGGGTGATGAGATGATCGCTGAGAGACGCTTTGCAAAGGATCATCACATGTTTTAAGATTTTGTCACCCTGCAAATGACCATGGGTATCGTTGACATCTTTAAAGTGATCCAGATCCAGCAAGAAAACAGACCAGGTACCCTGATTTTCATCATTCCGAGCTAGGGTAGCTTTTAAATTTTCGTCAAAATCCTTCCGATTGGAGAGGATTCCCAGATTATCCAGCAAAGCCAGTTTTTTCATCTGCAAATCATTCTTTTTAATAATCTGCTGGACAATGATCAACACCGAGGCCAGCACCAGGAAGACAATCAAGAGATCATAATACAACTGTTTATTAAATGATTGAGCCAGTTCTGAGGTATCTTTTCGAACAACCAGGGTCCAGTCAAGCTCTTCAATGTAATGACTGATAATGTATTGTTGATTGTATAAATCATCATCATTAAACACATTGATGGTATCGGTTTTATTATAAAGGGCCGGACCGATTTTGGAATACAGTTCCAGATCATTGATATTCTGGTTTTCGATCAAATCCGGATTAGTATGAGCCTGAACCAAGCCATTCTCATCAACCAGAAAAGCTTCCAGATTATAATCCCGTTCAAAATTTTCAAGCAGCTCCTGAACATAGGTCATTTCAATTCCAACCCCGGCTACGCCCAGCAAATTGCCCTGATCATCAAGGATCTTGCAATCAATGAAGATGGTTAAGCGCTGGTTGTCGACTTCGTCCTGATCCACTTCCAGAAGATAAAGTTTGTCCTGATTGATAAAATCATAATACCATTGGTCGTGTTCATTTTGGGGTGAGATGGTTTTGAATAGCCCGTTGTAATGAAAATAATTCAAAGATTTAGCTGAAATCAGAAAGACCGAATGGTAATTGTATTTGTTGCGAATGCCCGCCAGATAATCAATTATTTCCTGGTTTGAAGCTATTCCTTCATTTTGGAGCCATTGCTTGACAAAGCTGTCGTTAGCCATGGTCAGGCTGACAAAAATCGGTTTGGTCAATTCGTTGTTAATTTCCGAATAGATATTAGTGGAGGTTAGTTTGGAAATATTCAGCACATCATCCTTGATGATCTTACTGTAGGTGGTAAAGCTGAAGAATACAATGGCCACGATACCAATGAGTATAATCAGTGAGATCAGTAGTCCGACTTTATTGCGTTGTTTCATAATGCCCTCATCAGTATTAGTTTTATTTCAATTTTTATCATTAAACCTACTTTTTGTCAATAGAGAACCTGGACTGAGAAAGGAGAGAAGCTGGTTTTTATCAGAAATATTAAAGAATTCGGGACTAATTCAGATGTATGCAGGGATCGAAATAATAAGTTAACGTAAATTTAATAATATATCATCTTTACCCAGGTGGTTCAAGATAAAAAACGATTCATAGGTGTAAACGATGAATAAACGAGAAAACCCAGAAAACTAGCTATTGGATATGTTGAAAGGGTCTGTTATATAATAAAAACAACCAAAAGATTGTTAAAAAAACAACGAGGAGGAAGAAATGGCAAAATTAAATGAACAAGAATTTCAAGCATATCTGAAACAGGTTAGAGCATTGGCAGAGGGTCCTTTTGAAGAAATTCAAAAAGAGGTTGAAGTAACAAATAAATTCCCACAGGAATTCTTTGATCTTTCAATCAAAAATAATTTATATCGATTCAGTTTACCGGAACAATATGGTGGCTGGGGCTTAGATGAATTACAGATTCTTCAAGTACAGGAAGAATTTAGCCGAGGTCCAGGAGGAATGCGAATGCATCTTCACTATGCGGCTGATATGAACTGGCGAATTCTTGATGATTTTGGCAGTAAAGAATTAAAAGATGAATATATGAGTCAATTTGCCGATAAAACTGTCTTTACCTGTTTCGCATTAACAGAAGAAACCGGTGGAACCGGTGCCGATTTACATACAGTGGCGGTCAAAGATGGCGATGACTATATTTTAAATGGCGAAAAATTCCTAATTTCCCATACCGACTGTTGTGAATTTGCCTATGTTTTTGCAGTAACGGATCCGAATGCTGATAAAGAAAAAAGACTATCAGGTTTCTTTGTACCCGTTAATACACCAGGTTACGAAATCGTACCCATGCCGCATATGATGGGTTGTCGTGGTGCTGGTCATGCAGGACTAAAATTCACAGACATGCGCCTGAATAAGAAATACCTATTAGGAGAAGAAGGTGACGGTTTAAAAATTGCCATGCATTCATTATCCGTATCGCGAGCACATATCGGCGTGAGTAACCTTGGAATGGCTCAAAGAATGTTAGAAATGACCATTGCCAGAGCTAAAGATCGGGTCACTTTCGGGAAACCATTAGTCGCACGACAAGCCATTCAACAAAACATTGCCGATATGGGAACCGAAATTCATGCGTTAAGATTGATGGTTTATGATTTTGCGAAAGATTTTGAAGCTGGTAAAGACATCGAAATGAAAGCAGCGATGTGTAAACTGCACAGCATCAACACTGTTAAACTGGTATCAGACTACATGCTGGAAATATTCGGTGGGATCGGATACTTTGAAGACTGCGTCTACGGTCCGGTTGAACGATTATATCGAGACTGCCGGGCCATGTGGTTGGAAGAAGGCCCAAGAACGGTTCAGCGCTTAACGGCATCCAGAAAACTAATTGCCAGCGGCGGCGTCATCGAAATTAACTAAGAATTTTTAATAGCTTTTAAACATAGCCTTTCGATAAGATTCGAAGGGCTATGTTCACAAATGCAGAAAAAAAGGAGAAAAATATGGAACCTTTAAAAGGAGTAAAAGTCGTTGATTTAACAACCTATTTAGCTGCTCCTACCACGGTACGGGTGATGGGGGAGTGGGGGGCCGATTTAATTAAAGTGGAAGCTCCCAAAGGTGATCCGGCCAGAGAACAGGGTGCAGTTTTCAATATGCCGTTTACCGATGATGAAAACCTTGCTTTTGATGTGGCTAATATGGACAAACGGTTTATTACAATCAATTTAAAAACCGAACAAGGCCTGGAAGTGATGGATAAGTTATTAGCGGAAGCCGATGTGTTCGTAACCAACACCCGAACCAAAGGTCTGGTCAAACTTGGGTTAGATTACGATACGTTAAAAGTAAAATTTCCGAGATTAATATTTGCCCAGGTTACTGGTTATGGCGAAAAAGGTCCGGATAAGGATAAACCCGGTTTTGATGCGACCTGTTACATGGCTAGAGGCGGGGTTTTAGGGACAACCGTTGATAAGGGTGGGTCGCCCATGAATCCACCCAATGGATTTGGCGATTTTCAGGTATCCATTGCTCTGTTGGCGGGAATTTGCGGGGCGCTATACAACCGCGAAAAAACCGGTAAAGGTGAAAAGGTGACCGTTGGACTTCAACACGCGGCTTCCTTTATGTTAAGCGTTGCAATGATCTCTGCGCAGTATGGCAACCAGTATCCCAAAAGCCGGAGAGAAGTGGTAAACCCGTTTAATAACTGTTACCGGACTAAGGATGAAAAATGGGTGATTATGTGCTGTCCGGAATATGATCGGGATTTCAATAAAATTATGGCACTATTAAAACTTGATGATATGGTGGATAATGCCCGATATACCAATTGTGCCCAGCTAAATGCCAATAAACGCAACAGCGAAGTCATTGACAGACTGGATGAAGCCATTGCCCAGATTAACCGGTCAGATCTGGTGAAAATGCTTTCTGATAATGAACTTCCCTGTGAGGCAGCAAATGAACCACTGGATGTGTACGAAGACGAACAAGTATGGGCAAACAATATTTTGGCCAAGGTTGACTATCCCTCCGGTAAGCGGATGGTTGCCACCAATCCAATTTTATTTGAATCGATGTCGGAACCACGGCTGGAAACCTGTCAACCGCAGGGCGCCCATACCCAGGAAATCATGAAAGAACTTGGCTACAATGATGCTCAGATTAATGAGTCCATCGAACAGGGTGCAGTAGCCGGATTAAAACTTCTCAAAAAATAAAGGAGGGTCGAAATAGATGAGTTTATTATATACCGAAGAACAAAAAGCACTGATTGCGCTGGTCAAAGAGATGGCGGAAAATGAGATCAAGCCATTTGTTCAGGAACTGGATGAAAAAGGTGAGTGTCCAAAAGATTTATTCAAATGGGCATTTGATATGGGTCTGCACATGCTGGAAATACCGGAGGAGTACGGCGGAACCGGTTTAAGTTATGAAACAACAGCGATGATTTTTGAGGAACTAGCAAAAGTTGACGCCGGTTATGCGATTACGTTGGTAACGACGTTTGTAGCACTTAGAAATGTAATCCTTTCCGGGACACCGGAACAAGGGAAGTACTTTGCTGATATTATTGGCAAAGGGAACTTTGCCGCCTTTGCTTTAACCGAACCCAATGCCGGTTCTGATCCAGCCGCATTAAGAGGGACCGCTGTTAAAGATGGCGATGATTATATTTTAAATGCGGCCAAGACGTTCATCACCAACGGTGAAATTGCAGCCTTGTTTGTCGGGTTCTTTAAGACCGATACCGAAGCCGGCCATAAAGGGATTTCAGCCTTTATTATTGATGCCGATGCGCCGGGAATTACCATTGGTAAACATGAAAACAAAATGGGTCTGCGCCTTTCAAATACAACCGATGTGACCTTTGAAAATGTCAGAGTACCAGCCTCCAGCATGGTTGGGCCAGAAGGCTCGGGTTTCAAACTGGCATTAAATGCTTTAAATTTATCCAGAGCGTTTGTGGCGACCATGGCAGTTGGGATTATGCAGCGCGCACTGGACGAATCCGTGAAGTATGCCAAAGAAAGAAAACAATTTGGACAACCGATTATCAAATTCCAGATGGTTCAGCAGATGTTGGCGGATATGGCGATAAAAACAGAAGCCTCCCGAGTGCTGGTTAATAACACCATGCGGATGATGGATCATGGCAGTCTGGTACGAAAAGAAGGCTCAATCACAAAAACGTTTGTCTCGGATTGTGCCCAGGAAGTCACATCCAATGCCGTTCAGATTTTTGGTGGATATGGATACAGCAAGGAATACCCAGTTGAAAAGCTAATGCGGGACTGTAAGATATTTCAGATTTTTGAAGGCGCCAATCAGATCCAGAGACTGACCATCGCCAGTGAATTAGAGCGAGAATACAAGTAAAGGGGGAACGAAAATGAATATTGTTGTTTGTGTAAAACAGGTTCCGGATACAACTGAAATTAAGATTGATCCGGTTAAAAATACGCTGATTCGTCAAGGGGTTCCCAGCATTATGAATCCGTTTGATAAAAACGCACTCGAAGAAGCACTGCAGTTAAAAGAACAGTACGGCGGGATGGTAACAGTTATTTCAATGGGTCCAGAACAAGCTAAGGTAACACTACGCGAAGCGCTTTCGATGGGCGCCGACCAGGCTTATCTGGTAACCGATCGCGCATTTGGCGGCTCTGACACCTACGCTACCAGTTATATTTTATCAAAGGTTATTCAAAAGTTGGGTCCATTTGATGTCATCATGGGCGGAAAACAAGCCATCGATGGTGATACCGGGCAAACCGCCCCGAGTATTGCCGAACACCTGGGCATTGCCCGACTGACCCATGTGTTAAGTATTAAAATTGACGGCAAAAAATGTACGGTAGAACGGGAAATAGAAGAGGGTGTGGAGATTGTTGAAGCGAAGCTGCCGATTTTGTGCACCGCCACAAAAGAAACAAACAAGCCCCGATATGCGACGATTAAGCGAAAAATTGAATCGTTAAAAGCTGAAATACCGAATATTACACTGGCCGATCTACCAGATATGGACACGACAAAAATTGGTTTAAAAGGATCACCAACCCGGGTAAAATCAACCTTCACACCAAAGCGTCAAGCGTGTTGCGAAATGCTGGAGATCATCAATCCCCGGGAAACTGCAAGGGTTCTGTTTGGCAAACTGGCAGAAGCGAAAATATTATAAAAAGGAGGACCAAACTATGGATTTAAAACAATATCAGGACGTATGGGTATTTATGGAGTGTTTTCAGGGACAACCAAAAGATGTTGGTTTTGAACTGTTGGGACAGGGTCGATTGCTGGCCGATGCCTTGAAACAAAAACTGTGTGCAGTAGTGATCGGAAAAGATGTTGATGATGGTATTAAAGGAGCCACTGAGTATGGTGCCGATATCATCTATGCGGTACAGGGCGATGAGTATGAGAATTATTCATCGGATGCCTATGGCCATGCCATTTTGGAATTATGTGCCAAATATCATCCGAACACAATTCTGATTGGAGCAACAGCAAATGGCCGAGATTTAGGATCAAAGCTGGCCATTTGTTTAAAAACAGGGTTAACAGCAGACTGTACTGCACTAAGCGTGGAAGAAGACACGGGCAATGTTGTTTGGGAAAGACCGGCCTTCGGGGGTAATCTGTATGCCCGCATTCTCTGCAGCGAAACAAGACCGCAAATGGGAACCGTAAGACCGGGAGCTTTTAAAAAACCCGAAAAAACTCAGAACCGCATGCCGGTGATGATTCGCGAAGACATTCACACCAAAGCAGAAGATATCCTGACAAAGGTGATTGATTTTATAAAAGCCAACGATGAATCGGGAATTCGCCTGGAAGAAGCAGAATACATTGTCTCCGGCGGACGTGGCCTCAAAGGCCCGGAAAATTTTGCGATGCTGGAGGAACTGGCAGATCTTCTGGGGGGAACGGTAGGCGCTTCTCGGGCATCGGTTGATGCTGGCTGGATTCCGCAAAGTAAGCAGGTGGGACAGACCGGTAAAACTGTATCCCCAAAAGTTTATATTGCCTGCGGCATTTCAGGGGCAGTACAGCATTTGGCCGGGATGACGGAGTCCGATACCATTATTGCCATCAATAAGGATGCCACCGCTCCAATTTTTGAAGTGGCTGATTATGGCATTGTCGGTGATGTTTTTGAAATGATTCCGGCAATGATTAAAGAAATGAGAGTCGCAAAAAATCTCAATTAGAAAATGAAAGGAAATTCCGATGAGTAATGAAAATAAAACAAATGTACAATCGGTAAACACTGGCGGAGCTGCAGCCATACCCATAGAATTAGGCGGTAAAAAAACAAATGTAAGATGGGCAGTGGCAGTCGTATTGGCACTTTCCTTTATGGCAATGTTTATGGGAAGAACCGTCTTCTCAGTATCTGGAAAATCGATCATGGAACAGTATGGCTGGACGTCAGCACAATTTGGTTACGCCTCAACTGCATTTTTTATTGGTTATATGATTACAATGGTTCCATCAGGATCAATTGCTGATAAATATGGCGCAACCAAGGTTTTGATCATCAGTTTATTACTATCAGGGGTATTTACATTCTTTACGCCGATTATCGGGGTGACCATGTTCCTGATGATACTGGTTCGTATTTTAGAAGGTGCTTCCCAGGGGTGCATCGTTCCCGGAGCGATGTCAAATTTAGGTAAGTGGTTTCCCAAAAGAGAATTTGGTGTTGCGTCGGCATTGGTACAGGCAGGCTGTCCTTTGGGTTCAGCTCTTAATATGTACATCGCAGCAGCAATGCTGCCGCTGATTGGCTGGCAGAATCTCTTTTATATTTACGCAATCATTTTCCCTATCTGGTGTATTATCTGGGTGATCGTCGGAAAATCCTCCCCCAAAGAACACAAACGGGTTAATGAGAAAGAAATTGAATGGATTCAACAACGACCGGAAGGTCAGGAAAACACAAAACCGGTTGTTCTGACTAAAAAAGCTATTTTTAGAACTCCTGCGGTTTGGTTGATGTGTTTATCATATGGGTGCGCAGTCTATATGTACTTTTTTGCGACGACCTGGCTGCCTAATTACTTTACAATCGGACGGGGGATGAGCATCAGTGCCGGAGCGACACCTTTTATTGTCGGATTCTTTGCCTATTTTGTGGGTGGCTTTATTGCAGATGGTGCTTCAAAGAAATTGGGCGATAAAATTGGCCGTAAATTAGTACAGGTCGTCGGGATGATTGGTGCCGCTGTACTAATCTTTGTCGGTGCGAATGCCACCGATCCGACCTTTGTTATTGCAGCAGTATCCTTATCCTATGGATTCCTTTGTCTGACAATGGGCGGCTATTTCTCGGTACCATCAGCTATTTGCCCAGCTAACGTGGGTGTTTACTCCGGCTTGGCCGGTATCATCGGAGCGATCGCAGGGGTCTTGGCACCAACAGTAACGGGGTTAGTCGTTGATGCGGGCTTAAATGCCGGCGCCAGTAATGCTGTTGCTTATGGTTACGCCCTCTGGGTTTGTGCCGCAGTTTGTATTATTGGATCGGTACTGGCACTGGTAGCAAAACTGGAACCGATTAAACCGGAAAAGGCTTAAAACTAACAAAGTCAACAATTATTGAGGGCAAATAGCAGTGTTGCAAAGTCTTATGAAAAAGCAGTACTGCTAGCTGCCACTGGATAAGATGCTCTTCTGATATAAAAGGGGATGAAAGAAGAATGAAAATAAATCAGCATCGAAAAGAATTATATGAACAGTTGGGCTATTGGTGCAAAGAAACGCTGTTGGATTACTGGAATGCCACCGTTGCGAATTATCGGGAACGTGAGTTTGTTGTCGATGATCGGGGCAATCGTTACACGTATCAGGTGGTTGATGAAAAAGCTGAGATTATTGCTGCTTATTTTCGTAAGGTGGGAATTATTCCCGGCGATGTTGTCTCCTTCCAGGTACCGGTATGGAGTGAATTTGTTCTGATAACCATGGCCTGTTTAAAAATAGGGGCAATTATTAATCCGATTGGCATGTGTTATACCGGAAAAGAGCTGGAATATCTACTGAATTACGCTAACAGCAAGGTCTTCTTATGTCCCACCTGGTATCATAAAACAAATTATGAAGCGATCATTCAGGGTGCCATCGAACAGCTGGGCGGTCTTAAGAGTGTCATTTTATTGGATAACCAAAAGAGCCGAGCTGGGAAAACAATAACACTAAAAGAGATTTTAAGGGAACCTTCATTTTGCGAGCATTCATTATATTCGAATTTATTTTACAATAATAAAGAAAACCTGAAAAAAACCAACAGCAATGATGTTGCCGCCATTCTTTATACATCGGGCACCACTGGAGGCGTAAAAGGAGTAATGTTGACCCATAACAACATTATTTTTAGTGAAAAATATTTCAATAAAACCCTGGGCGTGACAAAAGATGACATTATCTTCATGCCGGCGCCATTGAATCATGCAACCGGTTTTCATCATGGCATTATCGCTCCGATGTTAATCGGCGGAAAAGTTGTCTTGCAGAACAAGTTTGACAGTCAAAAAGCGATTAAACAAATCAATCTTGAACGATGCACCTATTCGATGGGTTCGACGCCTTTTATTTATGATATTTTGAATGATCTTAAAAACGGAAAAGATCGCTTGGGTACCCTTAAATTCTATCTCTGTGGGGGCGCCCCTGTCCCCGAGGATATGGTGAGATGTGCATATCAATACGGAATTAAACTATGTGAAGTCTACGGATCAACTGAAAGTGTTCCCCATCTGTTTGTCAGGCCGGAAGAAACGTTTGAATTAATGGGAAGTGCCGCCGGAAGGGCAATGGAAGGGATTGAAGTTCGCATTGTGGATGAAAATCGTCAAACTGTTCCATCGGGAATCATTGGTGAAGAGGCGTCAAGAGGGCCGAATGTCTTTGTTGGTTATTTAAATGATGAAGCAGCCACTGAAAGAGATCTGGATGATGACGGATGGTTTTATAGCGGCGACTTATGTGTGGCAGATGAAAAAGGAAATATTCGCGTGATTGGAAGAAAAAAAGACATCATTGTTCGGGGCGGCGAAAACCTGAATACCAATAGTATCAGTGATTATGTGTCAAAACATCCTGACATTTTAGATCAGGCAGTGATCGCCATGCCAGACGAACGTCTGGGTGAACGAATTTGTGCGTATGTGGTAATCAAAAAAGAACCGCTGAATTTAAAAAAACTGCTAAACTATATGCAAAAGACCGGAATACCAAAACGATATTGGCCGGAACGGTTGGAAATTATTGATGAAATTCCGCGGACGGATAGCGGCAAAGTAAAGAAAAACCTGTTGCGAGAAGATTTAAAAAAACGGATGCAGATAGTGGAGGAATTGGATTGCAGAAGCAGAAATTTGGCATAAAAAGATCCCGAGCGACCACCAAACCAAAAGTTGTATGTCCGGAAATACACTTTTATGAATGTGAAAATTGTAAAAATATAATCCAGATTATCGGGGATCCAATCGATACGTTTGAATATTGTTGTAGCAATAGAATAAAAAGGTTAGAACCAATCAATGCCGAAGAAATGAATGAAAAAGTTTTAATTCACTATCGGATTGTCGGGGGCTATAATGATAATGCGATTGAAGTAAGCTGGAAAATTGCTGAAAAAAAAGACTGTGACAGTATTGAGTGGATTTATCTTAAAACGTTTACAGGCGGGCAGGTAAAATACGTAACAAATCCGCTAAAGACCTCTTTCATATTTGCCCTGGCAGATGAAGATGCTTATGTGTACTGTGATGAAGATCCTTGTTTGGAATGTACCTTTCGCTGCAAACGGGGCTTTGAGATTTTTGCGTACCTGAAAAAAAGCGGACTGATAAAAATACCAATCGAGAGAATGCAAGCAAGCTGGTAGTTATTCTGGCAAATTACATTCATTTTTAAGAATGTAATTTACAAATGATTTTACATGTAAAGTATGATAACTTTCTTTGTTCTGGACAAGATAAATAAGCCGGGCATCGAGAGGGATATCCAGTTTAATCATTTTCAAATCATGAAATTGATGTAAAAATGGGGTGCGCGCTGTGATGGCAGCATTGTCAGTAGTAGCGACAATCCCACCAATTGAGATTTCATCATCATAAGCATAAAGCGCTTTGAGCTGGTTGGCTTTCAGATATTTTTGGATTGTTTTTCCAATTGGTAAACTTTGACGATAAGTGATCAGTTTATAACCAGAAAGCTCTTTAAGAGAGACCGAGCTTTTTTCAGAAAGAGGATGATTTGTATTCACCAGTAAAATCAGTTCCTGAGCTAAAATTGGATGGAATTCCAAATGGGGTTTGTTTTCAATAAAGGAGCAAAAGCCAACATCATATTTTTCAGATTCAATACCTTCAATGACCTGAAGCGTCATCCCATGAAAAACATTGAATTTTGTTTTTGAATCAACTTTTTTTAAGTAGCCATTAATGGACATCGGAAGAAAATCCCCGGCAAGCGTGGGGATGCATCCCAAATCAACAACACCACCATGAGAACCAGATCTTTCCTTGGCTTTTTCAATACCTTTTTCCAGTTCATATAATGCTAAACAAACAGACTGATAAAATTCTTTGCCATATTTTGATAACTTGATATTACGTCCATGACGTTGAAAAAGTGCGATGCCAAGCTCTTCCTCAAGTGAAGAAATGGAACCACTTAAACTGGGTTGAGTGATAAATAATTCTCGTGCTGCTTGAGTGTAATGTTCTAATTCGGCCAGCTTTTTAAAATAGTACAATTGATTTAGATTCACAGATAACCTCCGTTGATTGCAAGCATGAAACTTAACATAAAGCAGGTGTCGGATTGAGTTGTCAATGCTAAAGAGTTTGATCGTTTTAGAAAAAATAAAAAAATGAATACGATTGCACAAATGAATATAATTGAAGTAGATATTAATAATATCCTATCATAAATGACAGAAATTTTCCAGATAAAAGAAGAGAAAATTGAAAATGTTTAAATAAATATAAAATTTGAAGCGAGGAGAATAATAATGAATACTGCAGTTGGAAATAAGCGATGGAAAATTATTTTTCTATTAACCATTTGCTATGTAGTCTTATATATGGATCGGTCTTGCATGTCAATGGCGGGCCCAGCGATGATGAAACATTTTAATTGGAGTGCGACTCAATTTGGGTTAGTGTCGACAGCCTTTTTTATCGGGTATGGTTGCACTCAGTTATTGGGTGGCTGGTTGGCAGATCGCTTTGGTGGCGGAAAAATTGTGATGTTTGGAGCCCTTTGGTGGTCAATCTTTGTTTTTATCACACCATTTGGAGCTACCCTTGGTCTTATGATTGTAATTCGAATTTTAATGGGCATGGGCGAAGGGGTTTCTTTACCGGCGATGTCAACAATTATTGCCCAATGGATACCTAAAAAAGAATCAGGGTTAGCATGGGGATTCAGCATCATGGGGGTATCCATTGGGATTGCATTAGCGATGCCCCTTTCGGCCTGGATTATTAATGTCTGGGGATGGGAGATGGTTTTTCATGTTTTTGCTTTTCTGGCACCGATTTGGGTAATTATCTGGTGGAAATTCGGAAAGGACAAACCGGAAGAATTAGCGATGATCAGTAGGGAAGAATTGGTCTATATCCGCTCAGATCAGGGTATTCAGATGAATGAAGCCGGACAGGTTGTTAAGTTGACATCAAAAGACATATTTTCCACACCTTCGGTATGGACCGGAGCCATATCATTTTTCTGCACAAATTATTTATTTTACTTATTTATGACCTGGTTACCAACATATTTTGTCAAAGGACGGGGCTTTGAAATGGGAACCAGTGCTATTTATACGATGATGCCGTACATTGTTGCGACAGTTACCTACCCATTGGGAGGATGGCTAGCTGACAAGGCGGCACAAAAATTTGGGCACAATTTAGGCAGAAAACTTTTTCCCTTAATCGGAATGGTTGGAGCCGGTATCTTGCTGATATTGGGATCGCAGGCTTCTACTCCTGTAACCGCAGTAGCTTTTATTTCAGCATCAAACGGACTACTTTGTTTAACGATGGGCGGTTACTATTCCATGCCGATGGTCTTTTCAGCCCAGAATGCCGGAAAAATTACCGGACTTTTTGCAACCTGTGCAACCATTGGCGGGATTATGGCACCGACATTAACCGGTATCGTGGTCGACCATTATGGATACAATGTTGCATTATACTTAGGTGCGGGTATCTCGGTTTTGGGAGCGGTGATTTTATTGACAAGTCAGGTGCGACCGATCATTCCGATTGCTGAGCGAAAAACAAAAAATCAACAGATGATGGCAGAGAATAAATAAGCAGAAGCGACCTCTTTACTGAATGATTGTCTAAACAATACCTTTAGTAAAGAGGTCGCTTCTTGTATTTTGATGTTGTCAGTCAATGTAAATAAATGGATATACTCAGAGAGTCGCTTATTAAAAAATTATATGGTCAGATCGATATGTTGAATGGTTCCGGCGGAACCGTCTTCGTTGAGATAGATCCCGGTTTGCTGCAGTTGACCATTGGTCTGATTATCAGTGCCTTTCAGGGCAAAGCTGGTGCTGACGTTACCCAGATAGATCGCTCCGACACCTTTTTGACCAAGAGCCATCAAGACATCTTTGCCGGATGAATCTTTAGACCAGATTTGTAGTTTTTCATAAATGGCATCATTTTCATCAATCCAGTTATTGCCATCCTGATCGTATTTAGCCAGATCGTTAAATCCGTTGCCGCTTTGCGGGCCGAAGAGTTCACTGCCATCATTGATTTTGCCGTCATTGTTTGAATCCAGAGCCAGGAAACCGCTGCCGGGACCAACAAAGGAAATCTGATCCATGGTGCCATTGGCATCAATGTCAAAGGCATATTTTTCGGCGGTGACCGAGGCGCTGCCGGCATCGTAGTTAATGACCAGCGGATCAACTTGCTGTGGTTGATTACCGCCTTGAATGTTAAGATTGGATTGGGACATAAATTCCCGACTGAGATTTAACTGCAGATCGATATTGATCTGCCGACCATCCGAGGTTGTGACCGATGCTTGAGCCTGAAATGAAGTGCTTTGGGATTCATAATGGGTGATGCTCTGATTGTATTCAAAGCCGCCACCAGAAGCACGGCTGGTAATGCTGCGGGGTTGCGTACCGGCTAAACCTTGAGCCCATCCGGCCGCGGCAGCTTGCAGTGAACTTCGAGTGGAATAGGCGTTCTGGATGGCCTGATTCATTTTGGGGTCATCCAGAGTCGCTTTTTTCGGCATCACGAATTTTATTTTTTTTCCGGTTAATGCTTCAATCATGCGCTTCAATAAGGTCAATTGTTGTTCTTCTTTGCTGGAGAGGGATGACGTTTCATCATCTGAGGGTACCGTTGATACCGGGGTTAGTGTGTTTAACTGCAGATCCCGAGCCTGTGCTGATATTTCAAGGGTATCCATTCCCTTTGCCGAAGAATTGGTTATGGTTGTCGTTTTAGAATTGCCCTGAGCATCCCAAGTTTTCAAGGATTCAGAAGTTTTGGTTGCTTCCTTATAACTGCTTTGGCTTGCCATTGCGACGTTTGAACTTTCGATTTTCATAAATCCACCTCCATGTTTTTACGAAATGACTACGCCAGAAAAAGACGCAATCCGTTAAAATTAATATCGGCAGATTAAAATAAAAGATAAGTGATAAATTAAATAAAGTTGATTAATTCTCAGAGCGAAAGGCCACCGTTTTGCCTTCAAGAATCATATTGGTGGTTCGCATCGCACACATCTTGCCGCACATCGAGCAGCTGTGTTCTTCTTCCGTTGGGGTACTCTCATAATAGGATTTGGCTTTTTCGCCATCAATGGCCAGCTCAAACATGGTATCCCAATCAATATTCCGTCTGGCATCGGACATTTTGTTATCCCAGTCCCGGGCATTGGGAATACCTTTGGCAATATCAGCGGCATGAGCGGCAATCTTGGTAGCGATGATGCCTTCCTTAACATCATCAATATCCGGGAGCCGCAAATGCTCAGCAGGGGTCACATAGCAAAGAAAATCGGCCCCGCTGGCGGCAGCGATGGCCCCACCGATGGCGGCGGTAATATGGTCGTAACCCGGAGCCACATCCGTTACTAAGGGTCCAAGAACATAGAAGGGGGCATTGTGACATAGTTTTTTCTGAAAAATCATATTGGCAGCAATTTCATTGATACTCATATGGCCGGGACCTTCAACCATCACCTGAACATCTTTAGCCCAGGCTCGCTTGGTCAAATGGCCCATTTCAATTAATTCACTGAGCTGAGAAGCATCGGAGCTGTCATCAATGCAACCAGGCCGGAGGGCATCGCCCAAACTGATGGTAACATCAAATTCTCGGAGAATTTCCAGAAAATCATCGTAATACTCATAAAAGGGATTCTCGTTGCCGGTCATTTCCATCCAGGCAAAAAGCAGCGAGCCGCCTCGGGAAACGATATTCGTTCGCCGTCCAGTCCGTTTAAAGGCTTCCACCGCCCGTTTGTTGATACCGGCGTGAATGGTCATGAAATCCACCCCTTCTTCGGCATGAGCCCGGACTACCCGCATGAAATCCTGGGGGGTGATTTCCAGCAGATCCTTTTCAAGATAACCGATGGCATCATACATGGGAACCGTGCCGATCATTGCCGGTGACAGTTCAATGAGTTGTTTTCTGAAGGTATTGGTTTTGCCATAATTGCTTAAATCCATAATAGCTTCGGCCCCAAATTTTAACGAAAGTTTTACTTTTTCCAGTTCGATAGCATAGTCTTTACAGTCTCCCGATACACCAAGATTGACATTGATCTTTGTTTTTAGTCCGGTGCCGATCCCTTCAGGAGAAAGTGATTGATGTCTGACATTGGCCGGTATCGCAACCTGGCCACAGGCGACCAGTCCCATGAGTTTGGTAACATCGATGCCCTCCTTTTTTGCCACTGTTTCCATTTCGGGTGTGATGATCCCTTTTTTAGCCGCTTCCATTTGAGTTTTGTAATTTTTCATAATAATTTCCTTCCATATTAGAGATTTTGAGTATAAAAAAAGTGCCTTCCCGAATAGGAAAGCACTGAAAGCACGTATTAGAAAATTAGTTAAAACGCCTTGCCTCCCTACGTTAGTATTAACTAACAGGTTCAAAGGGTCAGGTTTTAACCTTCTCAACTATATAAGTCCCCCCGCAAATCAGTATTTAATTGTGAGTATTATATCATGTGGCATAAAAAAGTCAATAACGCGCTGATTAAATTAGGGTGAGATTTATCTTTAAACGAGCAGTTGGGTCAGAAAAATGATAAAAACACAACACATAGTATACCGGTAATCCATTGAATGACTGCATTAGCAGAGAGATAAGCTTCATTTTGAATAAATCGGCTAAGAGGACCAATATTATTTTTAGCTGGTATCGCAAAACCTCTTTCTTTTAACCTGATATAGGAAAAATGGATTCGATAAATTTAACAAATTGGGACTGTCATTTTTGATCGATTCTTGTTATGATAGAGTCAATAAGATTTATTCAAATTATAACAGTCCAGATGGATTGAAGCAATCAAAGAATGCGCAAGAATTAATAATGGAGAATAGCCGGATATTGCATAAAAGCTTTGTTCACAGACAGGAAAAAGCCTGGAAACAAACAAAAAAACGACGTGAACTTAAAAATATACAGAACATGGACCGCTAAAATGAAAACGATTGAATCGAAAAAGTAGATTAACTAAAGTCATTGTAAAAAGACAGAGATGGTGCTAAATGAAACTGAAATATAAAACAATAATAATCGCCCTTTGCAGTGCCGCAGTGCTGTTGGGGATCACCTATGGGATTTTTTATTGGGTCTTTTACGGTTATGTTGACGCAGCTCAGAGAAATCAGATTGATAAAGATTTTAAAATGGTGGAGACCATCATTGCGAATGAAAAAGATAACCTGAACAGCATTCTGAAAGATTGGGCCTACTGGGATGATACCTATAATTTTATCAACAATCGAAATCCAGATTATGTAAAAGCTAATCTCAATGAAGGGACCCTTGAAAACTTGAATTTGAATATGATGCTTTTTATCAACCAAACTGGTGAGATAGTGGGATATGGAGATTTTGGCCTGACTGATGAACAATCCGCAGCACTGGTGGAAAAAATCAGACAAAATAACTCTTATACCGGGGTTCTTACCGATACTGAGGACGCCAAAACAAGTCTGATAATCCTTGACGGTCAGCCCTATCTGATGGCATCGGGACGGATTAATAATTCCAACCGGAATGCCGTAAGTAATGGCAGCATCGTGATGGTAAAGACTTTTGATGACGAGATGACAGCTTATATCGATACGTTAACCGGAGTTAATGTGGAATTAAGAGCAGCGAAGACGATTTCAACGATTCCGGAAAATCAAATTCTCAATCGAGAATTTGATGGAAAACCCTATCTCACAGCCAGTCGACTCCAGCCAGATATCTATGGGGAAGAAACGATACTGATGACGATTTCCCGGATTGAAGAAAACTATAGTTTTGTGAAACATCAGTTTAATTTGTTTATGGTCAGCTTCATTATGTTTCTTTTGCTGATCCTCAGCATTGATTATTTTATCGTAAACCGCTATTTTTTAAAAAGAATTGAAAAGCTCATCGCGTTCACCAAAGAAGTCGGTTTAAAACAGGACACCACCCTAACCGTTGAAATGGATGGCAGGGATGAACTCAAAACTTTGGCGGTTTCAACCAATCAGATGCTTCAGAAAATTGACCAGGCCAATCAGGACATAAAAATGATGGATGAGCGTTATCGTCTGATTATGGAAGCGACCAATGACGGCTATTTGGATATCTGGATAAAAAAGAAAGAAGCTTATATCAGTCCGGAATGGAAGCAGTTAATTGGTTATCAAGGAAATGATGGTTGCCAGCTATATGAAGATTACTTTTTAAAAATTCACTTGGAATGCAAAAAACGGTTGGAAAACAGTTTACTGGATATACTCACTGGCAAGGTGGATTACTTTGAAGGGGAATACCGGGTACTGTCGGAACTGTACGGCTTTATTTGGGTTTCGCACCGGGGCAAGGTGGTGCAGCGAGATGAAAATAACGAGCCGCTTCGTTTTATCAGTACCCTTTCCAATATTACCAAAAGGAAAATAAATGAGGAAGAAATTCTATTTTTAAGTTATTCCGATCCTTTAACCCGGTTAAAAAACAGAGCCTATATGAAAAAGCAGTTTGAAGTGCTCGCACATCAGAAAGACGTCCATTATTTTATTATCATGTGCGATATTAATGGACTCAAGCTGACAAATGATGCCTTTGGCCATCCGGAAGGGGATCAGATGCTGATTGCGGTGAGCAACGTCCTCCGGCGGATGTGTCGTCCCACGGATATTATTTCCCGATGGCCAGGCGATGAATTTGTCATTTTGCTCAAAGATGTTGATCAGGAGGGCATCTGTCAACTGATTCGGGATATTACCGATGAAATTGAGAAAATCCGGGATTTTCACTTGAATGTCAGTGTGGCCATGGGTTATGCTGAAAGCAATGTGGATCTGAAAAGTCCGGAAGATGTGCTGAACCTGGCTGAAAATCGAATGTACCGAAATAAACTGATGGAAAGCAACAGTTCCCGAAATGCCACCATTCGATCGTTGGCCCGCACGCTCCATGAAAAAAGCACCGAGACGGAAGCCCATACTATGCGGATTACTCAACTAAGCAAGGCTTTGGGAAGCCGTTTAAATCTTCGCAAAGATCAGATGGATGAACTGGAATTGTTATCGCTGCTCCATGATATTGGCAAAATCGGGATACCAGAGTACATTCTGGACAAACCGGCCAAGCTCAGCAATGAAGAATGGAAGATCATTAAAACGCATCCGGAGATCGGCTATCGGATTGCCAAGTCAACGCCCGCCCTGGAGCATATTGCCGAGGATATAATGGCCCACCATGAAAAATATGACGGAACCGGTTATCCCAATGGGTTGAAAGCTGAGTCGATTCCCTATTTGGGGCGAATCATCAATGTGGTGGACTCCTTTGATGTGATGACCCACAGCAGAAGCTATAAAAAAGCCAGTGATTTATCCTATGCCATCAGCGAATTGAAAGCCTGTTCCGGCACCCAATTTGATCCGGAAATCGTCGCGGCCTTTCTTAAAATGATTGAAGATGAGGGACTGCCAGTGCGGCTTGAAATTTCGATTTTAATTGATAGCCAGGAAAATTAATATAAGAAAAAACAGAAGGAGGAACAAGTTATGACAGAAATGATTCAGCTGGGGGCAATGGCTCCAGATTTCAAATTACAGGACCAGAATGGTGAGACTGTCACACTCAGTCAGTTTAAAGGCAAAAAGGTGCTGCTATCCTGGCACCCGCTGGCCTGGACATCGGTATGTACCGATCAGATGCGTTCCCTTGATCGGAATTTTGACCGCTTTGCGGAAAAAAACACGGTCGTATTGGGGTTCAGTGTTGACCCGCTGCCCAGCAAATCGGTGTGGGCCAAAGCCTTAACCTTAAAGCATATAAAAATCTTATCAGACTTTTTACCGCTGGGTGAGGTGGCCAGAGCCTATGGTATTTTCAGTGAAGAACATGGGGCGTCAAAAAGAGTCAATATCCTGATCAATGAAGCGGGAATGGTGATCTGGGCCAAGAAATACGAAATTCGCACCCTGCCGGATGTGGAGGAAGTTCTGGGAAAAATTCAATAAGGTCGAAACCAGTTGTTTATACAAACAGATAGCTTTGGTAGTTGATATCTGAGGAGGCGCCGAATGGAAAACTTAATCAACTATAGCCTGGTTGCTCAAACGGGATCGGTCCTGGAACATGTGCTTTTTATTCTCATGTCTTTGGTTGGTTCAATTTTTGCTGTATGGCGGAATTCATTAAGTACTTCAGCGGCTCTGGGAGCCTTTCTTCTGGGAGTGGCCTTGTATCTGGCTGGTGGTCCCTTATTTTTTATTTTATTAATGGTCTTCTTTTTAAGTTCCACCTTCTTGTCGCATTTCAAAGCGGGCTTTAAAGACCCCATCGAGGCTCGAATCCACGCCAAGTCTGGCCCCCGGGATATTGTTCAGGTTAGTGCCAATGGGGGCGCAGCGCTAATTATGGCGGTACTCTTTGGATTGACTCATAATCCGGCCTATATAGTGGCGGTGGCGGCTTCATTTGCGGCCTGCAATGCCGATACCTGGGCTTCGGAAATCGGAATTCTCAGCAAAAAAGATCCGGTGTCACTGATCACCTTTAAACCGGTTAGCCCGGGGCTTTCTGGCGGCGTTAGCCCGCTGGGTCTTTTGGCGTCTCTGGGTGGTTCGGGGTTGGTAGCATTGACCTATGGTCTTTATCAGTTTGCCGCCGGAAACAGCGGCGTTTTGTTATGGTGGCAAATCGGCATTATTACATTGGGAGGGCTGTCAGGGTCAATTATGGACAGCTTAATGGGCGCTGCCATCCAGGCTAAGTACATCAGTTCTGAAACTGGTGAAATAACGGAAAAGCCAACCGACAGCAATCAGCCTAATCAGTTGGTCAGTGGTTTATTTTTTGTGAACAACGACTTTGTAAATTTTGCCAGTTCGTTTTTGGCTGCTTTGCTGGTTCTGGTTTTTGTCCAGTTTCAGTGAGGCTAATCGGTTAGTGGCCCTTGCGATAACTGTCAGCAAAGCCCATGACTTGTTTGTAATTACCAGATTTTTAGTGACATGAAAGGAAAAAGACCGATGATCAAACAGGCATTTTTTCAAGGAAAGAATAAAAAAAGACGCTATTTTGAAGGGTGGTATTTTAAATGTATCAGCGCCGACCGCAAGCATGCCATTGCCATTATTCCGGGGATGGCCATTGACCCCCAGGGGAAAAAACATGCATTTATTCAGGTGATCAATGCCGTCACCGGAAAGACCTGGTACCATCATTTCCCATATTCATACTTTATTGCATTATCAGATCGGTTTGATGTAGAAATTGACAACAATGCCTTTAATGCCGAAGGGTTATCTCTGAATGTTGATACTGAAGAAGGCGTCATTAAAGGACGACTGACTTTTGAAAATAGTCATCCCTTTCCCAGTGGAAAAAAGAATCCTGGGATTATGGGACCTTTTGGGGTACTGCCATTTATGGAATGCTACCACGCGATTATCCATTTATATCACGAGATAAATGGCGAAATTGAGTTGGATGGGGAGATCTTGAATTTTACTGGCGGTGTGGGTTATATCGAAAAAGACTATGGGCGGTCTTTTCCCCGCACCTATCTTTGGCTTCAGGCCAGTCATTTTAATTTGAATAATGCTTCTTTCGTATTTTCCAGAGCCCGGATTCCCTTTTTAGGAATGGAGTTCCCAGGATTCTTTGCATATTTCACTGATTTTAAAGATATCAATCTGCGCTTTGCTACCTACAACCACTCCCAGTTGGTGGAATGGGCAGTAGATAAAGAAAATGGAACCTGTGCTGGAAAATTGACAGGCCCTTCGGGTCATCTGACCTTTAAAGCCAGAATGGCCGGAGGCGGAAAGCTTCGGGCACCGGTGGATGGACTGATGGATCGGGAGATTGTTGAGAGCATTACTGCTGAGGTGTTGGTGCGTTTATCCAATCATCAAGGTGACGTTTTATTTGAAGGGTCAAGCAGCGAAGCGGGTATGGAGATATGCCTTTAAATAAAAATTAGTGCTAATTGATAAATAATTGAAATACGTATCATATTGAGGTTTAATAAAAACTTAAGATGATAAAAATCAATTTTGTCCACACCGGGAATATGATATAATACAGCCAAATTTAATAATCGTTTTCAGGTGCCCTCTGGGAGAATAGGAAAATAAGTGTAAAACTTATACGGGCCCGCCGCTGTAATTGGGAATTTCTGTCAATGTGCCACTGTTTTTAAAAATGGGAAGGCGGCAGAAGTAATGATCATAAGTCAGAAGACCTGCCTGAGAATTGAGTATGGATAGATGTGGAAAGTCTGCGCTTTTTTAAGCGTGGATTTTTTTGGTTTGAAATCATCGAATGGATATGAAAAAGGGGAAAATGAATGAAGGCAGTGGTATTGGAAGAACCGGGAAAGTTGGTAATGAAAGAACTGGCCATGCCGGTTTGCGGAGATGGAGATGTGCTAATTCGGGTGAAGGCCTGTAATATCTGCAAAACGGATGTAAAGTGTACCACAATTGGCCAGCGGGATCTGGTTTATCCAAGAATATTGGGGCATGAAATTGCTGGCGAGATCATCGAGAAGGGCAAAAAAGTAGCGGGTAATCTTGTTGGAAAGCGGGTTTATGTGCATCCAGGAATATCTTGCGGTCAATGTGAATACTGCAAAAGTGGACAGAACAACTTATGTGATCAGATGGAAATTATGGGGTTTAATTTTGACGGTGGCTTTCAGGAGGTCATCAAAATTACCCCCAAAGGCGTAAAGGGAAAAGTGATTCAGGTCATTAGTAATGATGAGTTGGCCTACGAGGAAATATCTTTTATTGAACCATTGGCCTGTTGTGTGAATATCCAAGGCTCGCTTAAAATGAACAAGGCGTCGGTCTTGGTTATTATCGGCGGGGGCCGTTTAGGACTACTCAATTTATTTACCGCCAAAGCGGAGGGCATCAAAACGGTGATTCTGATCGAGGAAAATGAGGTGCGACGCAACCGAGGAAAGGAGCTGGGATTTGACGGAGTTTTCAGCGGTGATGAAACAGATCTTTTGGAACAGATAAAGGCGGTTACAGCAGAACGGGGAGTGGATGCGGTTATTCCCTGTTGTCCGGGTCCCAAAGCCTTGGATCTGGGTTTAAAACTTTTGCGAAAAAAGGGAAGCTTGGGTTATTTTAGCGGCATCACCTGGGATGATGGGTTTTGTCCGGAGATCAATCTGATTCATTATAAAGAAATTTTGGTTGTCGGGTCTTACGGCTGCAGTGTTGCCCACAGCCGCAGAGCAAGAAGCTTATTGGAAGCCAGAAAAATAGATGTCCGTCCGCTTATTTCCCATCGGGTGCAGTTGGAAGAATTGACTCAGGGAATGAACTATGTAAAAAACTGTGATGGTTATTCAACCATTGTCAGGATGAAATAGCAGCAAACGAATAATAAAAATACAAGAATAAAAAAACAAGGAGATTACAATGGAAAAAACAATCAGCATGAAAGATTATGGACAGGTTATTACGCAGTTAATCAATAAAGAAAATCTGTCAAAAGATGATTCCAAAGAAATGTTTATGGAAATTTTAAGTGATAAACAAACAGCCATGCAGCAGGGCGCTTTTTTAGCAGCGCTCAGTGCCAAAGGTGCGACACCAGAAGAAGTAGCCGGGAGTTTTGAAGCTATTTATGAGGTGGACACCTTTAAGGTCAATCCCATCACCGAATTTCCGGTTGTGGATAACTGTGGAACCGGGATGGATAGTTTTAAAACCTTTAACATCAGTACCGTGGCCTCCATTATTGCGGCAGCAGCGGGCATTCCCATGGCCAAACATGGATCCCGGGCGTTGACCTCGGTATGTGGAACCATTGATGTACTGGAAGCACTGGGAATTGATATGAATTCGTCAGTGGATCTGGTGAAAGAGAGTATCGAGAAGGCTGGAATTGGAATTTTTAATGGGATGAGCCCGGAAGTCCATCCAGTGGCTTTGGGCCGCGTTTTATCCCAGATTTCCTTTGGGAGCGTTTTGAATATTTCGGCGTCTTTGGCCAACCCGGCGTTGCCTCAATATGGTGTACGAGGGGTATACTCCAAAGAAATGCTGGCCTTTGTTCCGCAAATCATGGCAGAAATTGGTTATAAACGAGCCATTGTTGTTTATGGTGAAGTTGGGGAGCAGTCCATGGATGAGGCATCTACCTTGGGGACAACCTATATTGCCGAACTAAAAGAAGATGGTACTGTGGAAAACTACTCATTTAATCCACAGGATATGTTGATAACTCCGGGAATTGTGGATGAAATTCGAACATTTGACTCAGTTGAAGAGTCCGCCCTGTGTATTGTTCGGCTTTTAAACGGTAAAGAAACCAAAACAAGGGAAGATATTGTTGCATTAAATGCCGGCTTAATTCTTTATTTAAGAGATAAGGCCGCCAGCATTCGGGAAGGTTATGAAATGGCGCTGGAACTGATTCACAATGGTAAAGCTTGGGAAAAACTGAAAACCTGGGTTGAATTCCAGAACCGGGATGGGCAGCACGGATTAAAGATCCTAGCTGATCTGGAAGAAAAGGTGATGGCATAGGATGACTCTTTATGCGCTGAAATCAGATGAAGGGTATCTGAAAATGGCTGAAAATAAGGGTTTTTCACTGGTTTGCATTAACAAAGCCAGTGTTTATCCCGAAACCGAACTGGAAAAATTGAAAAGTCTGAAAGTAGAATTAAAAGAAATGGTTACGAATCTGCGGCTGGTTAAAATGACTCTGGAAGAAACGGACTATTTTGCTTAAAAAAGCAAGCGATTTTCATGATTAGCTTTACTAGGAATTAAACAGATGATATGATAAGAATAGCAAAATTTAGTTGGAAGAACCTTTCTCTATGAGAAAGGTTCTTTTACTATCGCGATAAGATTTATCAAGCGTAAAAATTAAGAGTGACTAACTTATCCACAATTGTCTATAAAATCAACACAATTGTGGATAAGTACCGGTCTTTAATCGGAAGGATTAAGATCGGGAAGTCATTATTTTAAAAATTTAATGAAGCTAAGGAGAATAACATGCATAAATTTAAAAACTGTCTGGTTGTCGGCATCTCATCCCGAGCGCTTTTTGATCTGGAAGAGGAAAACCAGATTTTTAATCAAGAAGGGGTAGAAGCCTATACAAAATATCAGATTGAACATGAAAATGATCTGTTAAAACCGGGCACCGGTTTTGCCTTAATTAAGGCCTTGCTGAAGCTCAACCAAATCGGTTCGGAGGAACGGAAAACTGAAATCATTGTGATGTCCCGAAATAATGCCGATAGCAGTCTGCGGATTTTCAATTCGATCAAGCATTACAATTTGGATATCACCCGGGCGGCTCTGGTCAGCGGCGCCTTGCTGGCACCTTATCTGGAGGCCTTCAATACCGATCTGTTTCTATCCGCCAATGAAGAGGATGTGCAGGAGGCCATTAACGCCGGGGTGGCGGCGGGGATCATTTATACCCAACACCTGGCCTACGAAGAAGTCACGGAAATCGACCAGATCCGCATCGCTTTTGATGGGGATGCAGTGCTTTTTTCAGACGAGTCCGAACTTATTTATAAAAGTCAGGGAATTGAAGCCTTTCAGGCCAATGAAATTAAAAATGCCAGAAAACCCCTGCCAGCGGGACCCTTTGCCAAGTTTCTTAAAACCCTGTCGGCCATCCAAAAGGAGTTTGATAAAAGTCATTCACCCATCCGCACGGCTCTGGTCACAGCCAGAAATGCCCCGGCGCACGAGCGGGTCATCCGAACCCTGCGAGCCTGGGATGTAAGAATTGATGAGGCCTTTTTTCTGGGTGGCATGAGCAAGCAAGAAGTATTAAAAGCCTTCGGCGCTCATATTTATTTTGACGACCAGGCCATCCATACCGACGCGACCTCGGAATTTGTCCCTTCTGCCCGGGTGCCTTATAAGAACTCGGACCGGTTGATTGAGATCGAAAAAGAAGACTAAGAAAATTGAATTTTAACATTAAAAAAGAATCCTCTCGTCGAAAGAGGATTCTTTTTTGTGAGAAAGGAGTTCATGAAAAGCTATATTAAACCGAGTGATCATTGAGGGGTGAACAATCGGTGGAACACTTATATACAGTGGATGATTTACTGTTCTTAGTTTACCGTGGGTCTGTGGTCAGGTCTTGATTATTCTGTGATAATTAAGTGAACATTTAACTTAAATGAAAATTAACAATTCTTTGGTATAATGTCAAAATAAAAACGGGTTGCTAAGACGAGGATATGCTTATTTTGATAGAGGTAAGTGGAAAAGCGTTACAGATAATCAGATTAAATCAGGCGAAAAACAAGAAAGAAGGTAGCAATGAAAGACTATCGACCAGACGATTTTGATTTTAATCAAACCCTTGGAGAAATCACCCAAGGAATAAAAAAACCAAACATCTTGATTTGCGGAGCCACCGGAGCAGGAAAAAGTTCGGTGGTGAATTATGTTTTTGGGGAAGCTGTGGCAAAGATCGGTCATGGAATTCCGGTAACCCGGGGGATTACAAAATTTCAGCAGGAAGATGTTGGGGTGGTGCTTTACGACACCGAAGGCTATGAAATCGGAACCGAAAAGGTGTCAAATTATAAACGCAATGTGGAAAGCTGGGTGGATCAGTTCAGAGGAAATGGCTCAGAACCACACCTGACAATTAAGAATAAAGACAGCAACACAGATTTAAGCAATCAGATCCATGAGGTCTGGTACTGTATTTCCGCTGCTAATAAACGGGTTACGGACATGGACATCGACGTGATCCAGATGCTTGGCGGAAAAAAACTGCCGCTGGCCGTGGTGTTGACCCAAATTGATAACGTCGATGCAGAAGAACTTCAGGCCATGGAAGAGGCCATTCGCAATAATTGTCAAGTTGAATTTTTTAGAACCAGCGTGTCCGATGATGAAGCGGTTATTAGTGCTTTAAATGATTATCTGCAATGGGATGAACTCATTAAATGGGCCATCGACCATTTGGACGAATCCTTGCGGGAGGGTTTTATCAGCGCCCTCAAAGGAAATCTGGCAGCTAAAAAGCAACTGATTAACCATAAAATTATTCCGCTTTACACCAGTGGAGCGGCTGGGGTTGCTCTGACTCCCATTCCCTTTTCGGATGCAGCACTGCTGGTACCGATCCAAATCAAAATGTCGCTGCATATTATGAAAACCTACGGATTGGATCAAAAACTGGGGAATCTTTCATCGCTGGTGGGTTCGGTGGTGGTTTCCGAATCGGGCCGGTTATTGGCGCAAACCCTGAGTGCCAATCTATTTAAACTAATTCCCGGGGTGGGAACCGCCATTGGTACCACGGTTAACACCGCAGTGGCAGCCAGTTTTACTGCTGCTATGGGATATGCCATTTCGGAGATTTGTTTTCGCTGTGCCACCGCAGTATTTGAGGAGGGCAAGGAAATTGAATGGACAGACTATTTTAATGGCGAAAATATCGGCAAATTAATGGCTGAGTGGTTTAAGGTTGCCAGACGTGGATAAAATTTGCGAAACTAACGTGCTAATTCTGGGAAAAACCGGGGTTGGTAAGACATCGCTGTTTAATTACCTTTTTGGTGTAGATCTGATGAAAACCGGAGCCGGTCGACCGGTTACCGGAATGGGGTTGTTTGAGGAAACCATTGCCCTAAATCCTAATCTCATTTTGCATCTTTATGATTCCTGGGGACTGGAAGCTGATAAATCTGAAAGTTGGAAAGCCCTGATCCAGGCGGCGCTTGATCAGCACAATGTCCGGGAAATCAAAGATTGGTTTCATACCATTATTTATTGTCTTTCGGCTAAAGCTGCCCGGGTGGAAGACTTTGATCTGGAGATGATTAACACCCTGGCCAGGGATGGAAATCCGGTGCTGGTGGTATTCACTCACTGTGATGCAATGAATGTGAAGCCGTCCATTGAGGCCATGCAAAAAGTCATCACTGAGAAAACTTCAGTGCAAAATCAGGATATTGTGGAAGTATCCAATCATGCGAAAAAGCTCCTCAGCGGTAAGCAAACCGAAGCTTTTGGAAAAGAACAGATCATCCATCGGATCAAGGTTAATCTGTTGGGCTCTATTTCCAGCAAAATGCCTAAAATTCTGGAAGACATTGGTCATCAAAAAATAGATCAATGGTACCGGGATTGTCTGGAAGTTGTCGAAAAAAATGTGGGTTTTTTAAATCCATCATCAGCAAAAAAAGAGCAGGCACGCAACCGGTATTTTGACATCTATGCCCAGGATATTTTTGATGAAATTACCAAAGAATCGGATGCCTTATTTAATGAAGCGTATGACTACTATAATGCTTTCAGCAGTCAATTCTTCGGAAATGCCCTGGTAGAAGTCAGTAATCAGCAGAAAACACCGCAAATTACCCATTTTCAGATTAAAAAAGGCGACAAGATTGCCTCAACCATTGCCGGGACAATCTTTTTAGCGATACCGGTAGTAGGACTGTTAGGTAAATTTGCCATCCGTGAAAAAACCAAGGCTTACTATCGCGAAGGACTAAGGCATAATAAAGCATTACTGGAAAATCTGCTGGAGTCATGCGTGGCTATTTTGAAGGATGAATTAAAAAAGATCAATTCTAGGTTATCGATAGAAGCATAAATGGTCGTGTAAAAATAAACGGTTGTAAGATTTTTTAAATGATTACTCGGTTTGTTTTAGGGTAATAACTTAAACAACAATAATTTTCAAACATAAAAAGGAGAGACAGAGATGGAACTGGTAGACAAAATTGGCGTCATATATTGGAGTTATAAGGAAAGCACTGAGATTATGGCTGAAAAAATATCAAATGGGATTGATGAAGCCGGATGCAAAGCAATTTTAGTTAACGTGGTTGACTTTGATATTAACAGCATCGATACATATGATAAAATTGTGCTGGGTTGTCCGGCAATGACCGGAGAAGCGCTTGAAAAAACCGAATTTGAGCCTTTTTTCAAAGCGATTTCCAGTCATCTGAAAGGAAAGAAGGTAGCCCTTTTCGGATCCCATGGATGGGGTGCTGGTGAGTGGATGGATGATTGGGAGAACCGGGTGAAAGATCTGGGAGCAATTCTCTTTGATAAGGGATTAACCATTCTAGGCGAACCAGATAAAAATGGTCGACATCAGTGCGTTGAGTATGGAAAAGCGTTTGCAGAATTTTAAAATGAAATTAAAAAGCGGGAATTGTTAAACCCCAATCATCAAAACAAATCATTGATGATTGGGGTTTTTGAGGTTTAATTGTGTTTTGCCAGAGATTTCCGGCAGACTGCAAAATCAGGCCTCACCAGAAGTCACACCAGTAAACTTATATCAATCAACCAAAATTGATTGATATAAAATAAAAACGCAAAAGCGGGATAATAGCCCACTTTTGCGTTTTTATAGTTATAAATAGATTGTTTATACGTAGAACAGAATGTCTTCGTAAGTTGGGAATGGCCAGTATTTTTCAGCCACAATGGTTTCAAGAGAATCCGCAACAGTTCGCAGTGCTTCCATGGCAGGAAGGACTTTGGCACAGAAATAGTCGGCTTCTGCTTGAGGATTTTCAGTATTTTCTACGCCCGCAAGGGTTTCATCTAAGAAATCAATGGCTTTAATGAGCTCGCCAGAAAGTTTGGATAATCTTTCGGCCAGCGTTGCTTCAGCAGAATCATCAATGGCAGCACCAATGGCTTTTTTGGCAACCAAGGTATCAACAACTTCTTTTGTGTAGGTAAATACTGCTGGTGAAATTTCACGTTTAGCCAGGTTAAGCATGGTTAATGCTTCAATGTTAATGGTTTTGCTGTATTCTTCTAAATGAATTTCATAACGAGAATTCATTTCGGCTGGGGTAAAGATATTATGTCGTGCAAAAAGCTTAATATTTTTCTCAGAAGTGAATTCAGCTAAAGCTTCTGGAGTATTCTTTAAGTTTGGAAGACCACGTCGGGCCGCTTCTTCAACCCATTCTTCTGAGTAGTTATTGCCATTGAAGACAATGTTTTTATTTTCTTTAACAGATTTTTGAAGTAGTGCATTTAATGCAGTATCAAAATCATCAGCTTTTTCCAGGACATCGGCATAATCAGCTAAAACGTCGGCAACAATGGTATTTAAAGTAATGTTTGGTCCAGCGATTGATTGGTTGGAACCTAACATACGGAATTCAAACTTATTTCCGGTAAATGCAAATGGGGAGGTTCTATTTCGATCAGTAGCATCGATAATGAATTTTGGCAAGGTGGTAACGCCAAGTTCCATAACCAGATCTTTTGCTTCTTTGACTGGTTTTCCAGTTTCGATGGATTTAAGTGCTGCTGTCAATTGTTCGCCAAGGAAAATAGAAACGATTGCTGGTGGTGCTTCATTAGCGCCTAAACGGTGATCATTACCGGCGTTGGCAATATTAATTCGAAGCATTTCACTGTATTTGTAAACTGCTTCAATGGTTGCACAAAGGAACAGTAAAAATTGTTTGTTTTCAGCTGGTTTTGGACCAGGCTCTAACAGATTTTCACCAGTATTGGTAGACATGGAGAAGTTATTGTGTTTTCCTGAGCCATTTACACCTTCAAAAGGTTTTTCATGAAGCAGACATGCCAGATCATGACGATAAGCGACTCGCTGCATGAATTCCATGATTAATTGGTTATTATCAGTAGCAACATTGGTATTTGTAAAAATAGGAGCTAATTCATGTTGGGCTGGAGCAACTTCATTATGACGGGTTTTAGAAGCAATCCCTAAGCTCCATAATTCACGATCCAATTCTGCCATATAGTTAGCAACACGACCACGGATTTTACCGAAATAGTGTGTTTCCATCTCTTGGCCTTTAGGGGATTTTGCGCCAAATAGGGTTCGGCCGGTAAGAATTAAGTCTTTTCGTTTTTTGAACATATCCCGTTCGATCAGGAAGTATTCCTGTTCAGCACCAATCGTGGTTGTTACCTTTTTGACATCTTTTCCGAACAGCTTTAAGATGCGGGTAGCATGAGTGTCAAGGGCTTCCATGGAACGTAACAATGGTGTTTTTTTATCAAGAACTTCACCAGAGTAAGAACAAAAGACGGTTGGTATGTAAAGGGTTGTTCCTTTAAGGAAGGCATAGGATGTGGGATCCCAAGCAGTATAGCCACGGGCTTCAAAAGTAGCTCGAAGTCCGCCAGATGGGAAAGAAGAAGCATCCGGTTCGCCCTTAATCAGTTCTTTACCGGAGAATTCCATAATGACTTTACCATCTTCAGTTGGACTGATGAAGGCATCATGCTTTTCAGCAGTAACACCTGTCATTGGGTGGAACCAATGCGTGAAGTGAGTAGCGCCTAATTCCAGAGCCCAGTCTTTCATCGCATTTGCAACAACTTCAGCAACATTTTCTTCCAGAGGTAAATCCTCTTTCATGGTTTTTAACAATGAAGCATAAATATGTTTTGGTAAGCGCTTGCGCATAACCCCGGCATTAAAAACTTTTGATCCAAAAAGATCGGCGACATTTTCAGTTACATTATTTGGCACGTGTGTGTCCTCCTAGAATAATAATTTATTTTTATGATTAAAGCTCCCGTACATCAGAATAGATGCATGGGAATTAAGGCTGATTAATAAAAAAGGGTGCTTTAATAAACGTAAATTTTACGCGAGAAAAGCCCCATTGCTATTATAATCATTGTGGCAATTAGCCACGCTATTAAGTTGTAATTATTATAGACCATGAGAAAAATCTTGTAAAGAGAAATCTGTCAGAAAATCGATGTAATGGTTCTCATATAATTTACATCTAAGGAACGATTTACAAAAACAAAAGCCTACTATATAATATAGAGAACAATAATAAGATATATAGAGTAATAGTTAAGAAGTATTCAAGTTGCTAAAAACAGCTACGAAAAATCACAGCAAACTTGAGTTAAAATTTTATTTACCTTGAAGGGAGAAACAAAATGAGTATTGAATTTAAAATCGATGAAGAAAAACATATTAAAGTACTGGATGCTTTATTAGGCGATGCCGATTTAATGATGGCAGTAAACGAGGCCACGGATTTTGAAGCCGGTTATCGACTGGTAGCAGAAAAAGTCCCAGGTTTGACACTTGAGGAATTTGCCGGCTCCATGGAAATGTTGAGACAGATTGTTTTAGCTCAGATGGATGGAACACCGGTACAATAAGTGATGTTAAACCCGTTAAGCTAAATCGTAGTATAAATTAAAGGGTTTTATTCATTTAACTAAAAAGGGGCTAAGATAACAATCTGAAAACCTTGTCATGAAAAAATAGTTAAAAAAAAATTGAATACTGCATGAAAATATGTTTTAATGGTAGAACTAACTAAGTACATTGTATACAAAATTTAATAGGCGTAATTATTAAGAACAAAGGCGTTCGATCCATTTGAAATAGTACAATTTAAAATGGGTTAGCTTTGTGTTCTTTTTTTTATTTATCAAAAAGCCTGCCGCCGTCGTTTGTCACTTTTCATAAGGGTAATCGAACGCGGAAATGGGTATATAACAAAAGATATTGAGCAAAATAAAAGCAATTGGAATGGTTAATCATCTCCTGGAGAAAAGAGCAGCCATACAGAAGTATTGCGATCATTATAAAAATGGAGGTATAAAATGAGTTTAGCAAAAAAAACGATTGAAGTATTAGAATTCATCGAAGCCAACGATGTGAAATTTATCCGTCTTCAATTTTGTGATCTTTTTGGACAAAATCGAAATATTGCAATTACAGCGATGCAAATTGAACGAGCCTTAAACAGTGGAATTCCCTTTGATGCCTCATTAGTCGTCGGATTTTCCGAATCCAAGTTGACTGATTTGGTGCTCTATCCGGACATCAGCACCATTCAAATTTTACCTTGGCGGCCACAACAGGGGAAGGTAGCCCGAATTCTCTGCGACATTCGTTATCCCAATGGGGAGAGTTTTGAAGCGGACAGTCGCTATATTTTGAAAGAAACCATTAAACAGGCAGAAACCTTAGGTTACCAATTCAACATCAGTACTGAATGCGAATTTTATCTGTTCAAACAGGACGAAAATGGTGATCCAACAACCATTCCTACTGATCAGGCCGGATATTTTGATCTGGCGCCCTATGACCGGGGCGAAAATACCCGTCGGGAAATCTGTCTGACCCTGGAAGATATGGGCTTTGAGATTGAAAGCTCCCGCCATGAAGCCGGCCGGGGACAACATGAAATTGACTTTAAATACGATGATGCCTTGTCATCGGCAGATAAGATCATGACGTTTAAAACGGTGGTCAAAACAATCGCCCAGCGAAATGGGGTGCATGCCTCATTTCTGCCCAAGCCACTGATGGATGAACCGGGAAGTGGTATGCATATCCATGTATCGCTCTCAAAAAATGGACAGGAATTATTTGAAAATAATAATGGTCAACTTTCCGATGAAGCCAGATATTTTATGGCCGGCGTATTAGCTCATGTAAAAGGCTTGACCGCCGTGGCAAATCCCCTGGTTAACAGTTACAAACGCTTGACCGGTGGTAAAGAGGCACCCCGTCATATTGGCTGGGGCTTTGGCAATCGCTCACCGCTGATTCGCATTCCGATGGAGTTGGATGACTATTCCCGGTTTGAACTCAGAAGCCCAGACCCGACTTGTAACCCCTATCTGACCTTTGCTTTAATTCTGGCAGCTGGTCTGGAAGGAATTAAAAATAAGACGCCATTGATGAATGAACTGGTTTTTGGGGAGGACGAAATTACGAAAAATGTCCAGACCGATGAACGGATTGAAGAATTGCCGATTACCTTGATGGATGCTCTGGCTGAGATGCGTGCCGATCCATTAATCAGCGATGTTCTGGGAGTCAATCTGGCAAAAAAATACATTGAACTGAAAACCGCTGAATGGATGGACTATATTAAAACTGTTCATCCCTGGGAAATTGATCGTTACCTTTCAATTTATTAAAGGACAATCAAAATCAATAAAGGCAGGAGGTGAAGGGGATGAGCAGCGTATTGTTGGTATGTAAACAGGAGGACGTAATCCGTGGGCTGGCCGATATTTTACGCCCAATGAATTTTCAATTAATCGACTCGGCAACTTCTGCCGCAGAAGGCCGACGGCGGCTTCAGGAAATTGAATATGATCTGGTGATTGTAAACACCCCTTTAGGCGATGAATTTGGTGTTGATTTTGCTGTTGATATTTTGGAGAAATATATGGTTGGGGTCATTCTGATCGTCAAAAGCGAATTAGTCGATCACGTGGAAGAAAAACTCATTGATACGGCGGCTTTCGTGGTCCCCAAACCTTTAAATCGACAGTTATTGGTTCAAAACATCCGTTTTGTCTGTCAGTCCCGTGAAAAAATTCAGCGCTTGCAAAATCAGAATCAGGCGTTAAAAACAAAAATTGATGATTTGGGTGTTGTCTATCGCGGAAAACTTTTTTTAATGGGCCACCTGGACATGACCGAAGATCAGGCGCACCGATATATTCAAAAAAAAGCCATGGATATGCGGACATCTCCGCGAAAGGTTGCGGAACAGATTATCAAAACTTATGATAAGAAGTAATTAAATAGTGATGATTAATAAATCATCAGCCAGGGCTTCATAACGAGATAAACCCTTGTTATGAAGCTTTTTACATGATAAACTTGATCAATGGACAAATGTTTAGCCTGGTAAGGCAGCAAAACAGCAAAATAAAAAAATGTAAACAATAACATGGGAAAAATTAAAAATATGTGGAACAAATCCCCTGGCTTTATGTTATAATACTCTGGGAAAAAATGATCCCATAAATATTCAAAGATGCTTAATAAGTGGTTTTTGATCGAAGAATCCTTGTGAAAATGGATGAAATCCAGGTTTGGCAGGTGGGACTTCTGGTCTGAGGTTGATGGAAGGAATGAGAATAAATGTCGATTTCTGTATTAGTTGGCGCCCAATGGGGCGATGAAGGCAAAGGCAAAATGGTGGACTATTTCGCCAAACAGTCTGATTTAATTGTTCGGTTTCAAGGAGGCGACAACGCAGGTCATACTGTTATTAATGATTATGGTATTTTCAAGCTTCATTTAATTCCCTGTGGTGTGTTTAACAAAGACTGTCAATGTTTAATCGGGACAGGCGTTGTGGTCAACCCCGATGTTTTACTTGAAGAAATGCAACAGATCATTGAAGCAAAGGTAAGCCTGGAAGGTCTTAAAATATCGGCTAAAGCTCATATCCTCATGCCCTATCACCAAAAACTGGATGAATTAATGGAAGCCAGTGGCGGAATTGGTACCACTAAGCGTGGTATTGGTCAAGCCTATGCTTATAAGGCGATGCGAAAAAGTCTGCGCTTTGAAGATTTGTTGAATCTGGAAAATGCGAAAAAGAAATTGGAAACCATTGTGCCGGTCGTCAACGATCAAATGGCTTCCTATAAGATAGAGCCCTATACGGTGGAAGCACTCTACGCTAAATGCGAGTTTTGGGCCAAAACGTTTGGACATATGATCGTCAATCCGGTTGGTTACTTACATGATATGATCGATGCGGATAAAAATATTCTTTTTGAGGGCCAATTGGGCGCGATGAAAGATATTGATCTGGGAATCTTCCCCTATGTAACATCCTCTAACCCGATTGCGGCTTATGCGGCCGTGAGTGGCGGATTTCCTGCTAAAAAAATAAATAATGTCATTGGCGTGGCGAAAGCCTTTTCCAGTGCCGTGGGCGCTGGTCCTTTCCCAACCGAAGAGTTTGGTGGCACCATTGATATGTTACGGGGAACTGGCGAAAAGCCGGATGATGAGTTTGGTGCCAGAACGGGCCGCTCCCGTCGATTAGGCTGGTTGGATATTCCGGTTTTAAAATATACCCATGCGATTAACGGGTATGATGAACTGGCCTTATGTAAAATTGATAAATTAGATGATCTGCCGGAAATTAAAATCTGTGTGGATTATAAATTAGATGGAAAATTAATCAAAGATTTTCCGAATACTGAAGATTTAGAACGGGTTGAACCGGTTTACATCACGCTTCCCGGTTGGTTGAGTGATACCACAAAAATTCGTCAAGTCGAAGATTTACCAGAGAATGCAAAAAAATACATTAAAACAATTGAAGACTTGGTTGGAACGACCATTGCCTATGTGGGCGTTGGCCCGAACCGAGAGGACTTAGCAATTCGATAAATGTGCTAAATTGAAATACCTGGTTGCGTGCAATCAGGTATTTTTTGAAAATAGTCGGCGATTTAAATTACTGCTGTGAGCTTCGCTGTCTCGTTACATCAAACAATTTTTACACTGTACGTCGGACAGGCTAACGCCTGTTCGCCTACACGTTACAAAATTGTTTATGTAACGTGACATCAAAGCAATTTACTTTAGCGTTTAAATTTCGCGTGTACCTAGAGAAACTACAATAAACGGAGGTAAACAATGTCTTATTACAAACGAGATAAGCGGGCCTGGCTGGTGCTGTCGGATGGCAGCGTTTTTGAGGGCTATAATTTTGGGTGCGAAGGCACCACCATTGGCGAAATCGTCTTTACTACCGGGATGACCGGTTATCAGGAGGTGTTAACAGATCCGTCCTATTATGGGCAGATTGTGCTGCAAACCTATCCCTTAATTGGTAACTATGGGATTAATGCGGACGACATGGAATCGGAGCGCAGCTGGATTAATGGTTATATCACCAAAGAATGGTGTGAAGAACCATCAAATTTCAGAAATACCCATAACATTAATGAATTTATGATTGAGCAGGATAAAATCGGCATCTGGGATGTGGATACCCGAGCGATTACCCGAGTCATTCGGGAACATGGGACGATGAACGGCGCCATTACCACTGAAGACATTGAAACCACCAAAGAAGCCCTGCTGGAAAAAATCCGGGACTTCAAAGTGGTCGATCCGGTGCAAGCGGTTACCCGCAAAAACAAAGGCTGGTATTACAGTCAGGTCAATCGGGCCAACCATGTCGCCCTGATTGATTATGGGTACAAACACAATATTTTACGAATGCTGCTGCGTTTAGGCTGTAACGTAACCGTGATGCCGGCCAACACCACGATTGAGGAAATTCGGATGCTTAATCCGGATGGCATCATGCTATCTAACGGACCGGGAGATCCCGCCGAAAATGTCCAAATCATCGAAAACCTCAAAGATTTTATCAAATACGGCAAACCGATTTTCGGTATCTGCCTGGGACATCAGCTGCTGGCGTTAGCCATGGGCGGCGAAACCTTTAAGTTGAAATATGGACACCGAGGCATGAACCAGCCGGTTAAAGATATCACCCGAGACCGCGTTTTTATTACCAGTCAGAACCATGGTTATGCCGTCGTTCCCGAAAGTATTTCAGCAGAAGTGGGTAAGGTAACTCACTTTAACTTAAATGACGGCACCTGCGAAGGTATCGAGTATCAGGACATCAATTCCTTTACGGTACAGTTTCACCCTGAAGCCAGTGCCGGTCCCAACGATACCGGCTATTTATTTGAACAATTTACTGATCTTATGGAAAGGGGGCAACAAGGATGCCTTTAAGAAGCGATATTAAACGAGTCCTGGTGATCGGATCCGGCCCCATTGTCATTGGCCAGGCGGCCGAATTTGACTACGCCGGTACCCAGGCCTGTAAAGCCTTGAAAAATTATGGACTGGAAGTCATCCTGATTAACTCCAATCCGGCGACGATCATGACCGACAAGGCTATGGCCGATAAAATATACATTGAACCTTTGACCTTAGAAGTAATCAGACGGATCATCCTAATGGAAAAACCAGACAGCATCTTGTCCACTCTGGGTGGTCAAACCGGGCTGACCTTATCGATGCAATTAGCTAAAGAAGGGTTTTTAGATGCTCATGGTGTCAAGCTTTTGGGTGCCAATCTGGAAACCATTGAAAAAGCTGAAGACCGTCAAGCTTTTAAAGATATGATGCGAGAAATCGGCGAACCCTGTATTCCTTCGGAAGTGGTCGTAACTATTGAGGATGCGGTCCGTTTTGCTTCAACTATTGGTTATCCCGTCATCGTTCGTCCGGCCTTTACCTTAGGCGGTACTGGCGGCGGTATCGCTGCCAACCAGCAGGAATTGGAAGAAATTGCCACCCACGGCATTCGCTTGTCGCCGATCAGCCAGATTTTGGTGGAAAAAGGCATTGCCGGCTGGAAAGAAATTGAATTTGAAGTCATGCGGGACGCCAAAGGAAATGTTATTACCGTCTGTAGCATGGAAAACTTTGATCCGGTCGGGATTCATACGGGCGATTCCATCGTCGTGGCACCCTGTCAGACCCTAAGTGATAAGGAATTCCAGATGCTGAGAACCTCAGCCCTGAAAATTATTTCGGCGCTGAAGGTTGAAGGCGGCTGTAACTGTCAGTTTGCTTTAAATCCGGAAAACTTTAATTATGCTGTGATTGAGGTAAATCCCCGGGTTTCCCGTTCATCCGCGCTGGCGTCAAAAGCCACCGGTTATCCGATTGCCAAGGTGGCCAGCCAAATTGCCATTGGTTTCTCATTGGATGAAATCATCAATGAGGTAACCGGCACCACCACCGCCTGTTTCGAACCGGCGCTGGATTACATTGTTGTTAAATTCCCAAGATGGCCGTTCGATAAATTTGTCTATGCCAAACGAACCTTGGGCACGCAAATGAAAGCCACCGGCGAAATCATGTCGATCGGTTCCAGTTTTGAACATGCCATGATGAAGGCGATCCGCTCCATTGAACTGGGGATGGAAACATTAACCATTGAACGGCTGGTGGAAACCAGTGATGAGGAAATCATGAAAATGCTTTCTGACTCCGATGATGAACGATCCTTTGTGGTTTATGAAGCCATTAAACGGGGCGTATCCCTGGATACCATCTTTGCCATTACCAAAATCGATAAATGGTTTTTAGATAAACTGCGCCATCTGGCCGTCATGGAAAAAGACCTGGCGACCCTGGGTTTAACCGAAGAACGGGTGCGAGTAGCCCGGGAAATTGGATTTTTGGATAAAACCATCGAAGAACTATCCGGCGAAACGATTCAGGAAGAGGTCAAAACCTATGCTTCCTTTAAAATGGTTGATACCTGCGCCGGTGAATTTGCGGCCCAGACCCCTTATTTCTACTCGACCAGAGACAAGGAAAATGAAGCGGCACTCTTTATTGAAGAGCATCCCTCTGGGAAAGAACGGATTCTGGTGCTCGGTTCCGGTCCGATTCGCATTGGCCAGGGAATCGAGTTCGACTACTGCTCGGTCCACTGTGCCTGGGCGCTGCGGGAAAAAGGCTATGAAGCGATTTTCATTAATAATAACCCGGAAACCGTGTCCACCGACTTTGATACCTCGGATCGCCTCTACTTTGAACCGTTAACTAAAGAAGATGTCCGTTCAGTAGTGGAAACGGAAAAACCCATCGGTGCCATTGTTCAGTTTGGCGGACAAACCGCCATTAAACTGACCCGCTATCTGGAAGAAATGGGCGTTCCGGTGCTGGGAACATCGCCAGCCAATATCGATGCCGCTGAAGACCGGGAAGTGTTTGACCAGTTACTGGAAACCTGCAATATCCGCCGTCCCGAAGGCGAAACGGTTTATACCACCACCGAAGCGGTGGAAGTAGCCGAACGTTTAGGTTTCCCGGTATTGTTGCGACCATCTTATGTACTGGGTGGCCAGAACATGATCATTGCATATGAACGTGAAGATGTGGTGGAATACATGGATATCATCACCGCAGTGGAACTGGAAAACCCGGTCCTGATCGATAAATATCTGATGGGAAAAGAAGTGGAAGTGGATGCGATCAGCGATGGTGAAAACTACCTGATTCCGGGGATTATGGAACATATTGAACGGGCTGGGGTCCATTCCGGTGATTCCATTTCAGTTTATCCGCCGCAAACCCTGGATCAGCGCACTAAGGACACCATCATTGACTATACCGGCCGTCTGGTCAAGGCGCTGGATATCGTCGGGATGGTAAACATTCAATATGTTATTTATGAAAATGAAGTATATGTCATTGAAGTGAATCCGCGATCGTCTCGAACCGTACCCTATATTTCCAAGGTGACTGATATTCCGATGGTTAATATTGCCACCAAAATGATGCTTGGCGATAAGCTGGCGGATCTCGGCTTTAAGCCGGGGCTCTATCCGGAAGGTGACTATGTCGCCGTCAAGGTGCCGGTATTCAGTTTCTCTAAACTTCAGGACGTCGATACCCAACTGGGACCAGAAATGAAATCCACTGGTGAAGTTTTAGGGGTGGCAAAAACCTTTGCCGATGCCCTTTACAAAGGCCTGGTAGCTTCAGGCCGAAGTATGGAACGCTCCGGCGGGGTGCTCCTCACCGTTAAAGATCGGGATAAAGAAGCGATTGTCGAAATCGGTCGACAATTCCATGAAATGGGCTTTACCATTTATGGAACCGTGGGAACGGCGCTGATTCTCAATGAAAACAATATCCCCACCAAGGTGGTTCGCCGTCTGGCCGAAAGCAAGCCAAACATTGGCGATCTGATCGAAAGTGGCAAGCTGAACTACGTGATTTCGACCTCAAGCAAGGGTCGGATGCCTCATCATGATGATGTGCGGATGCGACGAAAATGTGTGGAAACCTCCATTGCCCTGCTGACTTCTTTAGACACGGCTCAAGCCTTGCTGGATTGCTTAAAATCCAACCGGACCATGGCCGAAATAGAATTGGTGGATATTAAAGAAATCCGCTAAATTTAGCTGTCTTTTAACAAAAGAACTTATTCAATTACGTTGAATAAGTTCTTTTTATTTGGTAGAATGAAAGAACTATACACATTTAAAAGAGTGACGAGAAAGGATGGCAGATGAAAGTAAAGTCTAAAACGATTAAAGCAAGCTTTATTGGTATTTTAACTGTTGTTCTTTTTTTTGTTTTGAGCTGGTATTATGTATCCCTGATTAATCATGCGCTGAGAGAGCAAACTTTTTTATATCTTTCAGAGTTGGGAAGTCGGGGGGCCGATCTGGTTGAGTCCAAGGTGACTAATGAGCTGGAAAATCTTAAAACCACCAGTAAACTCATTGAAGCCAGCGGCAATTTTGATCAAAATCAAATGCTGAGTTTGATCAAATTACAGGTTGCTGAGGGTCATTATAAACGGATGGCGATTGCTCTGCCCAATGGGGATGCGCTGACAACCGATGGCGTGCACTTAAATGTAAGTGATCGAGCTTATTTTCAGGAGGCCATTAAAGGCAATGCAGCTGTGTCTGATACCATCAACGATTATACCGATAACAAACCCATCAATGTTTATGCCGCCCCTATTTTTCGTGGCAATGAGGTGGTAGGCTTAGTTTTGGCTTCGGTGAATACTGAAGATTTGAAAAGCTATCTGGAGGTAGGGAGTTTTTCTAATCAGGGTTACTCCTATATTGTTAAATCTAATGGGGATGAAGTCATTTCATCGCTTCATCCGAATAGTGTGGGCGGGTTTGAAAATATGTTCGATGTGCTGGTATTGGGAAAAATGAAAGATGGCGATGATCTGGCAACGATCAAACAAAAAATGGCTCTAAGAGAAAATGGGAATTTTTCTGCGCTTTATGCAGGTCTGGAACGCCATACTATGTACCAGTCGTTGACGATTAATGACTGGTACATGATGACGGTGGTCCCTACCCAGGTGGTTAGCGCCCAAACCAAACAAATCAGCTGGTATTCTTTTATGTTGATTGCAGCCGCTTTATTCGCAATTACCTTATTATTTATTGTGGTTCTTATTTTTCAGTATCGGTCAAAGAAACGACTCGAACGGATTGCCTATGTGGATGAAGTCACCGGGGGAAATAACTGGCAAAAATTCAAGTTGGAAGCTACCGAAATTCTGGAGTCAAAAAATCTGAATGATTGTGCCTTGTTAACCTTTGATATTGATCGGTTTCGTTTTATTAATGAAGAATACGGTCATGAAAAAGGTGATGAAGTCCTCCAGATGGTGGTGGGCATTTTAAGGACGCGGATGGGAAAACAGGAAAGTTACGCCCGGGTATCGGGGGATCACTTTGCGATTCTTTGCGTCTGTGATAGCCGAGATAAAATAACCCGGCGGATCAAAGAATTTGTCCGGTTTTTAAATATCGAGCGAGAAGCGATTGGCATCAAAGAGCGGCTTTCCTGCCATTTTGGAATATACATCATTGAAGATAAAAAGGGTAATCTGGAAAAAATCAGAGAAAAAGCCAATATGGCCAGAATTGCTGCCAAAACCGCCGAGAACAACCGCTGGTTCTTTTATTCCGATGCCTTTCGGAAAAAAATCGGCGATGAAAAAGAAATCATCGATCAAATGGAAGATGCGTTGGAAAACAATGAGTTTGAGATGTATCTCCAACCCAAGTACAATCTGCATATCAATGATTATTGCGGCTGCGAAGCGCTGGTTCGCTGGCGGCATCCCCAAAAAGGATTAATCTCTCCGGGGGAATTTATTCCCATTTTTGAACAAACCGGGTTTATTAAAAAGTTGGATATGTTTATGCTGGAAGAGGTTTGTAAAATTCTAAAAAGCTGGGAAGATAAAAAACACCCGGAAATATCGATTTCGGTAAATATTTCCCGAAAAAATCTCAAGCAAACTAGCTTTATTGAAAGTGTTCTAAATATTACCAATCAGTATCGGATCAATCGGGGGCGTCTGGAAATAGAACTCACCGAATCCAGTATTTTTGAAGATGTGGATCGGATGATTGAGGTCGGAGAAGCCTTTCGGAAGTATGGTTTTAAAATGGCCATGGATGATTTTGGATCTGGCTATTCTTCAATTAATTTATTGGGGAATCTCCCTCTGGATGTGATTAAGATGGATCAGGGCTTTTTTAACAGTCAGCTCAATCCTGAACAGAATCATATTGTGGTCGAGTCCACTATCAATATGATCAAAAAACTGGGGATGACAGTTGTTGCCGAAGGGATAGAGACGGCAGCAGAGGTCGAAATGTTAAGAGCATTAGGCTGTGATATTATTCAGGGTTACTATTTTGGAAAACCAATGTCGGTTAATGCATTTGAAAAACAAATTTTACAACAATTGATCTTAGTGGAAGAGGGAATGAATGGAAACTAAAAATATTCGGATCGGCGATATTCTCATCAATGCTGGTTTTATCAAGGAAGAACAGCTTCAGGAAGCCCTGGCCTATCAGAAGGTTGATAAAAGCAAACGGCTGGGGGCCATTCTGGTTGACTATGGCTATGTAACAGAGGCTCAATTGCTGGAGGCATTATCCAAACGACTGAATGTCCTGGTGCTTGATTTGCGAGATACGGTCATCGATCTGGAGGCCGCCGGGAAAATTCCCCAAAATATTGCGTTTAAATACACGCTGATTCCGATTGGCGAAGAAAACAATCATCTGGTGGTGGCTATGAATGATCCGCTGGATTTTTATGCCATCGAGGATTTGCGCCTGATTACCAATATGAGCATCGACGTGGTTTTAGCCACCCGGGAAGTGATTTTGGAGGCGATTCGCAAATCCTATACCGAAATTGAAGCGCGAAAGGCGGCATCGGCTGCTAATAAAACAGTTGAAGGCAGCAGCCTCTCATTTGTGGAGGATATTCTCACCAATGTGGGTGATGCGCCGATTGTCAACCTGGTTAATTCCGTGCTGCTAAAAGGCCATAATGCTGGGGCCAGTGATATTCATATCGAACCCTTCGAGAAGGAAACGATTATTCGACTACGTGTCGATGGTCTGATTGTCGATTATCTGACTTTGGCTAATAACCTCCATCAGTCCTTAATTGCCCGAATTAAGATCCTGTCAAATTTGGACATTGCCGAACGACGAGTCCCCCAGGATGGTCATTTTCGGATTCGGATCGACGGTGTTGAAATGAATGTCCGAAGCTCCAGCATCCCCACGGTTTATGGGGAAAAAATGGTGATGCGTTTCTTAAGCATGAATGTGCCATTGGATCATGCTGGTCAATTCGGAATGAATGACGAAGATTATCAGAAAATCCTCCAGATGTTACAAAGTCCTCACGGCGTGGTTTATATTACCGGCCCCACCGGTAGCGGTAAAACCACCACGTTATATATGATTCTGGAAATGCTCAGTCAACGAAATGTCAATATTGCCACCATTGAAGATCCGGTGGAGCGGAATCTGCCTAAAATCAACCAGACTCAGGTGAATATTCTGGCCGGACTGACCTTTGATACCGGGCTGCGATCAATCTTAAGACAGGATCCGGATATTATCATGGTTGGTGAAACGCGGGACTCGGAAACAGCCTCCATTGCCGTGCGATCCGCTATCACCGGCCATCTGGTGCTTTCAACTCTGCATACCAATGACGCTGTTTCAGCTGTGGTCCGCTTGCAGGACATGGGTGTCGAACCCTATATGGTCGCCAACTCACTCACTGGAGTAGTCGCTCAGCGGCTGGTGAAAAAAATCTGTCCCAATTGCCGGGAAGCCTATATTCCTTCAGAAATTGAGAAAGCGTTACTGAGCGAACCGCGACTGACCACTCTTTATCGCGGCAGGGGCTGTCATATGTGTAATAACACCGGCTATAAAGGGCGAACTGCGATTCATGAAATTCTGGCCATTGATAAGACCATCCGAACAATGATTTCCCGGAAAGAGCCGGTGGAAGATATTTATAGTTATGTGGAAGAAACCGGCAAGCTAATTCCGCTCAGGAAAAGCGTATCCAATTTAACCATCAATGGCATAACTTCGATGGAAGAATTCCTCAAATTATCATATTATGTCGAATAAGGAGCAGGCTCATGACAAGTTTTTTAGATTTGGTCAACTATGGCAGACGGAATGATTGCTCGGATATTCATTTATCCAGTGAATTGCCGCCAGTTTTTCGAAAAAACGGAAAACTTTATCAAAGTGATTTTGAACATAATCCCCAAATTATCCATAATCTGATTTTCAGCCTGTTAAACCCGGAGGAACGACAGATTCTCGAATCTGGTACGGATCTCGATTTTTGCCATGTGACCCCAGAAGGATTGCGCCAGCGGGTGAACATCTACAAACAGCAAGGCAGCTATGCCGCCGCCATCCGTTTGCTCAATGATACGATCCCCAGTTTTGAAGATTTAAAATTGCCGCCAATAATCAGAAAGTTAGCCAGTGAGCCCCGGGGATTGATTCTGATTACCGGCCCCACCGGCAGCGGGAAGTCCACCACTTTGGCCTCAATGATCGATTATATCAACACCAACCGGGCGGTGCATATTTTAACGATTGAAGACCCGGTGGAATATAAGCACGAACATAAGCGCAGCATTGTCCATCAACGGGAAATCGGGGTGGATGCCAGCTCTTTTGCTGCGGCGTTGCGATCTTCACTGCGGGAAGATCCAGATGTTATTCTGGTCGGTGAAATGCGAGACTACGAAACCGTTTCGGCCGCCGTCACCGCTGCCGAAACCGGCCATCTGGTGTTATCTACCCTCCATACCATTGGGGCCGCCAATACCATTGACCGGATTATTGATGTGTTTCCCCCTCATAGTCAACAACAGATCCGCACCCAGCTTTCTAGCATCTTGAAAGGAGTCATTACTCAGCAGCTGCTCCCGCTGGCCACTGGTGATGGGCGAATGGCCGCCCTGGAGGTACTGATTGGGACCGATGCAGTACTGAACCTGATTCGTGAGAACAAGACCCATCAACTGGCCTCGGTGATGCAGACTGGCGGACGGGATGGCATGAAAACCCTTAATGCCGATTTAGCGATGCTGGTGCGGGATCAAAAAATTACCTATGATGTCGGCTTGGAATGGGCCAGTGATAAACAGGAGTTCAATCAGTATTTTGGGAATCGATAAAGAGTAACACAAACCGAAAAAAAACACCCTGAAAGCTCTGAGAGATATCGTTTTGTTTGATCAAATAGCAATTTAATCGTTTTGAGAGAAAAAATACCATCGTTGAGATATTCAGTGATGGTATTTTTGTTACTCGAAAAATCAAAAAATGATTAGAAAAAAGGGGTGATTCGCAGAATTTGAAGGAGTTTACAGGCATAAAAATAATAAAAAGATGTTTAACAAACCGTGAAAAAAGAGAATAAGGTGGAAGATGTCGTAAAAAATACGAATAAAACGAAAATTATATAGACAAAAATAACTGCTATTTAAAAACTGACAGTAAAAAAGTGTACCGGGAGTAAAAAATTGCCATTGTATATATTTTAACATTTGAACGAAGATGTATTGTTAAAATATATACAATAACAAAAAATACACGCAAATATCAAGAAAAAGCCCGCGTTAATGCAATCAGGCAGTGGATTGAGCAGGGTTAAGGCCACGAAGGGCTAAACCTCGATAAGGTGAATTTTTACCTTGAAATTTTGAAAAGATAACCTCGTATAAATTCCAGATTTCCTATTGTAATTAATTTTCCTAAATGTATAATTAAGAGCGGTTAGAAGAAAGCCCTATATAATATTAGGAAGAAATGATCTTTTGAATTTATAATCCCATATTAGGAGCTGAGGTAGCATCGAAAGATCAAAAGAGAAAGATGATCTTAATCAGGCAATTCATTTCAATGAATTTTAAGGCCAATAAGTAAAAGAAAAAAACGATAAGGGTAAAATTTATCCAATTAAGAACAAAAAACGGAAGATGTGTTTATTTGTAAAAATCACTTAAAAATCAGTAAAATAAATCTGAAAAAAAAGAGAATATGATTTGTGAATTGTTATTAAAAATACAATGATCAAATTTGATGATGATTGAAAATCGGCAACAACAAGCCATATCTTGTGACCAAAATAAAACAGAATTAAATTTGAAACATTTAAGATTTTATAAAGCTTTATTTCAAAAAACTATTGCAATTAAAATATTAACAGGTATAATAAAAAACAGGCGATGTATATACAAGTTCCAAACCTGCAATATTTTGTCTTGGTTTCCAGAAAGTTACACCTGAAAACGATGTTATGATCTGAAAAAATGTCAAAAAACTATCTTAGAGCAGTAATTAAAAAGTAAAACGGATTGAAGCAGTAACAAAGCTCGGTTGATGATTTTGGTGATCATCATTCGGTTGGGAGGTAAAAAGTTTGAAACAAGAAGAAATTGGAATTGTTTTAGAAATAGATGGGAAAATGGCCAAAGTTAAGGCAGCCCGACATGGAGATTGTGAAAACTGCGGTTCTTGTCCAGGCGACATGGCCATTGTTATGGATGTTCAAAATCCGCTTTCTGCCAAACCAGGACAAAAAGTCGCCTTTGAAATACCCCAGGCGAATATGCTTCAGGCTGCCTTTATGGTTTATATTATGCCGCTATTAGCAGCCGGTATTGGTGCTATAATCGGGTGGTATGTGGCAACCCAGTTTAATTGGCCTGTTGTTCCCTGGCAAGTTGGTGGAGGAATAGCCATATTTATTTTGTCACTTTTTTTAGTGAAAATATATGATAGAGCTGTGAAAAAAAACAGCAAAATGTTACCGGTGATTACAAAAATATTGAGTTAGATCTGTTCCAATTTAACATAGTATTTTTGATTATCCATAGAGAATTAATTTATTAACAAAAGGGAGGTATAAATATGATGAAGAGTTTTCGCGGAGGAATACATCCAAACGACAGCAAAAGTTATACGGCCGATAAGCCCGTTGTAACCGCACCTCTGCCAGGTAAAGCAATCATTCCTGTTCAGCAGCATGCTGGTGCGCCTTGTGCACCGATAGTAGCCAAAGGCGACTTGGTAAAAAAAGGACAACTGATTGCGACGACAGATGCATTTGTATCAGCTAATGTACACGCATCAATTTCAGGTAAGGTAACCGATATTGGAGAGTATCCACATCCGATTTTTGGTACGTGTACTGCTATTGTAATTGAAAACGATGGGCAGGATGAATGGGTTGAGGGCCTTCCACTAAAACGTGATTGGCAAACCTTAAGTGCTGATGAAGTACGTAAGATTATCAGAGAAGCTGGTATTGTTGGAATGGGTGGAGCAACTTTCCCAACACATGTCAAAATGGCTCCGCCAGCAGATAAAAAGATTGATGTTTTTATCTTGAATGCGGCCGAATGTGAACCCTATCTGACAGCGGATCATCGTATGATGCTTGAAGAAGGCGATCGAATTGTAACCGGTGTAAAAATCATGATGAAAACATTGGGTGTTACCAAAGGGATTGTTGGGATTGAGGATAATAAAAAAGACTCAATTGAAGCAATGACTAAAGCATTTGCAGGTACTGGCGTGGACGTTGTTGGACTCCCAACAAAGTATCCCCAAGGGGCTGAAAAAATGCTAATTGCCGTATTGACCGGCAAAGAAGTACCGTCCGGCGGTTTGCCAATGGATGTTGGTGCGGTCGTTTCAAATGTCGGGACAGCTGCAGCAGTATGTGATGCAGTAACTCAGGGTATTCCACTGATTGAAAGAGTCACAACCATAAGTGGAAAAGCCATTAAAGAACCCAAGAACATCTTAGTTCGAGTGGGAACAACCTTTAGTGATGCCATTGATTTCTGTGGTGGCTTTGTAAGTCAACCAGAAAAAATCATTTTGGGTGGTCCGATGATGGGAACGGCGCAGTCGACCATTGATCTGCCAATTATTAAAGGAACATCTGGAATCCTGGCCTTTGCTGAAGGTGAAGCTAATACAGGCACAGAATCACCCTGTATCCGCTGTGGAAGATGTCTTGATGCATGTCCAATGGGCTTAAATCCAAGCATGCTCAGCATTTTAGGTGAAAGAGATCTCTATCACGAAGCAAAAGAAGATTATGCTCTTCTTGATTGTATCGAGTGCGGAAGTTGCGTATATACCTGTCCAGCAAAACGTAATATCGTTCAATATATCAAATACTGCAAAGCTCAAAGCAGAGCACAGAGTGCTGCAAAATAATAGGAGGTGAGTTTTCATGGCGGAAGAAAAAATAAACAAAGAATTATTTAACGTATCCATATCGCCACATATTCGATCGAAAGAATCAATTTCCAAGATCATGTGGACGGTCAACATTACATTATTACCGGCCGCATTATTTGGGGCATATTACTTTGGTCTGAATGCGCTTATGGTTATGGTAGTCGGTGTTTTATCGGCAGTACTTTTCGAATATCTGGTACAGAAGATCAGAAAAAAACCAATTACCATCGCTGATGGTAGTGCTGTTTTAACGGGTTTGTTGCTGACCATGTGTTTACCACCAACACTTCCACCGTATATGGCGGCAGTTGGTTCATTTATCGCAATTGTTATCGCAAAACATGCCATGGGCGGGTTAGGACAAAATATTTTCAACCCGGCACATATTGGTCGAGCCGCTTTAATGGTTTCATGGCCAGTGGCAATGACAACCTGGAGCAGCATGACAACCAGTATTGATGTTGTCAGTGCGGCAACGCCACTGAATCTGTTAAAACAACAAGGTTATGGCGCATTAATTGATACCTTTGGTAGTGCTGGTAATATGTACCAGGCAATGTTCCTGGGATTCCGTAATGGTAGTATTGGTGAAACCTGTACCGTGCTTTTAATTTTAGGTGGACTATTTTTAATTTATAAAGGTTATGTCAACTGGCAGGTTCCAGCAATTATGATTGCAACCGTTGGTATCGGCACCTGGGTATTTGGACCAGCTGGTTTATTTACCGGAGATCCAATTTTCCATATGATGGCTGGTGGTTTAATTATTGGAGCTTTCTTTATGGCAACCGATATGGTTACGATCCCAATTACCAAAAAGGGCCAAATTATTTTTGCCCTGGGTGCAGGTATATTGACAGTTTTAATTCGGTTAAAGGGTGGTTATCCTGAAGGGGTATGTTACGCGATCCTATTAATGAACTGTTTAACACCTCTGATTGACCGTTTTGTCCAACCAAAAAAATTCGGAGTAAGGGGGTAATCGAAGATGTCAGCTGAACATGCAAAAGAATATTCTATTTTTCAGATCGCAGTAAACTTAATGTTGGCTTGTTTTGTCTCTGGTTTAGTTATTGCGACGGTTTACTTCTTTACTGCGCCGATTGCTGTAAAAAATGCTGAACAGGCAAAAATGGATTCGATGGCAGCATTAGTTACTGATGCAGATGAATTCGTGCCAATTGAAGGTCAAGAAGAATGGTTTGAGGCGACTAAGGGCGGAGCAACAATCGCTTATGTCGTACCAAGCGAAGTTAAAGGCTATGGCGGTAAAATTGAATTACTGGTAGCAGTTGCTCCAGATGGTACGGTTATTGATTACACCATCTTAAAAGCAAACGAAACACCAGGTCTTGGTGATAAAGCCGGGGTTGAGCCTTTTAAATCTCAGATTATCGGGAAAACAGCAGAAAATCTGGTTGTCACAAAAGATCCAGCAAACAAGGATAACGTCCAGGCAATGACTGGCGCAACCATTTCTTCTAAAGCAGTGACACTGGGTGTTCAGAATGCTGTTAAAGAAGTTGATGAGTTTGTGGGAGGTAGTAAATAAGATGAATAATTTATGGCTTACTTTTAAAAAGGGTCTCGTTGAAGAAAATCCCGTTTTTGTTTTAGCGCTTAGTCTATGTCCGGCTTTGGCGGTAACTGCTTCGGTTATTACTTCACTGACCATGGGTCTTTCGGTTATGTTTGTTATTACTGCCAATAATATGGTGGTTTCACTTAGCAGAAAAATCGTCAACCCAAAAGTTCGGGTTCCGGTTTATATTACATCGATTGCGACGATCGTTACCGTTGTACAGCTAATGCTTCAGGCGTTTGCACCAGATTTATACAAGGCGTTGGGGATTTATCTGGCCTTGATCGTTGTATTTGCGATTATTCTGGCTAGAGCTGAAGTGTTTGCATCTAAAAACAAAGTGATTCCTTCTATGGTCGATGGACTTGGAATGGGCGCCGGTTTTTGTCTTGCGTTAGTTATTATCGGATGTATTCGAGAATTACTTGGAAATGGCTCATTATTGGGTATTCCAATTATTGGAGATTGGTACGATCCAGCGTTGATCTTTATCCTGCCTGCAGGTGGATTTATGCTAATCGGATATATGGTTGCCGGCTGGAAAATGTGGACAACTCATATGGAAAAAAAGAAAGCTGAAAGGGGTGAAGCATAATGGAATATATGACCCTGTTTATAGGCGCTGTAGTTGTTAACAACTTCGTTTTAACAAAGTTTTTAGGTTTATGTATTTTCTTTGGCGTTTCAAAGAATCTGAGTGCTTCAGCCGGAATGGGTATGGCGGTAACTGCCGTTATGACCTTAAGCTCGATGCTGGCATGGCTTGTTTATAATTTTGTTCTGGTACCAAACGGTCTCGAATTTATGAAAACAGCTGTGTTTGTATTGCTCATCGCCAGCTTTGTTCAATTGCTGGAAATGATCATCAAAAAACAGGCTCCTGCGCTTTACAATATGTGGGGGATTTACCTGTTACTGATTGCGACAAACTGTATCGTTTTGGCCGTGCCTCTTGAAATGGCTGAAGGTGGTCTGTCATTCTTAATGACAGTTGTTTATGCAATTGGTTCAGGTTTAGGTTTTGCTCTGGCAATTATCCTGATGGCAAGTTGTCGAGAAAAGTTAAGATTGGCAGATGTGCCTAAATCCTTAGAAGGTCTTGGGATTGCCTTTATTTTAGCTGGTATGTTAGCCTTGGCGTTCCTAGGCTTTTCAGGAATGATTTAATCATAGAAAGGAGATAGGAAAGCATGAATATTGCAATAATGGTTGTAATAGTAATGACAGTTATTGGTTTGATTTTTGGTTTAGTACTGGCATACGCCAACAAAGTATTTTCAATCGAAGTCAATCCACTGATTCATATTGTAGAAGATGTACTTCCAAAAGGTCAATGTGGTGCCTGTGGTTATGCTGGTTGTATGGCATATGCTGAGGCAGTTGTTAATGATCCAAACGTATCACCGAGTCTGTGTATCCCGGGTAAGAAACCCATCGCAGACCTGGTCGCAGATCTGACAGGTAAAGCAGCAGCGGCAATTGAACCAAGAGTTGCCCAGATTAAATGTAACAATGCAATTTCAGAGTCAATCAAAAAATACAATTATATTGGCGTGGAAGACTGTATTGCTGCAAGTATGGTACAGGGAGGTCCGAAAGGATGCCAATACGGCTGTATCGGTCTGGGAACCTGTGCCAGAAGCTGTCCTTTTGACGCGCTTCACATGGGCGAAGATGGCCTGCCAGTTGTTGATGAAGTCAAATGTACCGGATGTGGAAAATGTAGTTTGATCTGTCCGAAACATATTATTGGCATGGCGCCAATCGGCTCTCATGTTGGCGTAATTTGTAATTCAAAAGATAAGGGTAATGCTGCTAAAAAAGTTTGTGCAGTAGCTTGTATCGGATGTGGACTTTGTGCCAAGAGCTGTCCTTATGACGCAATTAAACTCGAAAATAATTTGGCGATGGTTGATGATCACATCTGTATTGAAAAATGCAATAACCCGCTTTGTCTGGAAAAATGCCCAACCGGAGCAATTCTTCCTCTGACTGAAGATGCCAGAAAAGCATTTGTGGTTATAAAGGAAGCGGCTGCCAAAGCGAAAGCGGAAAAAGACGCGCAAAAAGCACAAAAATCAGAATAATAAAAGATAAATATTAGAACCTAAAAACTGACCAAAGTGATCCATTTACTTTGGTCAGTTTTTTTATGCCATTTTTTATCGGATTGTTTTTAAAATCAATTATTATTTTTAAGCGTCAAAAATAGGAATAAAATGAAGATGATTGGGGTACTAAGATTATAGCAAACAATGATCGGAAAAGGAGATGATGATATGGCCCAGGAAATCATAGCCGCGGTTCGCAAAGCAGAAATTCAGGCTGAGCAAACAGAAAAAATGGCGATTGATGAGAAAAATGCAATCATCAAGCAGTCTAAAAAAGAAACAGAATTACTGATCTCTGCCATGATAAAGGAAGAAAAGCATCAAGCAGAAAGCGCTTTGGCAGAAGCGAAAAAACTTGGCAGTCAAATGATAAAAGAAGCTGAAGCAGGCGCGGAAATAGAAATATGCCAGCTTCGGGAAACCGCAAAACGGAAAGAAGATCAGATCGTCAGTCTGATTATCGCTGAACTGATTTGATTCAAACGTGAAAAATTCAGTGCAAAGGAGGAAAACCCATGGCGATGCTTGAAATGCGGCGCATCAGCTTATGCGCAATGAAAAAGAACCGTAAGCAGATTTTGGAGTTGCTCCAGCGCCGGGGGATGATCGAGGTTCAGGAAATGATGACCGAAGACAGTGTGTTTCAAAAAATTGATCTGTCTTCTCCTTGTATCGTTTTCGAAAAAACCGCCCGTGAAGCGGTCCAGGCACTTGAAATTCTGGGGAAATATATCCCCGATAAAAAGGTGATGTTGGCGTCTTTTTATGGCAGACAGGAAATATCAGTCGAATTTTATAACAACCGGGTTGACGAACGGGACAAGCTGATCCATTTGTCCCATCGCATCAATAGCCTTGCTAAAGAAATTACTGAAAATCAGGCCGTTTTATTAAAACTTAAAGCCCAGCTGGAAGCCCTGGTGCCGTGGATGAATCTCGATATACCGATGAGTTTCAAGGGGACAAAATCAACCAGTGCGTTTATCGGGACCTTGCCGCGTGGGATGGACGATCAAGAAATTCTTGAACAATTAGCTCAGGCTGCACCGGACGCAGGACCAGTTAATTTGGATCGAATTAGCTATTCCCCGGAACAGACCTGTTTGTTTTTGCTGGGCTTTAAACGGGATGAAGCTACTCTTGAAAATGCCTTACGATCAATGGGGTTCGCTCGACCAGTTTCGCAAACTCTGGTTGCACCGGCACTATTAAAAAAAGAAATCGAGAAAAGTATTCTCGTCACAAATCAGGCCATTGCCGATGCCACTGCAGAAGTCGTCAGTTATGGTAGCGAACGAACCCGACTCTGGTTTATGGTGGATTACTATCACATCCGGGCACAAAAATATCAGGTCATTGGCAAGCTGATCCATTCGCAGCGGACCTTTATTCTGAGCGGCTTTATTCCAGAGAGAGCAGCTCAGTTATTGGAACAGGAGCTAAGTGAGAAATTCAATATTGCCATCGAATGGGATACCCCTTTAATGGATGAAGACGTACCGGTACTGCTACAGAACAGTGGCTTTTCAACCCCAGTAGAAGGAGTTGTGGAATCCTACAGTCTGCCGGGAAAAGGGGAAATTGATCCGACCAATGGCGTGGCCCTGTTTTATTATTTGCTCTTTGGGATGATGCTGGGGGATGCCGCCTATGGTCTGATTATGGTTTTAGTCTGTGGAACCCTGCTGCTGAAATTTAAGAACATGGAGAGCGGTCTTAAAAAGTACCTGAAAATGTTTCTGTATTGTGGTGTGGCGACCATATTCTGGGGAATCATGTTCGGCAGTTATTTCGGCGACGTCGTGGATGTGGTTTCGACAACTTATTTTGGTACTTTGGTGACCATTCCGCCGGTATGGTTTATCCCCCTTTATGAGCCGATGCGGATGCTGGCATTTGCTCTGGCGGTTGGCATTGTCCATATTTATGCCGGTCTGGGGATGAAAGCTATACACTTGATTAAATTAAAAAAGTACAAAGATGTTTTTTATGATGTTATCTTCTGGTATATCTTAAATACCAGTCTCATTCTGCTACTGCTCAGCATGAATCAGTTTACTGAAATTCTGGGATTGAATTTTGCCCTGCCAGCTCTGGTTGGCAGTATTGCCAGCGTATTTGCATTGGTTTCGGCCATTGCCATCGTCGGCACCGCCGGGCGGGAATCCCGGAATCCGTTTAAACGTTTTTTAAAGGGATTGTATCATCTTTATGGGGTAACCGGATACCTCGGGGATGTCTTATCCTACTCCCGTTTGCTGGCCCTTGGTCTCGCTACTAGCGTCATTGCATCGGTCGTCAATAAAATGGCAGCTATGGCCGGACCCGGGATCATGGGTATTATTGCCTTTATGCTGATATTTATATTAGGTCACACCATTAATATTGGCATTAATGCATTGGGTGCTTATGTTCATACCAACCGTCTACAATTTGTGGAGTTTTTCGGGAAGTTTTATGAAGGTGGCGGACGTAAATTTACCCCCTTTGCAGTTGATACAAAGTACTTTAAATTCAAGGAGGAAAAGAATCGTGGATAGTTTAGGAATTGTTTTTGCATTGCTTGGTGCGGTTATGTCCGCCTTGCTGGCTGGAGCCGGTTCATCGGTGGGGGTTGGTATGGCCGGAGAGGCCGCCGCCGGTGCGGTCACCGAAAACCCGGCGATCTTTGGGAAGGTCCTGGTGTTACAACTGTTGCCCGGAACCCAGGGTATTTATGGCCTGCTGATCGCTTTTATCACGCTTTCTCAAATTGGGGTTTTGGGTGGCACTTCTGATATTTCTTTTTATAAAGGACTCTTATATTTTCTGGCCTGTATGCCAATGGCCGTGGTGGGCTTCTGGTCGGCAATTCGTCAGGCCCGGGCCTCGGTTGCCAGTATCGGGATGGTATCCAAAAGACCGGATCAGTTTGGGAAAGCCATGATCTTTCCGGCGATGGTCGAAACCTATGCCATTCTGGCTTTGCTGGCCTCGATTCTGGCAGTCTCCGGCATTGGCGCTTTAAATGTTTAAGTTAGAAAAGATTCGATCAAAAGAGATTCGAGAGGTTCGCCATGACAGGAATCGAAAAAATTATTGAACAAATCGGCGTAGATGCGGCCGAAACGGCGCGGGCAACTATTGAAGCAGCCCAAAATAGTGCACAGGAAGAAAAAAGCAGTGCCATAGAAAAAGCATCAGCGCAGTGCGCCCAGATCCGAAGCCAATCGAAAAAGGATGTAGCTGATTGGTTGGAACGGGCAAGATCGGCGGGGATGCTCAAAAAACGACAGTTGATTTTAAGCGCCAAACAGGAGCTGATCAGCGAAATCATTGAGGCCGCTCATCATCGTTTGCTGGAAATGACAGATAATGCGTACTTTACAATGCTGCTGAAAATGATCGAAAAATATGCCTTGCCCCAAAAGGGCGAACTGCTCTTTTCGCCGGTGGATTATCAGCGGCTGCCAACCGATTTTCAGGAATCCGTTAATGCAGTATTCCAGAAAAAAAACGCAAGCCTGGTTATTTCGAATCAAAACCGATCCATTGACGGCGGCTTTGTTCTTGTTTACGGAGAAATTGAAGTGAACTGTTCATTTGCGGCCTTATTTGATTCAGCTAAAGATCAGTTGCAGGATCGGGTCAATGAAGTGTTATTTCTATGAAGAGAAATGATATGTTTGTGACGGTGTAACAACGAACAACTGATCATCAAACTTACGGCACGTTTGCAATTATTTAGATCCATAAACCAAAGGAGAGAGTTTATGTCTGATACGCATTACGCTTATGCGGTTGCCCGCATCCGTTCAAAAGAAATGTCTCTGATCACTGCGCAAAATATTACCCAGCTGATGGCCAGTAACAGTTATCAGGAATGTCTGGATTTGTTGGCAGGCAAGGGCTGGGAAATTGGTGCCCAAAGCCCGGAAGAAATGTTGGCCTTGGAACAGGACAAAACCTGGCAGTTGATTGCTGAACTGGTCGAGGATATGTCAATTTTCAACGTTTTTCTGATTCCCAACGATTATCATAATCTGAAGGCAGCAATCAAACAAATCTCGGCCGAAGTGGTGCCCCCGGAAATATTTATTCAGCAGGGAACAGTTCCCCATGAACGGATTATTCAGGCGGTTAAGGAGAACGATTTTTCGTTACTCCCCGAGCAGATGCGCCTAGTAGCCAAAGAAGCTTATGAGATTATGCTGCATACCAATGATGGACAGCTGAGTGATGTCCTTGTCGATAAGGCGACCTTGGAGGCAATTTATCAAGCCGGCAAGGTTTCTAAAAATGATCTGATCGAAAAATATGCCGAGCTCATGGTCGCAGCTATCAATATCAAAATTGCGGTGCGGTGTAGCAAAATGAACAAAGAACTTTTCTTTATCAACCGTGCCCTAGCTTGCTGTGACTCCATTGATATTAGTCAGCTGGGAGCCGCCGCCGCGCAGGGGATCGATGAAATCTATACTTATCTGGAAAGAACCGATTATGGGGATGCCATCGAGGAAATAAAAAAGTCACCATCCGCCTTTGAACAGTGGTGTGATAATCTGATTATCGCCTCTATCCGGCCCCAAAAATATAATCCCTTTACCATTGCACCGCTGGTGGCATATATTTTGGCCAGAGAGTATGAAATAAAATCAGTGCGGATTATTCTGTCAGGAAAGCTTAACAATCTTTCGGAGGAATCGGTTCGGGAAAGAGTGAGGGCGACCTATGTATAAGGTAGCAGTGATGGGCGATCGGGACAGTGTTTATGGGTTTGCCGCCCTTGGCCTGGAGGTATACCCAATTGAAGATGGCAAAGAAGCGAGTAAGACCCTAAGACGCTTAGCTGAAAGCGGTTTTGCCATTATATATCTGACTGAAGCGCTTGGGGCAAAAATAGCGCCAGAAATTGAAAGTTATCGACTGCAGAAGCTTCCCGCCATTATTCTGATCCCTGGTGTTTCGGGGAATACCGGCATTGGGATGTTAAACGTCAAAAAGTTGGTCGAGCAGGCGGTGGGCTCCGATATTATCTTTGATAATAATAAATGAAACAAATAACTGAAATAATGAAAACTGAAAAGCAGGTGAAACCATGAGTGCAGCCAGAATAAAAAAAGTAGCTGGTCCGTTAGTAATCGCCCAAGGCATGCGGGATGCCAATATGTTTGATGTTGTTCGGGTCAGTCAGCAACGGTTAATCGGTGAAATTATTGAAATCCACGGCGACCAGGCTTCGATCCAGGTCTATGAAGAAACCTCAGGACTGACACCCGGGGAACCAGTGGAGACAACTGGCGTTCCTTTGAGTGTGGAGTTGGGCCCAGGGTTGATCGGCAGTATCTTTGACGGGATTCAGCGGCCACTAGATGAAATGATGCGATTGTCCGGAAACAGTTTGATTCGCGGGGTCGAGGTTCCGCCCCTTAAGCGGGATAAAAAATGGACGTTTGTGCCGCTGATTGCAGTTGGTACCCAAGTAATTGGTGGCGATAGCATCGGCGTTGTTCAAGAAACCGAAATTGTTGTCCATAAAATTATGGTGCCACATGGGGTTGTCGGTGTTATCGCCAGTATTGGATCAGGCGATTTTACCATTACTGATACAATTGCCGTGGTGCAAACAGCTAAAGATGAGTTGTTCAAAATGTCGTTAATGCAGAGCTGGCCAGTACGCAAAGGTCGGCCTTATCGGGAAAAACTCTCACCGGAAATGCCCTTGGTTACCGGGCAGCGGATCATTGACGCCCTGTTCCCGATCGCCAAGGGTGGGACGGCGGCAGTTCCGGGACCTTTTGGCAGCGGCAAGACGGTGGTTCAGCATCAGTTGGCCAAATGGGCCGAAGCCGATATTATCGTTTATATCGGGTGCGGCGAACGAGGAAATGAAATGACTGATGTGCTCAATGAATTTCCGGAACTGAAAGACCCCACAACCGGTTATTCGCTGATGGAGCGGACTGTTTTAATCGCCAATACCTCGGATATGCCAGTGGCTGCCCGGGAAGCCTCGATTTATACGGGCATTACCATTGCTGAATATTTCCGGGATATGGGTTATTCAGTCGCTTTAATGGCCGACTCGACCTCCCGGTGGGCCGAAGCACTTAGGGAAATGTCCGGCCGCCTGGAAGAAATGCCCGGGGAAGAAGGCTATCCGGCCTATCTGGGCAGCCGTCTAGCGCAGTTCTATGAACGAGCCGGCCGGGTCATTGCTTTGGGCGGCGAAGGTCGCGAAGGCTCATTATCGGTAATCGGTGCGGTATCCCCACCGGGCGGTGATATTTCTGAACCGGTGTCTCAGGCAACCCTGCGGATTGTCAAAGTATTTTGGAATCTGGATGCTTCATTGGCTTATAAACGCCATTTCCCAGCGATTAACTGGCTGACCAGCTATTCGCTTTATACTGATTCGATGGCAGGATGGTTCAACAATCGGGTTCATCCGGACTGGATGCACCTGCGCGGACGGATCATGCTGTTGCTCCAGGAAGAGTCGGAATTAGAAGAAATTGTCAAACTGGTGGGGATGGATGCTATTTCCCATTTGGACCGTCTGAAACTGGAGGCGGCCCGCTCCATCCGGGAAGATTTTCTCCATCAGGATGCTTTCCACGAAGTGGATACATATACCCCACTTGAAAAACAATATCTGATGATGAAACTGATGCTGGCCTTTTACGATGCCACGATGGCAGGCCTAAAAAAAGGAATTCCAGTTGACCAGCTGGTGAAGCTGCCGATTCGGGAACGGATTGGCCGGATTAAATATGTCGCCAGTGATGGGGTTCAAGAAGAGTATGACCGGATTATCAAAGAACTGGACATTGAAATTGACAATTTGCTCACAAAGGAGGACATCTGATGCCAAAAGAATACAAAACCATTCAGGAAGTAGCCGGCCCTCTGATGCTGATCCGGGGCGTGGAAAACGTGGCTTATAATGAATTAGGTGAAATTGACCTGGCCAACGGCGAAAAGCGTCGCTGCAAGGTGCTAGAAATTGATGGCGGAAATGCGCTGGTTCAGCTTTTTGAGAGCTCCACTGGTATTAATATTTTTGACAGTAAGGTGCGATTTTTAGGGCGGAGTATGGAAATCGGCGTATCCGTTGATATGCTCAGTCGGGTTTTTGACGGTTTGGGAAATCCCATTGATGGCGGTCCGGAAATCTTACCGGAAAAACGCCAGGATATCAATGGATTGCCGATCAATCCAACCGCCAGAAATTATCCCCAGGAGTTTATCCAGACCGGGATTTCCGCCATTGACGGCTTGAATACCCTGGTGCGGGGCCAAAAGCTGCCGATTTTCTCAGCCAGCGGTTTGCCCCATGCTAACCTGGCCGCCCAGATTGCTCGTCAGGCCAAGGTGCGGGGGACCAATGAGCCTTTCGCGGTGGTTTTTGCCGCCATGGGGATTACCTTTGAAGAGTCGAATTTTTTTATCGAAAGCTTCCGGGAAACCGGTGCCATCGATCGTGCCGTATTATTTATCAATCTGGCTAATGATCCGGCGGTGGAGCGGATTGCCACCCCGCGGATGGCCCTTACTACGGCCGAATATCTGGCCTTTGAAAAAGATATGCACGTCTTGGTGATCTTAACGGATATTACCAACTATGCCGACGCCCTTCGGGAGGTCTCGGCGGCCCGGAAAGAAGTGCCCGGCCGTCGAGGTTACCCGGGGTATATGTATACCGACCTGGCTTCGCTTTATGAACGAGCCGGACGCCAGAAAGGGAAAAAAGGCAGTATCACGATGATTCCCATTTTAACCATGCCCGAAGACGACAAAACCCATCCGATTCCGGATTTAACCGGCTATATCACCGAAGGGCAAATTATTCTAAGCCGGGAGCTGTTCCGCAAGGGAGTAACGCCACCCATTGATGTGCTGCCGTCGCTTTCCCGTTTAAAAGACAAGGGCATCGGCGCAGGTAAAACTCGAGCGGATCATGCCAACACCATGAATCAGCTGTTTGCCGCCTATGCCCGAGGCAAGGACGCCAAAGAATTGATGGTGATTCTGGGTGAGGCCGCGCTTACCGATATTGATAAACTTTATGCCCAGTTTGCCGATCATTTTGAAAAGGAGTATGTCTCCCAGGGCGATCATGTCAACCGGGAGATTGAGGAAACCCTGGAAATTGGTTGGAAACTGTTGTCGATTCTGCCGCGAACCGAATTAAAGCGGATTAAGGACGAGTTTTTGGATGAGTATTATGGCAAACAGTAGTAAGTGCGGGATTAAGTGCCGTTAGCTTTGCTATCGATTTACATCAAACAATTTCTATACTGTACGTCGGACAGGCTAACGCCTGTTCACCTACACGTTGCAAAATCGTTTTCGTGAAGGCAATGAGCTAATCACAAGCTTCCTTGTAGTTGGCGACTGCCCACGAACAAGAAGAAATTCGCACCGCGATTTCTTCTTGTTATGAAAACCAACTGCAAAGCAAGACATGTTCGTAGTTTGAAAATTGTGTAATTAACTATCAAATAAAGAAAGTGTGGAGGTAGACCGATGGCTGGCACACAAGTCAATCCGACCCGGATGGAATTAACCCGTCTAAAACGAAAACTGTTTACTGCCAGAAGAGGGTACAAGTTGCTTAAAGATAAGCGGGATGAGTTGATGCGCCAATTTCTGGAAATTGTTCGGGAAAACAAGCTGTTGCGGGAAACCGTTGAAGCGGGAATCCGGTCGGCCAATCAGGATTTTGTCCTGGCCCGGGCTGGCATGTCCAATGAAGCGGTGAATGTGGCCTTGATGGCGCCAAAGCAGGAAGTTTTTCTGGAGATTGAAGATCGTAATGTGATGAGTGTGGAAATTCCGGTTTTTCATGTCAGGACGCGAACCTCAGATCCTAACGATATTTATTCCTATGGTCTGGCCTTCACTTCTGGGGATCTGGACTCAGCGGTTAAATCTCTGGCCGATCTGCTGCCAGAGATGCTAAAGCTGGCCGAACGGGAAAAATCCTGTCAGCTGCTGGCGGCAGAGATCGAGAAAACAAGACGCCGGGTTAACGCCCTGGAGCATGTCCTGATCCCGGAGATGGAGGCGAGTATCAAATACATCACCATGAAGCTGGACGAAAATGAGCGTTCCACTCAAATTCGGCTGATGAAGGTGAAAGACATGATGTTGGAGAAGGCGCATGGTTATAAGGAAAAGCTTTATGGAGAGTTGGAGTAGTGGCGGTTGATTGCTTGAATTAATTTTTCTGGAGAAATTTATTACTGAAATACTGTTTGTTTGCAAATGACCTGTCGGTAAGCAAAAACATAAAAATTAATTTTAATTTATTAGAAGCGCGCATATGCGCTTCTTTTTGTTACTGTTACGGGTAACTTATGATTGACTTGAACCTAATATTAAGATTAAAATGTACATACGTCAAGAATTAAATAAAGCGTTTTTAATATGACTGAATCAATGGAAACAATAAATATATGAAAAGGGGATTTTATGAAGGGGACAAAAGGACAAATAAAAAATAAAAAGGGGTTTACGCTGGTTGAAATTATTGTTGTGCTGGTGGTTTTAGCCATTTTAGCGGCGTTTACAATTCCGGCGATGTTGGGGTTTGTATCAGATGCTAAAGGTAAAGCCCTGATACCGGAAGCGCGTGAAGTATATGTGGCAGCTCAGTCAGCGGCAACCGAGTATAGCGGAACAACAACAATCACAGATACAGGAGATGACACCTGGGAAGGCTTGACGAATAGCTTGGGATCAACGCGAATTTCAGTACGAAGCAAGTATCCGGCGGATCATTGGGGAATCGATTTACCGAGAGTCCAGGTTAGTCTTAAAATGCTTGCATATTTAAGCCCGGATATCAAAATTTCAAGTGCAGATCTAATTGCCAATGCCAATGCCAAACCCACTGGTGACGAGGCGGCGTGGACAGTTACAGTCGGAGCTGATCCAGCAAACGCCAAAACAGGAAAGGTCACTAAAGTTGTTTACCTGAAAAATGGTTATAAAGTGACCATTGAAGACAACAACGCCAGCGTTTCAAAGTGGTAAATTTGCTAATGATTTAAGTCATTGGTACGATAATAATAGTATCTGGTTAAAGAGGAAAATCCCACCCCCGAAAAACTAAAATGTCCTGGGCAACGTCCCAATACTTACTGGAGTATCGGGAAAAATAATGGTTGATTCAAAAGAAAAACTGTTTTTGACAGGTTAGCTTTTGTGAAATTTGGTTTTGGAAGAGAAAATGTTTAGATAAGTGTGCTCAGAATAATAAACCATGAAATGTAACGAAAATGTAAAAGAAAGTGTCACAATCTTGTAAAGTTTTAACTTGACTTTCAATGAGGTTTAAACTAAGATTAAGACACAAATTATGAATTTAAATAAATCAATAAAAAGGCAAAACAGATGAAAATCTGGGACGCAAAGCTATAGGGTCTAAGTCAGTGGTCAGATAAAAAATCAGACTCGATATGACAGCCAGTTGCTACACGGTGAAAGTGTGGCTTTTTTTGACAAAAAAGTCATAAAAAAACGTAGATTAAGATGGATTAATGGTGATTATGAAATAATCAATTGTTATTAAGAACGAACTTAGTTTATAAATCATCGCAGGCGCGGATGATCGTATAGAGCTTAATAAATTAGAAATGAGGAGCGACACAAATGGAATTAATTAATCGAATACGGAAAAGCAGAAAAGGGTTTACACTGGTCGAAATTATTGTGGTATTAGTTATTTTAGCGATATTGGCGGCGTTTACGATTCCGACAATGTTGGGATTCGTTGGTGATGCCAAAAAGAAAGCGGCTATTGCTGAACAGAGAGAGGTTTACGTAGCTGCACAAGCGATTGCTACAGAGCACTTTGCAAAAAATGATGCAGCTTCTCTTGGCTTGACTGTTACTTCTGGAGTAGTTACGGCTGGAGAAGCGACAAATCTTGGATCAGCAGCAGTTGCTGCCGCTAGTCCAGGTGCAGTTGCTTTAGAAATGAAAAATTATTTGGGCACTGATATTACTGCGAATGCTAGCGGAGCGACAACAAACTCTAGTTGGACTGTTACAGTAAATGCAACTGGACAAGTAACAAAAGTAACCTATACAAAAAATGGAGTAGTGTTAGATGATTTAAACCCAAGTGGAGCAGTGAAATAATTAAATCGTGTTTTATACCCTATGCGCCATAGGGCATTATCTCCTCATCCAAGGCGCAAACCCGTCATGGGTTTGTGGGGATGGGGAGATTTTTTACTTAAAGTGACTGCCCAACTTGTAATCTCGTTGTAACTGGCTTGCTAAGATAATGACTCAAAATCAGAAAAGCATTGGTTTTTGCCTATCCAAGTTAATGAAGAAGATTATAAAAGTTTTTACCTTGATTTAAGCCAACCCTCTTAATTTGATGGTAAAATAATCCTGCTTTATTTAAACGAATATGGACCATCAATTGGAAAGATCAGGATGTTTACACACCCGGGAGGTAAACCGTGGACCCAATTAAAAATTATCAGTTCACTCCCTCAGGTAACGAACCTTTTCGGTTCAGCCGGGGATTTCCTTTGGCGGTGGTGATTATCCTTTTATTTGTAGCATCGATTATGGGGGGGCTGATTTTAAACATCCAGAACACCACCTATGCCGCTAATGCTCGGCTGGTTTACCTGGCTGCCCAGGCAAAGGCCGTTGAATTTGAGGCGTCCGACCACTATCATGTACCAGCTCAATCGGATTTAATTGATCTGATCGGAAAAGAAGTCAATCAGGATGCGGTCATCACTGTCGTGGACGCAAATCAAGATGCCACGATTGACTATATTATTTATACCCGGGGCGGACTGATTACCCGGTATTCTCCAGGGAAACTGGATGCCGCCAAAGAAAAATAGTTTTTAAGCGGTATAAAAAAATATAAACAGAGAACAATGCTTGCTTTGATGTCTGTTCTCACAATCAGAAGAAATCGCAATGCGAATTTATTCTGGTTCGTGTAAAACAGGCAACGAAGTTCATGACAGTTCCGCAATTATAGTTATCATTTATCAGAAAGGATATCGGTTTATATGGTCGAATTCATCAACTTCATCCTTTACGTTTACATATTTGTCATCGGCATTGTTGTCGGTAGTTTTCTCAATGTGGTGATCTATCGGGTGCCTAAAGAGCTATCCTTTACCAAAGGTCGTTCGTTCTGTCCGCATTGCAATGCCCAGATTAAAGGCTATCATAATGTACCTGTTTTCAGTTATCTTTGGCTTAGAGGGAAATGTGCCAATTGTGGCGAACGAATTGCGATCCGGTATCCTTTAGTGGAGTTGCTAACTGGCATTATGGCCATTTTGATTTTGGCAGTCTATGGGGTTTCCTTTCAATGGCTGGTGGTTTTCGCGGCAGGGACTATTCTAATCTGCATCACCATGATCGATTTTGATACCATGACTATCCCCAATGGTTTGGTGATTGCCCTGATGGCACCAGCGCTGCTCAGCTTTTTCTTTTTCCCTCAGGTGGGAATCCTGTCCCGGTTTATCGGGATTTTTGTGGTTAGTTTGCCGATGTTAATTCTCGTTCTTTTTATTCCCGACGCATTTGGCGGCGGGGATATCAAGCTGATGGCCGTGGCCGGGTTTATGCTGGGATTGGGAAATACCCTTCTGGCAACCTTTGTCGGGCTGCTGCTTGGCGGAGCTGTGGCGGTTCGTCTTATTATCAAAAAAACCAAGGATAAACATATGGCATTTGGCCCGTATTTATGCATCGGAATTATGACAGCATTACTATTTGGTGATATAATAATCGGGTGGTATTTCAGCCTGTTTGGGCTATAATATTTAAAATATTAACGGAGGGCCTATGCCTGTTTATAAATATACAGCCAAAAATTTACAATCCCAAACTGTCAAGGGAACTATGGAAGCCGGTACGCCGGAACTGGTGCGGCGGACCCTGCGGCAGAATAATGAATTTGCCCTGAAAATCCAGGAAGTCCATGAACACCATCAGGTTTACAAGCTTAAACCGATGGAAATATCGGATTTTTCCCGACAGATTGCCAGTATGCTGTCTTCTGGAATCACCATGATCCGGGCAATCAAGATTATGGAAGAACGGGATATTAAACCCGTCATTAAAAAAGTCTATGGACAATTGTATCAGGAAATTCAACGAGGGAATACGCTATCCTATGCCATGGAAGAAACCGGCGGTTCTTTTCCGGAATTACTGATTAACATGTATAAATCCGGTGAAGCCAGCGGTCAGATGGAGGGTACAGCCCGAAAAATGGCCGATCATTATGAAAAGGAACATAAGCTCCGGGGCAAAATTAAAAGTGCTATGACCTATCCGGTAATTCTTTTTGTCATTACCATTATGGTGGTTGTTTTAATCTTTACCCTGATCCTGCCCCAATTTTTTACCCTGTTTGATGGCATTGAATTACCAGCGATTACCCAACTGATGATCAATATCAGCACTTCCATGACTACATATTGGTATGTTTATTTGATTGGACTCCTTGTGATCGTCGCAGGGAGCGCATTCCTTTTAACGGTACCTGATGTAAAAAGGGCACTGGATCAATTCAAATTAAAGATCCCTCAAGTGGGAAAACTGATGAAAATTATTTATACCGCTCGTTTTGCCAGAACCCTGAGTTCTCTTTATTCCAGCGGCTTGGCGATGATCAATGCCCTGACCATCAGCGGATCGACTATTGGCAATACCTATTTACAGTCTCAATTTCCTCACGCCATTGAGCAGGTGCGAAATGGGGAACCGCTTTCAGCTTCAATTCAAACCATTAATGGATTTGATGCCAAGTTGGTATCTACTATTTATATTGGAGAAGAATCGGGAAATCTGGATGAAATGCTGGAATCGGTAGCTGATGCATTTGACTACGAAGCCGAAATGGCAACGGCTCGGCTGGTGACTTTTATTGAACCCATCATGATCATTATTATGGCCGTGATTGTTGGCGGCATCATGTTATCGGTTATGCTCCCAATTATGACTTTATACCAAAATATCGGATAGGAAGGCTTTTTATGCAGACACTCGTCTATTTTTCAAATGATGGCATCCAAGTCCTCCAGGGGATGATAAAAGGTGAACATCTTACGATTTCTAATTTTAAAATACTACCGGTGGAGACGGGAGCGCTGATTAATGGGGTTATTACCAATGAAGAAGCGGTAAAAGAGACTATTGCCGAGGCACTCAAAGAAAGTCCCCATCTTTTTAAAAACATGAAACTGGTCATCGACAGCAGTTTGATCGCTACCAAAAATGTGGAGGTTCCCAAACTAAAACCAAAGGAACTGGCAGCCGTGGCAGCTACCGAATTTGAAGATACGGCTGGTAATTATGATGCATTAGTGGTGGACTATGCCCATATTCCTGGACCGGCTGGTAATAATCTTTTTTGTTGCGGTGTTGAAAAACGGGTGTTGGAGTCCTATGTCGCTTTGTTTGCCAGCCTTAAAATACAGATCAAAAGCATTGATGTAGGATTAAACACTCTGATTCAATACATATCTGCAACCAAAGACTACAAGGGCATGACAGTCGCTCTTAATATTCTGGATGGAAAAAATCTGGTTTCTTTACTATTTGAAAACGGCATTTATATTTTTTCAAATCGTTCCCGGTTGCTTTCAGAGCGGGGCACCGATGCCTTTGCTGATGAGCTCTTGGGAAAGTTGTCATCACTGATTCAGTTTAACAAATCACAGAAATCTGAATATACCTTGAATATGAGCCTTTATGCCGGTTTGGATGAATATGAATTAAATGGTTTGCGAGCATTGAATTTTGATCCAGACCTTAATTTATTTATTATTCCTCAAACGCCTAATATAAAAAACGGCTTTGTGATGGATGAGTCCTTTGATTTTGGCCGTTTTATTTATCCCGTTGCTGGTTTCTTTGCCGGAACAAAGCCCATCAACCTTTTTGATGCTTACAAAAAAAGTAATGTGATCAAAAAAGATCTCCCTTTTGAATATAAGGCTTTAATTCTGCCGGCGGCAATGATTCTGATCTGTCTGATTATTTTCGGGGTTTTCTTTGGCCTGAAATACAGTGCTCAAAAAAAGCTGGAAGAAATGAATGCTTATATCAGTGATGCCAACAATCAGGCCGAGTATATGCAGGCCAAGGCCTTGACAGATGAGGTGAGTGCTATTCAATCCGAGGTATCAAGCATAGAAAGTATTAATACTGCAATTAACAGCAACCCGAATCTGACTTCAGACAAACTGACCCATATGGCGACGCTAGGCAATGGGGTGATTGCTTTAAACTCAATGGAATATGACGGAACCACCGGCGCTATTCATATTTCTGCTGTGGCAAACAATGAAAAAGAAGCGGCCCAATACATCAAACGGTTAAAAGACACCCAGTACTTTAGTCAGGTTGATTACACCGGATATGCTCAGGTGACCTCTTCAAGTGGACAAACAACCACAACCAGTACCAGTACGACATCAACCGGTTTTGGCTTTAGTGCCGATGCTTTCCTGAAGGCAGGTGATGCCCAATGAAAAAACTGACAAAACGGGAAAAATTATTAATTTATATTCTGGGTTGTTTCCTGATTGGTTTTTTCGGTATCTATTTTGTGATTTTGCCAAGCTATGGAAACTTTCAGGTAGTGAATGATCAGGCCGCAGAAGCCCAGTTTACCCAGGAATCGATGGCAATGGCCATTGATAGCATCCCTTCTACGATGCAGGCCAGAGATGAAGCAACGACAAGTCTGGCCATTTTGAAAGCACCATTTCCCCAGAAGCTGACCAATGAAGGATTGGATATGCTGTTGACCCAATTGTGTCTGGATTACAGCTTATCGCCAAAGGTGTTGTCTATTGTTAGTAATAGCAGGGCTGGTGTGGGGACATTTACAGCATACACAACCGATGAACAACCTTCGGCAGCGGTTGGCATAGATAGTACGACAACCGACTCAACAACGAATAATACAAACACCACAGAAACAACCTCAACGACAAATAGTGCCGAACCAACATCGTCAACGGGAACGACAGAAACAACTGCACCAAGTGGTAGTGTAGAGACCTGGACCGGGGTGGTCACTATGGAACTCACCGGAACCCAGGCTAACTTTTACCGACTATTGGATGCGGTGGCGGCCCGGCCGGATATGATCGTTTCAGCTTTCTCAATTACACCTGCAACTACGACTGGATCAACAGCGAGCAGTTCAACAACCAGCTCAGGAAGTGCGGCGAAGCTGGATGGTGGCAATATTACCATTAATTTGACTTTTACGGTTTATATGATGGAGAAATAGATAGTTCGATAATGTGGTTGAATTTTTAGCGTGAAAGTATAAAAATTGGCTTGGAGATCATTAGAAATAATTAGTCTTTCAAAATAAAATACCACAGAATCAAGCGGAGGGTTACTTTGGATATTAGAATAAAAGAAAAACTAAAAAATCAACAAGGCAGTTCGTTGGCATTTGTTCTAATTATTGGCATGGTTATTATGATCATGGTAGCCTCACTGCTTGCCGTGGCTAATAGTGATTTTACGTTTACTCAGGAAACCGTTGAGAGCCGACAGGCTTATATTGATGCCAAGTCAGTGATTGAGTTTGGGAAGATCGAGATTAATAATAGGCAAAAACAATTGTCCGAGGCCTATGACGCCCTCGTAAAAGCTACCAACGATAAAAAAGATACAACGCTGATTAAACAGACGATTGCTGATTTAGAAAGTAAAGTAACCACCGTTTATGGAGATGACACAAATGTGGCAAGCACATTGTCATTCTCAAACAGTGGGGAAAAAATAGCATTAGGGCAGATTTCTGTAGAGAAAACCTCGTCCGTTGTTAATGCAGCGGATACCTCTCAATATGTGTTTAAGGTTGAAACAGAAAATCTAAGACGCAAGCTGGACTATAAAGTCGATTTTAATTATGTCGTGACCACAACCCCTGGTTCAGCGGGAACATTAGTCATTCCCACAAAACCGATTGCACCAGTTGCAATGGATGCCCCATCAACAAATACCAGCTCGTGGTTAAGTACACAAATAACAAGAACGAATAATTGGCCGGAAGTACAATGTAAGATTGCAACAACGACTCAGAAAGTAACGACCAGCGCAAATAATGTACTAACTGTTGATGCAAGTGGTTTCAACATAAAAGTTGATACGTTTGAATGGGCAAACAGTCCAACGCTTAATTTATCTGCGAATAACATCGACTTTAAAGCTAACGTGCCAACAAGCAATATAGAAGGAGCCTCTTTTAATATTACGGCATCAAATGAGCTGCGATTCGAAGGGAATTATTTACAAAATTATAATCAAAACAAAATAAACAAGCTAAAGGCGAAGAATATAATATTTGAAGGCAATCTTGAGATTGGAAGTAATACTGGTATTGAAATAGAATGTGATACCTTGTGGATAAAGGGTGATTTGATTTTTAATACAAACAACAAGGATATCATTAATCGTATTAAGGCCAAAAATATTATTGTTGAGAATGTTTCAAATCAGAATAAAGGAAATATTACGATCAATGGCGCATCCAATGTGGTGTGGGAAAATTTGGGAAATCTCTGGATCGGTGGGAACCTTAATTTTAACAACTGGAATTCAGGAAAAATCGAAAATAGAATCAGTGCTGATAATATTATCATCTCCAATACAAACAACCAAAAAAACGGTAATTTGACGGTGACAAGCTATTCTAAAATCGAAATAATCTGCAAAGAAAATTTCTGGGCGGGAAATGTTAGTATTGCTGCAAATGACAGTAGTTTAACCAGCATGATCAGTGCGAAAAATATTGTTATTGAGGATACTACTAACAATAAAAATGGAAACATTGTCATTGGTGATAAAACGAATGTGATATGGGATGCGACAAATTTTTGGCTGGATGGAGAATTAACTACAAAAAGTTCAAGTGCAAAGGTAACATTTAAAAATATCAATTATTTGACGACGGGAAATATTGATTTAGATTATATGAGCTACTTAACGATTGAGGGCGCGGCAAACATGAAGAATCACATTAAAGTAGGCGCAATAAAGGCGGTTAACAGTAATGATGTTCATATTAAAATTTCAAATCTCTGTTCATTTGAGTGTGATGGAATAGATTTGAACTGGAACTCTTCATTAGAACTGGATTCAAGTATCATAAAAATCAATGGAAACTTTAATCTGGTTCAACCGAAAGCACCACTTACGTTGACTTGTGAATATTTTGATTGTATAGGTAAAACGACAATTTATCGATTGCAAAATGAGATGAATTTTAATCCCAAAAACGCAACATTAAATATCAGATTTAACGGAGGTTATGAACAAACCAACTCAGTAGTTAATGTTAATGGTGCAGACAAAGTTATTTTTGGAAATTATGATGCGAATAATGGTGGTGGGAATGATAAAAAAATAAAATTTGTGCAGGATAACCAACATACACTAAAACTAAATGTGAGAGCAGATGCCATCTATTTAAATTCCAATACCATTGAAATACCTGCCAATGGAGATTTCGCTTTTGGCGGAAAGAATGGGGGAACCACTAAAACGTTTAATATTAAAACAAATATTTCTGGTAAAGTGGGAAATTACTCTGATGTATCCGGCAATAAAATTGAAGATCTTTCTGGAAGCGGTGGACTTCCATATGCGCCGCCGACCTGGCCAGACCCTCTTGTTTGCTCGTGTGTAGGCGGGTCCAGTACGACTGTCACCAGTTCGCCTGGTACAGAAACATATTACTAAGAGGTGCAGCATGATAAAGATATTAAAAAATTACGCAGGTGTCACCATCATTGAAACAGTAGCAGCAACTGCGATTGTTGCTATCATATTGATCACAATTCTAGGAGCGCTTTTATATGGACAAAAAATGGTGGTGTTCAGTGATTCGAAGAACAATGAAGCTGCACAGGCTCAGGAGGTGATTGATACCATTATGACGCAATTATCAACTAGAACAAACCTACAAGACCCAACAGTAAATGGGGTAACAAAAGTCAATGGCAGTTTTTCAGTTCCAACGCAAACAACTGATCCAAGAAAACAATATTATTATGAAGCGGTTGATATCAATGGAAATGTTGTAGATAATGAAAGAGCTGTCGGTTATCAAATTTTTGTCAGGGTGTATTATAACAATGATGCATCATATATTGACCTAAGTTCGTTTGCAAAAAAAGGCAGTGTATGGCTATGAGAAAAATCATCAAAATTCGATCAAAAAAAGGCTTTACGCTTATAGAATTGCTAGTTGCTTTGCTCATATCCGGCATTTTAATGGCATCCGTAACTTCTGCTTTTTTGATGTCTCAAAAAATTTATACACGGGGCGGGGATATTTCCTACAAACAAAAAAGTATTACCAATATTGAAACGGATTTACAAAATGCCCTGGCAACGGCGACGGCTGTGAGCATTGAAAACAGCAAACCAAGCCTGGGAACGGTTTATGGACTTGGCTTTAATAAAAATGGAGATGCTGTTGAAATAATCAATGGCGTTGAATATAAAACAGATCAGATTACACGAGTAACCGTAAAAAATAATGGCAATACAATGAATTATGAAATCATACCGAAGGATTCGATGTCGACACTTAAAGGTGGAATCGTTATGAATAATTTAAAAACCGTATCGATTGATACATCCCTCGTCGCCGGAACAGAAAATTATCTTGTTGTTACTTTAGGAACTAAGTGAAATATTAGATGATAATTTATGGTTGAGAGTCAAATATTTTATTTGAGCGTAACTGAGCATTTTATTAAATTGAAAAGGTTTTGCCATGACGAATAAAAAAGGCTTTACCCTAATTGAAATCATTGTCGTCCTAGTTGTTCTGGCAATTTTAGCGGCCTTTGTCGTTCCGGCCATGCAGAACTGCTGAACAAAAGAGAGCCTATTTAGGGATCAGTAATTCCAATTTTTCGAACAGATATCTTTCGTGCTAAGATTTTGAAAGTTAATGGCGGAGAATGGGTATTAATGCCACAGTTGTTATTGGATAAAACGTCCTATTAAAAAATATCTACCGATTTGAGAATTCAACCATATTTTTTCGAAAAAAACTGGAATGAATCAATCATTTACGCAAATCAAGCTAAAGATACATCAGCCACTAATCTCTGGGCGACGAATCTGGTTTTTAATCATGAAAATGGAAAATGGTATAGAATAAATCGTAAAACGAAATCAATATAGCGATGAGCGAGAAAGTTTTAGGATGACCAGTTAGAATAATTCTTCTTGGTCTGAGTTTAAAGAACAACTGAACGACCCGACAGAATGGAAGGAAGTTGAATGAATTGTATTTTAGCAAAAGATGTATATAAACATAAAACTTAAGCTATTGTAAAAAATATTTATTTACAAAAAGAGCTGTTTTCGTTTGAACTTAAATAAATCTTGTAAAATAAATTTACCATTCACAAAAATATAGTCCTGTGCTACACTGACAACAAATGACAAAACCGAAAGTTTAGGAGGCAATAATGAAAAAAGTTGAAATATATGAACCGGCCGGCTGTGCCAGCGGTGTATGTGACCCGATGATTGAAGCGGATTTAATCCGGCTTGAACGAATGGTAACCGATCTACGGGATCGGGGTGTCTCGGTTTCACGCTATAATGTCATGGACGATGGTCCGGCATTTATGGCCAGTTTTGTGGTCAAAGAAGCCATTGCCACCAAAGGTATCGATTGCCTGCCACTGACCATTGTGGATGGGAAAATTGAACTGATGGAAAAATACCCAACCGATTTTGCCTTGGCGAAATGGGCAGGTCTGCCCTGGAGTGACCTGGAAATTTATGCCGAGCGCGAAAAACGGGATAGTACCGTTTTGTTTGGTTATGCTGATGCCGACGAGGACAAGGATTGCGATGACGGAGATTGTAGCGGCGATTGTAATAGTTGCGGGTGATTAGGTAAAATTATTCGTAAAAAAATATGAAATGCGAGAGCATTTCTTTTTTTTACCCAAATATACCACAAAAATTTATTATAGCAATTGTATAATTATTAACAAAGACAATATTAGTGAGTGAATTCTGATCAAACTGCGAAAAACTGGGAAAAACCCAGCAAATATTTATATTGAAAAAGTTTGTATTTTACTCTAATAAAGTGGTAGAATAATATGCAATGTGAAAAGAAGGAGAATTTAGTATGCAATTTGACCGAAAGCTTCAACTGGCAACGGATTTATATCAATTTACCATGGGAAATGTATATGTCCAAGATGGTAAGGCGAAAGAAGAAGCTGTTTTTGATGTTTTTATTAGAAATAACCCATTTGAGGGCGGATACACCGTTGTCGCAGGCCTCGAGCAAGTGATTGAATATATCAATGGGATCCGGTTTACCACAGAAGATACCGCATTACTGAAAAAAAACCATCCAGAATTTTCACCCGATTTTTTAGCCTATTTAGAAAACTTCAAATTCGAAGGGGAAATTTTTGCCATTCCCGAGGGAAGTATCATTTTTCCGATGGAACCGATTATTCGGGTCAAGGCACCCCTAATTCAAGCGCAGATTGTTGAAACCACTATTCTCAGTATTGTCAACCATCAAACCCTGATCGCCACTAAGGCCTCCCGGATCATTGAAGAAGCCCGGGGCGATCTGGTCATGGAATTTGGTTTGCGACGTGCTCACGGAACCGAAGCCGGTTATTACGGAGCCCGAGCCGCTGTTATTGGCGGTTGCGCCGGAACCAGTGTGGTAGAAACTGAAGCGATGTTGGATCGCCCATCAATGGGAACGATGAGTCACAGCTTTATTCTCAGTTATGATACCGAGCTGGAAGCCTTTGAAAAATATGTAAAATACAACCCCGATAACGCCACCCTTTTGGTAGATACCTATAATACTCTGGAGAAAGGTGTCCCCAATGCCATTAAGGTTTTTAAAAAGGCCTTGTCCGAAGGTGCTATCACCGGGCGTTATGGCATTCGCATTGACTCTGGCGATTTAGCCTATTTGAGTATTGAGGCTCGCAAGATGTTGGATGAAGCGGGTCTAGAAAATGCCGGAATTGTGGCATCTTCGGATCTGGATGAACACCTCATTAAAGATCTAAAAAGCCAGGGTGCAAAAATTAACTCATGGGGAGTTGGCACCAAGCTGATCACGGCTTATGATTGTCCCGCGCTGGGCGGGGTTTATAAACTGGCTGCCATTGATGGCAAGTCAAAACTGAAGGTATCCAATGATCCGGAAAAAATTACCAACCCCGGATATAAGAAGATCTTTCGGGTTTATGGAAAAAGCAACGGCATGGCGCTGGCCGATTTAATTACTCTGGAAGATGAAGAAATAAATGAAGCGGAACCATTGACCATTTTTCACCCGGTGCACACCTGGAAAAAACGGATCATTACCGATTATTATGTCCGGGAATTACTGGTGCCGGTTTTTATCAAGGGAAAATGTGTGTATCATTCACCTAAAATTTCAGAAATCCAGCAGCATTTAAAAGATGAAAAGGATAGCTTATGGCCAGCCTTTAAACGAATGGTGAACCCCCATGTTTACCATGTCGATTTATCCGAAAAACTTTGGGAACTAAAAAAACAGTTGCTCAGTGAGGCCGAATAAGCGAGTCTAAGGCATTGAGTCTAAGGCATTGCGTCAAATAAAGAAAAGTTAATTCAGTCAGTTAGCGCAGTAAGAATAATGGAAACAAATAATGAAAACAAAAATAGTAAATATAGAAACGCTTGATGAAGCGGCATTAAAAGATTTAGCAGAAGTTGCGTTGCTGATCAGAGCAGGTGAAACCGTCGTATTTCCGACGGAAACCGTTTATGGGCTAGGGGCAGATGCCTTGAATCCTCAGGCGATCAAAAGAATATTTGAAGCCAAGGGAAGGCCGGATGATAATCCCCTGATTGTTCATATTGCCAGTTTGGATGAGGTGAAGCCATTGGTTGCCAATATTCCCGAAAAGGCTAAAATGCTGATGCAGACATTTTGGCCAGGTCCTCTGACATTGATTATGGAAAAAGCGGCAATGATCCCCAATGAGGCCACTGGAGGTTTGAATACAGTTGGGGTGCGCTTTCCTGATCATCCGATTGCTCAGGCCTTTATAAAAATGGCTGGGTGCCCAATCGCCGCACCCAGTGCTAATCGATCAGGCCGACCCAGCCCGACTCAGGGCAAACATGTGCTTGAGGATTTGGATGGCCGGGTCGCCGGAATAATCTTATCATCTGATGCCGAACTGGGTTTGGAATCGACCGTCATTGATATGACCGTGGATCCACCGGTGGTACTGAGACCGGGGGATATAACCGTGGCTGAACTCCGAGAGGTGTTGGGTGCGGTGGCGGTTTCTGCTAATGTCACCCAGAATATTGTGCCGGAGAAGGTCTCATCGCCAGGCATGAAGTACACCCACTATTCACCAAAGGGCGAACTGGTGATCGTCAAGGGAACGTCGGAAGAGATCAGAGAAAAAATTACCAAAGTCTTAGCTCATTATAAGGGCAAACCGATGACCATTGGGGTGCTAGCCAGCGATGAAACCATGGGTTTTTATCGGGAAGGATTTATTATCTCGCTGGGGAGTCGAAATGACCCCAAAGAGATGTCTAAAAATCTATTTTCCCGGTTGCGCACCTTTGACGAGCTTGGGGTTGAAAAAATATATGCAGAGGACATTCCCCTTAATAATGAAACATTGGCATTAATTAACCGGCTTTATAAAGCCGCCGGTTATGCATTTATATAAGTCAGGAAGGAAATGAAAATGAAAATTGCAATTGGTTCAGATCATGGCGGCCTGGATTTGAAAGAGTCCATTAAACCATTTTTGATCGAACAGGGACATGAGGTAGTCGACTTCGGTACCTGTACCCATGACTCCTGTGACTATCCTGTTTATGGACAACGGGTGGGAGAGGCTGTTAGTTTTGGAGATTGTGATCGGGGGATTGCTATTTGCGGTACTGGCCTGGGGATTTCCATGGCGGTAAATAAAGTGCCGGGGATTCGCGGGGCGTTATGCACCAATGAATTTATGGCTGAGATGTCAAGAGCGCATAACGATGCCAATGTGTTGGTGTTGGGGGCAAGGGTTCTGGGTGAAGGTTTGACCATGCGCATTGTCAAGGTATGGTTGGAAACCGAGTTTGCTGGAGGTCGCCATCAGCGTCGGATCGATCAGATCCATGAAATTGAGAAAAAATACGCAAAATAAAAAAAATCTGATTTGCTGTATATACAAGTATAAAAAATTGTGATATTATGTGTGAAAAGTTAAGTTTTTCCGATGAAATAAGGGTTAAAAAAGACACTTGTATTTTTTTTAACAATAGAAGGGGTAAAATATAGCTAAAACCCGATAAAAAAGTATCTATTTATTAAATCAATGGAGGTACCAATGGGGCCAAAGAAAGAATCACCTTTCAAGTATCTTGTCATACTTCCTCAGATTGGAATTTCGGTGTTCGTTCCGATAGCACTGATGTTTTTTGTGGCAAAGGGGTTGGAATACTTTTTTCACACTGGACCGGTAGTGTTCATTATTTGTATTGTTTTGGGGATACTTACCGGACTGAAAATTTTATATGATCTGCCCATGAAAATGAATAACGAGAGCATGGCATACAATAAACGCAGGTTAGAGGAATATGAAAAAAAAGAAAATGAAAACAAAGAAAATGGAGATGAAAAGAATGAAAACGACTAACTTATCTTTTGCAAACCAGGTTATTTTTGGTGGTGGAATTATTTGTTTAGTGTTTATGGTTTTTGGATTTGCATCAACTGAACCTTTAAAATTCGTGCTTGGGGTTTTGGTCGGCGGCATCTGCAGTATTCTCAATTTTAAAGTTTTACAATGGACATGTGAAAAAGCGATAAAAATGCCATCGGGACAGGTGCCAGGATATCTTCAGACCAGATATTTCATGCGCTACTTAGCGACCGGTGTTATTATATACATTGCAATTATAATCCCCTGGTTAAACATCATTGGTGTTTTACTTGGTTTAGTTGCGACAAAAGTATCTATCTATATTACTCAAATTTTTTCAAAAAAAAGCGTTTCTACAAAAGAAGCGTAAAAAGGTCAAAAAATAAACAAGGCGGTTTTAAAACTAGCCTAGATAGTGAGGTGAAAAAAAATGAATGGTCCAGAGATTTACATGACTATTTTTGGATTCGAATTAACGGAAACGATCGTCAATACCTGGATAATCATGGCAATAGCGTTTGTAATTTTCTTTGCTTTAACAAAAAATTTGAAAGCAGAGGGACGTCCGGGAATAGCTCAAATTATCGGGGAAACCATTGTTACAACGATGGACAACCTGGTTGGCTCAACCATGGGCAAAGACAAAATGCGGTTTGGGGCTTATATGCTTTCGCTGATGATGTTTCTCGTATTTTGTAATGTAAGCGGCTTTATTGGTCTGAGAGCACCAACTGCTGATTTGAATGTAACGTTCACTTTGGCGATTATGACATTCTGTATGATTCATTTCAACAGCATTCGGTCAGTTGGGATTAAGCATTACGCAAAGGAGTACATTGAACCCCTGCCTTTCTTATTGCCAATTAATATCCTTGAGCAGTTCACACTGCCCCTTTCCATGGGTTTTCGTCTCTTTGGAAACATGACTGGCGGCGTTATTATCATGGGTCTGGTATATGCTGGTCTGACAGAAATGATGTATGTAGGTTTAATTATTCCAATTCCATTACATTTCTATTTTGACGGATTTGTTGCTGCACTGCAAAGCTTTGTCTTTACAATGCTGACCATGGTATTTGTAGCAAAAGGTATTGATCAATAAGGAAAAGATGGAGGAAATAGGATAATGGAAAACAGTATACTATCGTTTTTGAGTCAGTTTGACGGTTTAACCATTGTTAAGGCAGCATCAGCCATTGGTGCCGGGTTAGCGATGATTGCAGGGATTGGGCCTGGTATCGGCCAGGGTTTTGCCGGTGGTAAAGCGGCGGAAGCAGTAGGAATGCGACCTGATTCACAAGGAGATATTATCAAAACCATGTTGATTGGTGCAGCGGTAGCAGAAACCTGCGGTATCTTTGGTTTGATTGTTGCATTGATTTTACTTTTCGCAAATCCATTACTTGGTTAAGAGAATTAAAAAAAGCAGTTAAAAGAGCACTATAAAACTTAGGAGGAAAAAATGGAAGGATTATTTATAATTAAAGCTGCATCAGCAATCGGTGCTGGTCTGGCAATGATCGCAGGAATCGGACCTGGTATTGGCCAGGGTTTTGCAGGTGGTAAAGCCGCCGAAGCAGTAGGACGCCAGCCAGAAGCACAAGGCGATATCATTAAAACCATGTTGATTGGTGCAGCGGTAGCAGAAACCTGCGGTATCTTTGGTTTGATTGTTGCATTGATTTTACTTTTCGCAAATCCACTGCTTGGCTAAGAAAATTTAGAAATAAGTTCGCTACAAAACTTAGGAGGAAAAAATGGAAGGTTTATTTATTATTAAAGCTGCATCAGCAATCGGTGCTGGTTTGGCAATGATCGCGGGAATCGGACCTGGTATTGGCCAGGGTTTTGCAGGTGGTAAAGCCGCCGAAGCAGTAGGACGTCAGCCAGAAGCACAGGGCGATATTATTAAAACCATGTTAATTGGTGCAGCGGTAGCTGAAACCTGTGGTATTTTCGGATTGATCGTTGCATTGATTTTGCTTTTTGCAAACCCATTGCTTGGTTAAGATCGGACGGACTCTAGAATGACAAAACAAAATATGTTTAATTAGAAAGGGGGCTGTTATATTGGAAACAACTGGATTAGTTAGCATAGACGCAAGAGAAATGATTGCTACCCTGATCAATTTTCTCATCTTCTTTTTTGTGGTAAAACATTTCTTTTATGCAAAAATTAAAGCTGTTATGACAAAACGACAAGATGGTGTTGATGCTGAAATAAAAGGTGCAACAGAAAAAAACGCTTCAGCGGCGGCATTAAAAGCTCAATACGAAGGCTTAATCGCGGATATCAAAGCGCAAGAGCGTGATATCATCCGGGATGCCAACGCAGCGGGACAAGCTCAACGTCAGGAAATTCTTGAAAAAGCTCATGATGAGTCGAAGGCAATGCTTGTTAAAGCGATGGCCGAAATTGAGTTTGAAAAAGCTAAAGCTATGAACGAGGTTAAATCCAACATTGTTGATCTTTCACTCTTTGCGGCTGAAAAGATTATTCACAAATCTATGGATCAAAAACAACATGAAGCGATGATCCTGGACTTTATCGACAAGGTAGGAGAAGCTAAATGAGTTTAGTAGCGAAAAGATATGCCCAGGCTTTATTTGACACTGCGGTTGATAAGGAAATTGTTGATGCAATGTTTGATGAGTTTTCTTCGGTCATAGATCTTTTCAAGTCTGAGTCCGGATTAATGGATCTCATGCTGACCCCTTCAATTAATACTTCAGAAAAGAAGGGTATTTTAGACCGAGTTTTAAGAAAATCATTAAATCAATATCTAAATAATTTTTTAAATATTCTATTGGATAAAAATCGATTTGAATTTCTTATAGAAATCCATAATGATTTTAGGCAGTTGGTGTTTCCTTATAAAAATATGGTTGAAGCTACTGTTTTAACGGTAGTTCCCCTGGATGAGGCCCAGCGTGTTGCTCTTGAAGAAAAACTGGCGTTGCGATTTAATAAAAAGGTAATTCTCGATAATAAACTTGATGAATCCATCCTTGGCGGCGCAGTGGTTTATGTTGGTGATCAAATCATCGATGGTAGCATCAAAAATCAGCTAAACCAAATGAAAACGCAAATGAATAGTTTAAGACTACAATAAACGAGGTGAGTAAAGTTGAATCTCCGACCAGAAGAAATAAGTCAAATTATTAAAAGTGAAATAGAACGATATGAAGATAAACTTGAAGTCGTTGATGTCGGTACTGTCATTCAAGTTGGGGATGGGGTTGCCCGTGTCCATGGCTTGGAAAATGCCATGGCAGGTGAGCTGCTAGCTTTCCCTAACGATGTTTACGGGATGGTACTAAATCTTGAAGAAGATAACGTAGGTTGTGTTCTACTAGGTTATGATGACAACATTGTTGAAGGCGATATCGTTCGCTGTACCGGTCGTATTGTTGAAGTACCGGTTGGTGAGGCAATGATCGGTCGTGTCGTAAATGCTTTGGGACTTCCAATTGATGGAAAAGGCCCGATCGTTACCGACCATCGTCGTCCAGTTGAAGTTAAGGCTTCCGGGGTTATTGAACGTGAATCGGTAAATCAACCAATTCAAACCGGATATAAAGCAATTGACTCCATGATTCCGATCGGTCGTGGTCAACGTGAGTTGATTATCGGCGATAGACAAACCGGAAAAACAGCCCTGGCTATTGATACGATCATTAACCAAAAGGGTGAAGATGTTATCTGTATTTATGTTGCAATTGGACAAAAAGAATCAACCGTTGCCCAGATTGTTGGGAAGCTGGAAGAAAACAACGCCATGGACTATACCATTATTGTTTCAGCTGGAGCCGCTCAATTGGCACCACTGCAATATTTAGCACCCTATGCCGGAGTTACCATGGGTGAGTATTTCATGAAAGAACAACAAAAAGATGTCCTCATTATATATGATGATTTATCTAAACATGCAGTTGCTTACCGAGCCATGTCCCTGATTCTTCGTCGTCCGCCAGGACGTGAAGCCTATCCAGGGGATGTTTTCTACCTCCATTCACGGTTGTTGGAACGGGCTGCGAAATTAAAAGCCGGTGGTTCCATTACCGCATTGCCAATTATTGAAACCCAGGCTGGTGATGTATCGGCTTATATCCCAACTAATGTAATTTCCATTACCGATGGTCAGATCTTCTTGGAAGCGGAACTTTTCCGTTCCGGTATCCGTCCTGCTGTTAACCCGGGGATCTCTGTATCTCGAGTTGGTGGGGATGCCCAGATTAAATCCATGAAAAAAGTTGCTGGTCCACTTCGGATTGAGTATGCTCAATACCGTGAGTTGGCATCTTTCGCATCATTTGGATCAGATCTTGATGACGCTACTAAGGCTCAATTGGATAAAGGGGAACGAATTGTAGAGATCTTAAAACAGGATCAATATGACCCGATGAAGGTTGAAGATCAGGTACTGATTCTTTTTGCTGCGACAAATGGCTTCATCCTTGATGTTGAGGTAAAAGATATTCAAGCATTTGAAAAGGGATTAATGAAATATGCGCATGAAAATTACGCTGAAATCATGACCAAAGCTAAAGGAAAAGACGGCCTCTCAGATGAGGTTGTCAAAGGGTTTGCTGAATGTTTAGAAGCTTATAAAAAAGTTTTCTTTAAATCTTTATAAATTGTCAGCGGAGGTGATTTCGAGTGGCAGAGAATGTACAAGATATTAAACGTCGGATAAAAAGTGTAAACAGCACCAAGCAAATCACTCATGCCATGGAAATGGTAGCATCGGCAAAGCTCAGAAAAAGTCGTGAGCTTGCTGAAAATCGATATCCTTATTTTGAGTCAATGATACACAGTATGGGTCGCATTGTTGAACGAACGGGAAAATCGCGAAATGTTTTTATGAACCAGCGTGAAGTTAAAAAAACCGCCTATATTGTCATTACCGGTGACAAAGGTTTGGCTGGTGGTTACAATGTAAATGTGGCCAAAAAAGTCGAAGAACATATCAAAGATAAGAATAACGCAGTAATATTTGCTGTGGGAGCCCGCGGTCGCGATCATTTTAGAAATCGCGACTATAAAATTCAAGAAGAGTTCCTTGGTATTTCAGAGCATCCGGATTTTTTCAAGGCGAGACAGATTGCGGCACTAGTGATGGCAGGATTTAAAAATGAGGAATTTGATGAAGTGTACCTGGTTTATACCAGATTCTTGTCAACTATTTCTCAGCATCCATATATGATGCAGTTGTTGCCGTTGGAAGCAGAAGATCTTAAACCGATAAAAAAAGAAAAAATTGTCGAAGTAGCTGAAACAAAAAAAGATTTAACCGGAATGCTCTACGAGCCTGATCCTGAAACGCTGTTGGATTATCTCATTCCGAATTATGTTGCGAACACCTTGTATGGCGCAATGATTGAAAGTGCCGCCAGTGAACAAGGCGCTCGTCGTACTGCGATGGAATCGGCAACAACAAATGCCAATGATATGATTGATGCCTTAACCCTAAAATTCAACCGGGTGCGTCAGGCGGCAATTACCCAGGAAATTTCAGAAATTGTCAGCGGTGCCGAGGCACTAAACTAAAGCATCTAAAAATTGTTGGCTGAAAAAGTTGACATCATGTTATAAGTATAAATAATGAGTGTAAATTATTTTGCACAAGGAGGTTATAGGGAATGACCCAAAATATTGGAAAGGTTGTTCAGGTTATTGGACCAGTCGTCGATGTTAAATTTCAAAAAGACGAACTGCCAAAATTGAACAACGCAGTTAATATAGAACTCAGTGGACATATCTTGGTTGTTGAGGTAGCTCAGCAGCTTGGGGATGATATTGTCAGATGTATTGCCATGGATTCAACTGATGGTCTCGTTAGAGGTCAAAAAGCAGTGGATACCGGAGCATCGATTCAGGTGCCTGTAGGGAAAGAAACCTTAGGGAGAATGTTTAACGTTTTGGGTGAACCGATTGATGGAAAACCTTTTGATACGACCGGTGTAGTTATGCACCCAATCCATCGTCATCCACCAAGTTTTGAAGAACAACAAACTCAACCAGAAATGTTTGAAACAGGAATTAAAGTTGTTGATTTAATCTGTCCTTACGTTCGAGGTGGTAAAATTGGGCTTTTTGGTGGTGCTGGTGTTGGTAAAACCGTACTAATTCAGGAATTAATTAATAATATTGCAACCCAGCACGGTGGCTTATCCGTTTTTGCCGGGGTTGGCGAACGTACCCGAGAAGGAAATGACCTTTACTACGAAATGGTGGAATCTGGGGTTATTAACAAAACTGCACTGTGCTTCGGCCAAATGAATGAGCCACCAGGAGCCAGAATGCGTATTGCCCTATCAGGTTTAACCATGGCTGAGTATTTTCGTGATGTAGAAGGTCAGGATGTACTTCTTTTCATCGATAATATTTTCCGGTTTACCCAAGCGGGTTCAGAAGTTTCGGCGCTACTCGGCCGGATGCCAAGTGCGGTTGGTTATCAACCAACACTAGCCACTGAAATGGGTGCGCTGCAGGAACGTATAACATCAACAAGTAAGGGATCAATCACATCCGTTCAGGCTGTTTATGTACCTGCCGATGACTTAACTGACCCTGCTCCAGCAACTACATTTGCGCATTTGGATGCAACAACGGTTCTAAATCGTGCGATCACCGAAAAAGGTATCTATCCTGCGGTAGATCCACTGGATTCGACTTCTCGTATTCTTGATCCCAAAATTGTTGGTAAAGAACATTATGAAACAGCTCGAGAAGTGCAGGAAATCTTACAACGATACAAAGAATTACAGGATATCATCGCCATTCTTGGTATGGATGAATTATCGGATGCCGATAAAATCGTTGTTGGTCGTGCCCGAAAAATTGAACGATTCCTGTCTCAGCCTTTCAACGTAGCTGAACAATTTACTGGTACTCCAGGGATCTATGTACCCATTGGAGAAACCATTAAAGGCTTCCGAGAAATCCTAGAAGGAAAACATGATGATTTACCAGAAATAGCCTTCTTATTGGTGGGAACCATTGAAGACGCCGTTGCTAAAGCAAAAAAATTAAAAGGTTAGTCGAGGTGAGTTTTAATGGCTGAAACTTTCAGATTAAAAATCATAGCGCCCACCGGAGTTTTTTATGATGGTGATATCGAACGGATTGTTGTCAGAGGAACCGAAGGTGAATTTGCAATACTTCCAGGACACACCCCATTAACGACGACACTTGCATGCAGCACATTTCAAATTATTTTTGGGGATAAAAGTAAAAAATATGGAACCCTTTTGGGGGGATTTGCAACGATTAATCCCGAAGAAACGATTATTCTAACCGATGCAGCTGAATGGCCGGAAGATATTGATCTTGAACGGGCTAAGGAAGCAAAGGATAGAGCTCTGCAACGACTTAAAGACAGTAAATACGATGCAGCGCGAGCTCAAATTGCTTTACAAAGAGCAATTATCCGAATCAATACAAAAGAACATCATTAATAAGCATTATTTTAAAAGCCGGGATTCCCATGGAATCTCGGCTTTTGTTTATATTTATTGGGAGCAAGTGTTTAAAAGGTTGGGGTTCTGTGCTATAATTTGTAATGAAATCATTATATTAATGCGAAAGTGAACTCTTAAGAATAAGCAGTACACGGATTATTTTCGAAAGATCAACTTTGACAGAGTGGTAAAAATTATTAGGGCTAACGGAGGTTAAACAATGAATATTTGTATTATTGGATTGGGCATTTTAGGGATCACCTATGGTTCAATTTTGTCCGATTCTGACGTGAATGTCATTTGCGTTGATATGGATGAAGAAACAATCAATATGCTCAACGAAGGTGAATTGCCGATTTACGAACCGGGACTCAAGTCACTCGTTGCCGCTTCGGCAGCATCTGGACGACTGTATTTCAGCTCAAATATTCAAAATGCTGTAAAGAAGAGCGAAATAATTTTTATTACCTGCGAAGTGCCAACCGATGACAATGATTTTCCTGACCTGCGGTTTATGAAACCCATTGCTCAAAGCATCGGTAATCATATCGAAAATGAGGTGACCGTGGTGATCAAATCAACGGTACCGCCTGGAACCTGTCAGGTGATTAAACAAACCATTCAAAAAGCCCTTGATGAGCGGGAGGTTGAAATACCTTTTGATGTCATAAGCAATCCGGATTTTGCCCGCAAAGGTTCCATGATCAAAGATTGTCTGGTGCCAGAACGGGTTGTCATTGGGTCGGATTCAAAACCGGCAATTGAGCGATTGAAAAGTCTTTATGACAGTCTTCATGTCCAGGAAGAAAACTATATCATCACGGATCCCCAAAGTGCAGAGATGATAAAATATGGAGTAAATGCTTTTTTAGCCATTAAACTTTCGTTTATCAATGAGATGGCCTTACTTTGTGAGAATGCTAATGCAAACATTCTCGATGTTGCCAACGGCATTGGTCGTGACCACCGGATCGGTCCCGATTATTTGGACGCCGGACCTGGTTACGGGGGCAGTGATTTGCCCAAAGATTCAAAAGCCCTGCGGGAAATTGCCAAAGCCTATGGCGAAGAATTTATGGTACTAAGTGGTGCCATCAATGCGAATGAAAAACAAAAGAATAAAATGGTCGAGAAAATTAAGCGCACCATGGGAAATATCGAGGGCAAAACCATCGGTATTTTAGGGCTGTCATATAAGCCGGAAACCACCGATATGCGGGAAGCGCCGTCCATTAATATAATTAAAGGCCTGGTTGAGGCGGGTGCTACGGTACGAATCTATTGTCCCGAAGGTACCCAGGAAGCCAAATGGCGCTTGCATAATGAAAAAGATGAAATTACCTATTGCGAAGATACCTATGATGCCGCTCTGGGAGCCGATGCGATTGTTCTGATTACCAGTTGGCGACAATTTAAAGGCATGGATCATGAAAAGGTAAGAAGCCTGATGAATGACCGATATTTCTTTGATTTCAGAAATTTATTTGGGGAAAACCCACCAAAAGGATTTATTTATTCTGGTTTGGGGATTCCTGAAAGAGAGATAAAATAACATGAAAAAAATTCGAAAAGCAGTGATTCCAGCTGCCGGGTTGGGGACCCGATTTTTACCCATTACCAAATCAATTCCCAAAGAAATGTTGCCAATTGTGGACAAACCAACGATCCAATACATTATTGAAGAAATCGTTGCGTCGGGAATTGAAGAGATCCTGATCATCAATGGCCGCAATAAAGAAAGTATCCTCAACCACTTTGACAAAGTGCCCGAGCTTGAAGCCCTTTTAAGAGCCGGCGGCAAAGATGAGGCGCTAGCGGAAGTGGAGGCCATCACCAACATGGCAAAAGTTTTTTCTGTCCGGCAAAAAGAAGCCAAGGGGTTAGGCCATGCGGTGCTTTGTGCCAAAGAATTTGTGGGTGACGAACCCTTTGCGGTAGTGCTAGGCGACGACATTGTTTACAATGATGAAAACCCGGCCCTAAAACAAATGGTTGAGATTTATGAAGCATATGGTGCCTCAGTTATTGGCGTTCAGCAGGTTGCTCCCGATCAAGTTAATAAATATGGTATTATTTCGGGCGAGTCCGTTGGCGAGCGACTGCTCAAGGTCAATGATCTGGTGGAAAAACCCGCCATTGGTACGGCGCCCTCTAATATGGCAATCTTAGGACGCTACATTATTACGCCGGGGATTTTTGATATTCTCGAACATACCGGTAAAGGTGCCGGTGGCGAAATTCAGCTTACCGATGGATTAAAAACCCTGGCTGAAAGAGAAGCGATGTTTGCCTATGATTTTATCGGTAAACGCTATGATGTGGGAGATAAGCTTTGTTTTCTCCAGGCAACAGTTGAATATGGTTTGCGGGATGACAAATTGGGCGCCGACTTTAAAAAGTATTTGGAGATCCTATTCAAATAAATTGCGAAGTAGATAAGCTGATTTGGTGAGACGAGGGTACTGTGATCACCAGTTAACTTCCGAAGAAAGGAAACACGATGGACTATAAAAAAGCATATCATCACTGGCTGGATCAGCCGGATTTGGATCAGTTTCTTCGTCAGGAGCTTGAAGCAATAACTGATGAGAAAGAAATCGAAGATCGTTTTTATACGGACCTAGAGTTTGGAACCGGAGGAATGCGGGGAAAAATGGGTGCTGGCAACAATCGGATGAATATTTATACAGTGGCAAAAGTAACCTATGGATTGGGAAAATATTTGCTGCGCCAGGATATTCAGAATTGGGAAAAAGGTGTGGTCATTGCCTATGATTCCCGCCATTTATCCCGAGAATTCGCCGAAACAGCAGCTGGCGTTCTGGGAAAGATGGGCATTGCGGCCTACCTTTTTGAAGAGTTGCGACCAACCCCGGAACTTTCTTTTGCAGTCCGTAATTTAAATGCAGCCGGTGGAATTGTGATTACCGCCTCTCATAATCCCAAAGAATATAATGGCTACAAGGTTTACGGTCCGGATGGCGGGCAAATGGTTACTGCTTCGGCTGATGCCCTGATTGCCGAAATCGAAAAAATAAAGGACATCTTCGATATTCCGATTATGACCTTGGCAGCTGGGCTCAATCAGAAAATCATTAAAATGGTTGGTGCCAAAATGGATAATGCCTTCACCGATGCGGTTACCGCCATTTGTTATCCGAATCCTGACAGTGCGCTGAAAGTTGTCTATACGCCGCTTCATGGATCTGGTAATAAGCCGGTCCGACGAGTTTTGGCAGAATTGGGATATCAACAGGTAATCGTGGTACCGGAACAGGAATTGCCGGACGGTGATTTTACCACCGCACCTTATCCAAATCCTGAGGATCGCTCGGTGTTTACGTTGGCCATGGCGCTGGCCAACGAACGCAATGCTGATATTATTATTGGCACCGATCCCGATTGTGATCGGGTTGGCGTGGTTGGCAGAAATCAGCAAGGCGACTTTGAAGTGTTTACCGGGAACCAAACCGGCGCTTTATTAGTTGATTATTACCTCAAAACCAGAACTGATTTGCCAGCCAACAAGGTTGTTATTAAAACCATTGTGACCAGCGAACTGGGTGGGATCGTGGCAAAATCCCATGGGGCGGCGGTATTGGATGTCTTAACCGGGTTTAAATACATCGGCGAATGCATGACTGATTTTGAAAAAACTGGTGATTATACCTTTGCCTTTGGCTACGAAGAAAGTTATGGTTATCTGGCTGGCAATTATGCCCGGGACAAGGATGCCGTGGTGGCTTCAGCATTGGTTTGCGAAATGACCGACTATTATAAAAAACAGGGATTGACGCTTTATGAGGCGCTGTTGGCACTCTATGAAAAGCATGGTTTCTTTATTGAAGATGTGGTGGCGTTGACCCTTGAAGGGATTGAAGGGAAAAGCAAGATCATCGAAATCATGGAGAAATTCAGAAATGCTGACTTCCCGGGTTTTGCCGATACAAAATTGGTTAACTTCAATGATTATGAAGCCGGGGTGAGTAATGATTTAATTTCGGGAGCAAAAATAGCCATCGATTTGCCTAAATCCAATGTTCTGAAATTTGTGTTTGATGACTATTCCTGGTTTGCCCTGCGTCCTTCGGGCACAGAACCAAAACTGAAAATATATTTCTCAGTGACCGGAAAAACAAAAGCAGAAGCGATGTCAAAAAAAGAATTGCTCAAAAAAAAGGTAACCGATTTAATCGAAGGCTAACATCAGAGTCAATTAGAAAATCAAAAGGCATCATCCTGAAGATACAGGATGATGCCTTTTATTCGTTTGAATTATTTTAAGCTAATTTGTAGTTTCGGTGCTCGTACCACTGCCGGAGTCAGAGCCTGAACTGGAGGAATCTGATCCAGAAGAACTACTGCTGCCAGAACTGGAGGAGTCCGATCCGGTGGAACTGCCGCTGCCAGAACTCGATGAATCTGAACCGGAGGTGCTACCGCTACCAGAACTGGATGAACCAGATCCCGAGGATTCAGTGTTAGTGTAGCTGGAACCAGAATCGGTTGAAGGTGAATAATCACTGTTGTTCTGGGTGGTGGGTTCGCTATAGGAAGATGAGGAACCGACACCAGCATAGTAGGCAATGGCATCACTTATTTCTTTCACGCGATCAGATGGAACATAAGCAGTGTAGCTACCAGAGCCTGAACTTGTGCCAGTTGTTGAGCCGGAGCTAGTGCCCGATGTGGTACTGGAGTTTGAGTTGGTAACGGGACTGGTTACATTGGTTCTGTTACCGGAATCCGATGAGGTCCCACTGGTACTGCTTTGATTGGTAGTTGTTGATGAACTGTCACCGGTGGTGGTTGCCGAACCCGTATTGGTCGAGGCGGCCGTTTGAACCGGTCCATAGATAAAGGCATGTAGCGCAACCACATTGTCAGCAAGCGTATTGGGAACCACATAAGAAACACTGTTGATCATGGCGGTGGTTACATCAGCATCAGTTGGTAGCCGGAACTCCAAAAATTGTTTGTCGGGAGATTCCAGAAAAGCCTTTGCATAGGTGGTAAGTTCGCTGATGGAAAGAGTGGTTTTGATATAGGGATAAACCTTACTTAAAAGACTGATACCAGTGGACATATCGATGTTAAATGCTTTATGAGCAATTTGTCCCACTACTTCCCGCTGGCGTTCGGTACGATAAAAATCATCATCGCTGAAACGGTTTCTGGCATAGGCAAGAGCCTGAACACCAGTAATGGTTTGAACACCTGTGGTTTCAAGCTTAGGATCGGATTTGCCAACCTTATCATTAACATCATCAATATATTTATTCGTCCATTCCAGAACGTCTTCATTTTTCACATTAACTTCAACACCACCAAGCGCATCAACGGTATCCACCATCGCATCGAAATTGACGATGACATAATCGGTAATATTCATATCAAAATTTTCATTAATTGTTTTTACCGTAAGTTCTGGTCCGCCATAGGCATAAGCAGCGTTAATTTTGTCAAAGCTCTCATAAGTGTCCTTGGTTTCAGGGATTTGAACCAGCAGGTCACGCATGATGGAAGTAACTTTGATATTTCCCTTCTTAAAATCCAGGGAGACAATCATAATAGTATCGGTACGATCACCTTCAATATCACTTCGCCCATCGACACCAAAAACAGCAATATTCACAGTATCAATATCAAGATTGTTATTTACCTTAAGTTCAGCCTCATCCAATTTGGGTTCGGTAACCATTTCATTTATTTGGCTGAGGGTATTAAATCCATAAACTAGTCCTGTACCTATCAGCGAGACAAGCAAAAATAGGATGACTAAAATTATTTTCTTTTTCATAAAAGATTCCTTTCGATTCGCGAGTTCAAATCATATCAAATTATGATACCATAAATATGCTTAAAAAAACATTGAATATTAAATAAGAAACAGATAATCATTTAAAAAATGATGGTTACAATCGGTTTGAGTATCTTAAAAACTCGAAAGAATCTAGAAAAAAATAGACTTTTTTGCCTATATAAAGTATAATGACAATGAATTTTTATGGCTTAACAGCTAAAAAAATGGTGAAAACTATAAAAATCAACACGATAAAGAACGATGAAATAAGGTGGAATATGAAAATTTTATTAACCGGTTCTAATGGTCAACTGGGTCGGGAATTAACCCGGCAGCTTAAAGAAAAAAAGATTGTTCATGTTGGATATGACATCCCGGAATTTGACATTACCGATAAAGAAAAAATTGCAGCAATTATTAATAAAGAGCAGCCGACGGTTATCATCAATTGTGGTGCACTGACCAATGTCGATGGATGCGAAACTCAGCGAGAATTGGCAATGGCGATCAATGCGACAGGCCCAGAGTATTTAGCGGAAATCGCGAGAGACCAGGATATCGTTCTAGTTCAGGTTTCCACCGATTATGTGTTTGATGGGGCGGGGATAAAAGCGGATGGCATATTGCGTCCTTATGTGGAAACCGATCTAATCGATCCTAAAACCGTTTATGGTGAAAGTAAAGCGGCTGGTGAAAAAGCAGTTTCCGGGATTGTCCCCAAATATTTTGTTGTCCGAACTGCCTGGTTGTATGGCGATGGCAATAACTTTGTAAAAACCATGCTGGATCTGGCATCCAAAAATCCCAAACTGACAGTTGTGGATGATCAGGTGGGTTCGCCAACCAGCACCGTTGACCTGGCGGTAGCCATTATTGATTTGATCCAAACCGACCACTATGGATATTACCATGGTACCTGCGAGGGACAATGCAGCTGGTATGATTTTGCTTTGGAAATCTTCAGATTGTCCGGCATCAAAATAGCGGTTGAACCGGTGACTTCAGAACAATTTGTGCGCCCGGCGCCCCGACCAAAATATTCGGTACTTGAAAACAAGGCCTTAAAAGACCTGAATATGAATCACTTCAGAACCTGGCAGGAATCTTTGGCAGCGTATCTGGAGAATTTGAAATAAAATTGAAATAGAAGAGAAGAGGCAATGATGAAAGGTATTATATTAGCTGGAGGTTCCGGCACACGGCTTTATCCGATCACCCGGGCAGTATCAAAACAATTACTGCCTATTTATGACAAACCAATGATTTACTATCCCTTGTCAACTTTGATGCTGGCTGGGATTAAAGATATTTTAATAATTTCCACCCCCCATGATCTGCCGATGTTTGAAAGACTCTTTGGTTCGGGAGAAGAATTGGGATTGAATTTTTCATATGCAATACAAGATGAACCCAACGGCCTGGCAGAGGCTTTTATTATTGGAGAAAAATTCATTGGCGATGATAATGTAGCTTTGGTACTGGGAGACAATATCTTCTATGGCCATGGCTTTACCGAAACCCTCAGAAAAGCGGCTGAACTGGAAAATGGCGCGGTGATTTTTGGCTACCCGGTAACCGATCCGGAACGTTATGGTGTGGTTGAGTTTGCCAAAAACGGTACGGTTCTTTCCATCGAAGAAAAACCAACCGAACCAAAATCCAATTTTGCTGTTCCGGGACTTTATTTTTATGATAACTCAGTCGTTGAGATTGCTAAAAATATCAAACCTTCAGCGCGAGGTGAGTTGGAAATTACCACCGTAAATGAAACGTATTTAGCACAGGGGGATTTAAAGGTTGAGCTTTTTGGCCGAGGCATGGCATGGCTTGATACCGGAACTCATGACAGCTTAATTGAAGCGTCCAATTTTGTGGAAACTATTCAAAAACGACAGGGCCTTTATGTGGCCTGTATTGAAGAAATTGCTTATCTAAGAGATTTCATTGACAAGGAACAACTTCTTAAATTGGCAGAACCGCTGAAGAAAACGGCATACGGACAGTATCTGATTCAGTGTGCTAAGGTTAAATAGGAGACAAGATGGCAAAAATAAATGTAATAAAAACAAAAATTGAGGGATTGGTTATTATTGAACCTTCCGTTTTTGGTGATGACCGTGGGTATTTTATGGAAGCCTATAATGAAGAAGAATTTCACAAAGTTGGATTGACGATGCGATTTGTTCAGGACAATGAATCTAAGTCCTCAAAGGGCGTGTTGCGAGGACTGCATTTTCAGACGAAATTTACCCAGGGAAAACTGGTACGGGTAACCCAAGGTGAAGTATTTGATGTTGCTGTCGATCTAAGAAATGGATCACCCACCTATGGACAATGGGCTGGGGTGCTTTTGACTGAAAAAAACAAGACCATGTTTTATGTGCCGGAAGGTTTTGCCCATGGATTCATGGTGGTATCAGAAGAAGCGGTGTTTAACTACAAATGCACCAACCTTTATGCCCCGGAATACGATGGCGGCATCCGCTGGAATGATCCGGAAGTGGGCATTGAGTGGCCGCTGGATAAAATTGATGAGGTGCTGCTATCGGAAAAAGACGGACAGCTTCCTTTTTTAAGCGAAATTAGAGATTCGTTAAGATTTGAATAGATCGTATTTATATAGATAGAAGGAGTAATCATGAAAACAGTATTAGTCACCGGTGGTGCCGGATTTATTGGCTCTAACTTTGTAAAATATATGCTGAATCAGCACCCGGATTATAAAATCGTCAATTTAGATGTTTTAACCTATGCCGGAAATCTGGAAAACCTAACGGATATTGAAAACAACCCCAATTATGTTTTTGAAAAAGGGGACATCGTTGACCGTCCTTTTATCCACGACCTTTTTGAAAAATATGATTTTGATACGGTGGTTAACTTTGCCGCCGAATCTCATGTGGATCGCAGCATTGAAGATCCGGAGATTTTTATACAAACCAATGTAATGGGAACCCTGGTACTGCTGGACGAAGCCAAAAACCACTGGCAAACCGGAAAAGATGAAAATGGCTATCCGACCTATCGGGCAGGAGTTCGTTATCATCAGGTATCTACCGATGAAGTGTATGGTGCGTTGGGAAAAACCGGGCTGTTCACTGAATCGACTCCCATCGCTCCCAACAGTCCCTATTCAGCTTCAAAGGCCAGTGCTGATTTAGTGGTGCGTTCCTACGGCCAAACCTTTAAACTGCCGATCACAATCAGCCGCTGTTCCAATAATTACGGACCCTATCATTTCCCGGAAAAACTGATTCCACTGATGATTTCAAATGTGGTGGCGCTAAAAAGCTTGCCGGTTTATGGCGATGGCATGCAGATAAGAGATTGGCTGCACGTGAAAGATCACTGCAGCGGCATTGATACCATCCTTGAAAAAGGGGTAGAAGGTGAAGTTTATAATATTGGCGGAAACAATGAGAAGGCCAATATTGAAATTGTGAATTTAATTATTGAGGATGTGGGCAACATGCTCCGTTCGGGAAAATACAAGATTGATAATGATGGCTCAAAAATCAGCAAAGATTTAATTACCTACGTTGAAGACCGCTTGGGACATGATCGTCGTTATGCCATTGATAATTCAAAAATTACCGCTGAACTGGGTTGGGAACCATCCTATACTTTTGAACAGGGGATTGCTGAAACCATTGAATGGTACTTAAATAACCAGGCATGGCTGGAGCAGGTAAAGTCTGGCGACTATCAGCAGTATTATGAAAATATGTACTCAAAGAAGTAGAATAGATACAAATGAAAAAGCACATTTTTTGTGCTTTTTCATTTAAAAATAAGAATGAGGTGTCAGTTTGTACTTATTTAAAGATTTAATGGATTATATTAGAGATTTGTATGCAAATCGGAAACTAATCCAGAAATTTTCAATAAATGATTTTAAATCCCGGTATGCAGGATCGTTTTTAGGCATTATGTGGGCGTTTATTCAGCCGACTGTTAACATTGCAGTCTATTGGTTTGTTTTTGGTGTGGGCTTGAAATCACCCCCGACAGGCGGAGTTCCTTTTATTTTATATCTCATCACGGGTATCATTGTCTGGTTTTTCTTTTCAGAATGTCTGGTGAATGGCACGAATTGTTTTCGTGAATACAGTTACTTGGTTAAAAAGGTAACCTTTAACATTAAAATTCTGCCAACAGTTAAAATAATATCATCATTATATACTCATATTTTCTTCATTGGTTTTGCTTTAGTGATGTTATTCATTTATGGTCATTCATTGACGCCTTACTTTTTACAAATTGTGTATTATTTATTCTGTTTAATCGTTTTTTTAACAGGACTAACATGGATAACTGCTTCACTACAACCATTTTTCACCGATATTCTACAATTTATTAATGTGGGAATGCAGGTTTTGTTTTGGGGAACCCCAATTGTAGTACCTGTTGAAACATATCCTGAAAATCTATTATGGATTATGAAATTAAACCCTTTATACTACATTGTCCAAGGATATCGGGAAAGCTTTTTCGGCACTGGCTGGTTTTGGGAACATCCAGTGATGACTGCATATTTTTGGGGATTTTCGTTTGTAATGTTGCTAATCGGAATCGCAGTCTATCGAAAACTAAGACCACATTTTGCTGATGTTTTATAGAAAAATGTTGATCACAGATCAGTGGAGGAAAACATGTCAGATGTAGCAATAAAAATTGAAGATGTTACAAAAATTTATCAGCTCTATCAACGACCCATGGATCGCTTAAAAGAATCAATGAGTCTCATTAAGAAAAAAGAATATCATCATAAATTTTACGCGTTAAACAATATTAATCTGGAAATAAAAAAAGGTGAATCCATTGGGATTGTGGGTAAGAATGGATCAGGAAAGTCGACCCTGCTGAAAATCATTTCAGGAGTTCTGACTCAGACAAAGGGTAATGTTTATGTTGACGGAAAAGTGTCAGCGTTACTGGAGTTGGGAACAGGGTTTAATCCTGAATACACGGGAATTGAAAATATCTATTCCAATGGTCTGATCATGGGCTACAGCAAAGAAGAAATGGACGAGAAGTTAGACGATATTGTCAATTTTGCTCAAATTGGGGAATATATCTATCAGCCGGTTAAAACCTATTCCAGCGGGATGTTTGCCCGCTTGGCCTTTGCAACTGCGATTAATGTGGATCCGGAAATATTGATTGTCGATGAGGTTCTGGCTGTTGGCGATGCAAAATTTCAGATTAAATGCATTAATAAGATGGAGGAATTCAAGGCATCGGGAAAAACCGTGCTCTTTGTTTCCCATACGCTTGAACAAATCAAACGTTTTTGTACCAAAGGGGTTTGGATCGATCAGGGTGAAATGCGAATGTTTGACGATGTTTCTCATGTCATCGACATGTATGAAAGTGAAATGCTCAAAGAATCAATGGAACAGAAAGCTCTGGAAGAGGGAAGTCCGTTGCCTGAACCGATGGAATTTGTGGCAAATCTTGGAAAAATAACAAATGTTTCCTGTGACAAAGAAACCTTAAAAACTTTTGATGATTTTTCTGTAGATATTGAGTATGAGTTATTGGATGATCTTTCCAGCGAACCATTGGTGGGGGTTGCTTTTTATACTCTTGACCGTCAGTATATTTTTGGTCCCAACACGCATTTGGATGGTATAAAAATTCCCAAAACCAAGGGAATCCATCGTGTCCGTTATGTAGTGCCAAAGCTGCCCTTGCTGGGAGGGAAATATGAAGTGGACATCGGACTTTTTACGAACAAGAGCATTGTTAATCTAGACTATAAAACAGCTGCTTTTGTGATAGCTGTTGTGGCGGATTATTTTACCGAAGGTTTGGTTCATATGGAACATAAATGGGAAATAATATAAAGTTAAAATAGAAAGGTTATTGGTATGGAAAAGAAATCAGTTATTGAACAGGAAGAAATTAAATACTTTATCGACAAAATTGTAAAAGACGAAGAAAGTCAATGCGCTACTGTCCAGGGATGGGCTTTTAATACAAAAACCAAGGAACCGGTAGAATTATATTTGCTGGGAAGAGAAGCAGTTGGGGTTCAATTCAAACGGGACTTCAGAATTGATGTCAATAACAAATATGCTCTTCCAGATGACGCCAAGGTTGGCTTTATCATTGAATTTGATGAAAAAACATATGGCGAAAAGTTAAAACTTAAATTAAAAGACGACAATAATATCCGAATCGTGCCGATAAACTTGAAAAAGAACTATGACTATCTAAAACGTCCGAATTTGTTTAATGCCAAGCGGCTGGCTGGGATTACAACCCGAACGGTAGGATATTTTAGTCGCAACGGATTAAAAAATACCATCAGAAAAATAAAGTTCGAACTGAAGTATAAAAATCAGGAAAATTATGATTTTTGGATTGACGTTCATGAAGATTATGATAAAAAAGCAGTATTGGAAGAAATTAGAGGTTTTTCTTATAATCCTAAGGTTTCCATCGTAATGCCGGTGTATAATGTTGAAGAAGTATGGCTTAGAGCCTGTATTGATTCGGTTTTAAACCAATATTATGAAAACTGGGAATTATGTATTGCTGATGATCATTCGACGGACCTACACATTGAACCGCTACTGGAAGAATATAGAAAGTTGGATTCCCGAATTAAAGTGATTTATCGGGAAGAAAATGGACATATTTCGGAAGCTTCCAATTCAGCTCTGACGATAGCCACTGGAGAATTTGTGGGTCTTTTGGATAATGATGACACGCTGGCGGAATTTGCCTTATTCGAAGTGGTTAAATTATTAAATGAACATCCGGACGCCGACCTGATTTACAGCGATGAAGACAAGCTAAGTGAAGATAACAAGCGGAGTCAACCGTTTTTCAAAACCGATTGGGCACCGGATATTCTGTTGGCAACTAACTATATTTGCCACTTTGGGGTTTACCGAAAAACCATCATGGACGAAATCGGGGGCTTTAGAAAAGGCTACGAAGGTGCCCAGGATTATGATCTGGTGCTTCGCTTTACCGAACAGACAAATCGGATCTTTCATATTCAGAAAATCTTGTATCATTGGCGGATGATCAGTAATTCGACTGCGGTTAATCCAGATTCAAAAGGTTATGCTTTTGAAGCAGGACTTAAATCCATCGAAGATGCTCTGGAACGACGGGGCATTAAAGGTAGCGTCTCCCATGGGGCTTTTCCAGGGGTTTACGATATTGAGTACGCGGTTTATAATGATGGTCTGGTATCGGTGATTATTCCAACTCGGGATAATGCGGCCGACTTAAAAGCCTGTATCGATTCAATTTTTGAAAAAACGATTTATGAGAAGTTTGAAATTATCGTGGCCGATAACGGTAGTGAAAAAGAAGAGACGTTTAAACTATTTGAGTACTATACTAAAAAGTATCCGGCACAGTTCAAAGTCATTCGCATTGACATTCCGTTCAACTTTTCAAAAATTAATAATTTAGCAGTTAAAGAATCAAAAGGTGAGTATCTGTTATTCCTTAATAATGATATCACGGTTATTACAAAAGGCTGGATGAAGCGCATGGTCAGCTTTGCCCAACAGGATCATATTGGTGCTGTCGGTGCAAAACTATATTATCCGGATAATACCATTCAGCATGCGGGTGTTTTACTGGGAATGGGCGGTGTGGCTGGACATGGTCACTGTAGTTACCCCCGTGGTGATTATGGCTATTTTGGTAAGCTGGTTACCAATAACAACTATACCTCCGTTACTGCTGCCTGTATGATGGTCAAACGGAGCGATTTTGATCTGGTTAATGGGTTTGAAGAAAAATTGACGGTTGCTTTTAATGACGTGGATTTCTGTCTCAAACTCTATGAAGCAGGTAAATTTAATATTTGGTTACATAACGTAGAGTTGTATCATTATGAATCAAAATCCCGAGGGGCTGAAGACACGTATTCAAAATATAAGCGATTTAATAGCGAAATTAAGTATATGAAAGATCATTGGCTGAAATACATCAAGAATGATCCCTATTATAATCGGAACCTAACCCGTGTTGATGGAAATTATGCAATTTGCGTTGACATTGTCGGTTATGTAAAGGGAAAATCCAAGGAAGATGAAGAAGCTGAGAGATAGGTTAATGTTCAAAAAGTTGTAACGAAAAAATTGACGATGCAAAATATTTGTGATATTATCGTTACAACTATAGATAGCGACAACTGGGTTAAAATTTTAAGAAAGGAGGAATGACAATGGAGAGTATTAAGAATAGAAGAAAGCAGATTGCTTTGGGGGTAGTACTAATTCTCACTTTGTTTACTTTCTTTTCATATTTTAGTCTAACCGTTAATGCGGCCAGTACAACGATTGTAATAAATCCAGGGCATCAGTCAGGGACTGATACCGGCGCCGTTAACAGCACCACGGGTATTAAGGAAGTGGATCTGAATAATGCATTGGCGATAAAAATCGTGACGACGTTGAGAAGCAATGGCTATAATGCTATGTTAAGCCATCAAATTCCCGGGAATCCCGGTTTGCCAACCTTACTGGCGACAACGGTCAATAATTCGACCGCCGTTTGTGATGCTGCAAATAAAATGGGGGCCGATTTACTGATCAGCGTTCATCATAATTCAGGTGGCGCTACTGCCAGCGGTTATGAGTTTTACTGGAGCAGTTATCATCCGTCGGTTGACAATAATGGGATTTATCAAAAAACGGGACTCTGGCCGGACGGTTCAACCGCAGATTTAGATGCGACCCCGCCAACGATTGCGATCAAGTCCAAAGAACTGGCAAATTTGCTCAATACAGATTTTAGCAAAAACCTAACCTATGTTCCAACCCGAAACAAAATTGTTGAACGAGATGATGCCATTACCAGAAAGACAAGCATGCCTTCGGTACTGATTGAAGCGGGATTTGTATCAAACAATGCGGAATCATTAAAGATGGCAGATGGAACCAATCAACAGAAAATGGCAGATCAGATTTTAGCCGGCGTTACCGAAATGTTTGGAGCCGCTACACAACCGATGACGGCTACGGGCTTTACCGCTACCGTTAGTGGGGACAAAATCACGGCGACAGTTAAAGGGGTTACCGCACCGAATGGGTTACAGGTTATTTATGTACCCGCATGGAGTGATGATTGCGGACAGGATGATCTGAAATGGTACACCGCAACCAAACAAAGTGATGGCAGTTATAGTGTTGCCATTGATGTTAAAGATCATGGGTATACCAGTGGAAAATACCAACTGGATTGCTATGGCATTGATTCTTATGGTAAGTACACCCTGTTAGGGAATGCAACTGCCAATGTAACATCATCGGTTCAGGATAAAATGACAGCAACCAGTGTAACGAGCAGTGTTTCAGGAAATAGTATTACGGCAACCGTAAAAGGCATAACGGCGCCAAATGGTCTAACTTCAGTATCGATACCCGTCTGGAGTGAAACTGGCGGCCAGGATGATCTGAAGTGGTACAGTGCAACCAAGCAAAGTGATGGCAGTTACAAGGTCACGATTGATATTAAGGATCATAACTACGATGGCGGAACCTACAATATGCACGCATATGGAACAGATAATAACAATATGATGACCTTCCTTGGGAGTTCAACAGCAACGGTCAAGGTCGACGCGATGACAGCAACCAGCGTAACAGCAAGTGTAGCAGGAAATAAAATTAAAGCGACCGTCAAGGGCATAACCGCACCAAATGGAATTACCGAAATGACCATCCCGATTTGGAGTGAAACTGGCGGACAAGATGATCTCAAGTGGTATTCTGCCACGAAACAGACAGATGGAAGCTATAGTGTAACCATTGACATCAAGGATCACAATTATGATGGCGGAACCTATAATATCCATGCCTATGGTAGAGATAACAACAATAAGCTGAACTTTGTCGGCTCGGCGACAGTGAATGTGATCGTCGAACCGATGACGGCAACCAGCGTAACTGGAAGTGTGTCGGGAAATAAGATTACCACAACCATTAAGGGACTGAATGCCCCAAGTGGCATTCAGTCAATATCGGTGCCGATTTGGAGTGATGTTGGTGGGCAGGATGATTTAAAATGGTACACCGCAACCAAGCAAAATGATGGGAGCTATAGTGTAACGATTGATATTAAAGATCACAATTATTCTGGTGGCACCTATAGTATTCATGTATATGGGACTGACAATAATGGCAAGATGATACTTTTAGGGAATACTTCAGTGAGTGTGATGACTACGCCGATGACAGCATCAACAGTCAAAGCCGCAGTTGCAGAAAACATTATTACCGTTACCGTTGGTGGAATAACTGCCCCGAATGGAATTCAGAGTATTCAGCTTCCGACCTGGAGTGATTTAAATGGTCAGGACGATATCAAATGGTACACAGCGACCAAACAGAATGATGGAAGTTATCAGGCGACTATTGATGCAAAAAACCATAATGGCGACAGCGGTACCTATTCGATTCACGCCTACGGTGTCGAAGCAGATGGACGAATGGTATTCCTGGGAAACACATCCGCGAGTGTCCGCTATATTGAAACCCCAATTATGGGTGCAACGACGGTAACCGCAGCGCAACTGGTAGCCTATTACAAAGCAACTGGAAAAGTTTATCCCCAGATTTACAATGATCTTGGTGTGAATCTGGAGACTTTTGTAGATCTGTATATTCAGGAGTGTAATGCGGAAGGCGTTCGCGCCGAGGTCGCTTTTGCACAGGCAATGCTGGAAACCGGGAATCTTCAATTTGGTGGCGATGTCAAACCTGCGCAATTTAATTTTGCCGGTTTAGGTGCGACTGGCGGAGTACCGGGTTATGATTTTGCCGCGGTATATGGCTATAGCAGTGCTGGCCTGCAAACTGGAATCAGAGGTCATGTACAGCATTTAAAATGCTATGCCAGTAGCTCAGCCTTGAATCAACCCAAGGTAGATCCAAGGTGGAATGATTCGCTTAGACTACGAGCGGTTTCTGTTGAAGGACTGGCAGGAACCTGGGCTGCAGATACAACCTATGCAGGTAAGGTTAAAGCGATTATGAAAAAGTTTTAATTTTAAAAGACAGAGTTGAATTTTTCAACTCTGTCTTTTTATCTTCTAACCTTGACATATGTAATACAAAAATGATAGGGTAGAGAAAAGATCAAATTGGTTTAAATTAAATGCGGTGTTCTTACCAGTCAGCGAAAACGATTAAATTTAACGCGAGGAGCGAAATGAAATTACGAGCAGGAAAAAAAAGTTGGTTTAGATTGTTAACGATTTGCTGGATAGTTACGTTGCTTTTGTCATCGGGGCAAGTCCTGGCTCAGGAAGCCAAAGAATCCGTCAAACAGGTGATCGTTGTAAAAAATGAAATAGGTGAGCCAATTGACAAAGCTGTTTTTGAAATTCAGAATGATAAAAATGAAGTGTTGGAAACCTGTGTTAGTGATGTAAGCGGTTGCGCAATCATCAAAAATGTAAATGAAGGGAAATATCAATTAAAGCAAATTAAAACCCAAGCGGGTTACGAACTTGCTAAACAACGCAGTATCGAGATAAAAATCGAAAATCCCATAACGGAAGAAGTCGTGATTAATCAAAAGAAACCATCTGAACCAGAATCGGCTGGTGAAAAAAGTGGTGAAGGAACCGGACCGGAGATCAATGAAAATAATCTTTCCGATGTGAGTTCAAATGAGAAACCAGCTGAGACCGAGATAGCAACAGCTCTTAACGAAGAAAAAGCCGAAGATCTGACGAATTTATCAGCAACGGCCCTGAATGTTAATGATCTAAACGTCAATATTACACAAATAACGGGAAGTACAACCCAATTTAGCATCAGTACCGTTGGCTATGCCGGAAAAACGGGGATCAGCAAAGTTTGTTTTCCCACCTGGTCTGAAAGAAATGGCCAGGATGATCTCCGCTGGTATGAAGGAACCCTCGATAGCAAAGGTGAGTACAGCCTGACCGTCGACGCCAAAGACCACGGTTTTGAAACTGGAATTTATAATATTCATACCTATATCTATGGATTAAAAGGAGAGGTGATCAAAACCTTTGTTAATACACAAAGCTTGGAAACGCAAAAACCGGCAATTAGTTTAACAGAAGTGATAAACAACGCCTATAAGGTTCGCCTTACGGGGGCGAGCAATCCCCAGGGGGTTAGCTGGGTAAGTTTTCCAACCTGGACTCAGGTCGATGGACAGGATGATTTGCGATGGGAACCAGGAACTTATGTGGGGAATGATACCTGGGAAGCAACCGTCCATATCAATGACTACAAACGCAGCTATGATACGTTTATCACCCACGCCTACCTAATGAATAAAGATGGTCAGCAAAAGTATTGTGGTGCGATTGAACAGATTGTCAAGAATCCATTTTTGAAGGAGCCATTGGAAATTAAGGTCCAGCCGGACAACAACGCATCAAAATTTTCGATTGTTACTCAAAACTGCGGGGGCAAGACTGGCGCTAAAAGTGTGGCATTTGCAGTATGGACAAAACGAAATGGGCAAGATGAATTAAAATGGTATGAGGGTGCTTTGGGTCCGAATGGTGAGTTTTATGCATATGTAGACATTGAAAACCATGGGTTTGAAACAGGACCGTTCATTGTCCACGCTTACCTGCGGGGAACGACAGGAGAAACGATTGCGTTCACCAATTCGGAATTTACCATGCCAGATGTTAAACCAACCATTGAATATGATAATGCGGTTCTCAATAATGTTTTTAAAATAAGAATAAAAAATGTCAGTAATGAAAATGGTGTGGCCAGTGTTATTTTCCCAACCTGGAGTCGTACCAATGGTCAGGATGATGTGCACTGGGAACAGGCCACCTATATTGGAAACAACACTTGGGAAGCCACGATTAATTTAAACAATTACACTATTATTGTCGATGATTTTATCACCCATGCTTATTTAGTGGATCGAAATAACAAAACTGTTTTTGTAAAAGACTCAGTTAAACATATTTTGCAGAATACCGCGACCATCTACGGATTTTTTGCTTATCCGCTGGATAAAAATTACAAGCCTGATCCCGGTGACCAGACCGACTGGTTTGGACCAAGGTGGGGCGACATTCATGAAGGAATTGACATCCCCGCCGATCGTTATGCAAGCTGCTATTCAGTGGCAAATGGGGTGGTAGAAAAAGCCGGTTATTTCATGGGATATGGTCGCTACATTCGGATTCGCACCACTGACCGATATGGCGAGAGCGTATCGTTCTTTTATGGCCACCTTCAGGAAATTAATGTCAGTGTCGGTCAATCAGTCAGCATGGGACAAAAGATTGGCTCCGTTGGGGGATCGGGTTACAATACTCAAGGGAAATACATTGATGATGCCTATGGTTCACATCTCCATTTTGGCGCAATCGCCAATGCCGATTATGCCTGTGTCGATCCGGAAATATGGATTGATTTTCATAATCCTTATCGGAATGCAAACTAACATATCGATCAAAAAAGAGACTGAGACGTGTTTCTCGGCCTCTTTTTGTTCAGTAAAAGCGAATCCTATGTTATAATAGTACGGACTATAAATTGGAACTCGAGGAAGATTTTATGAAGTATGATGTTTCGGTTATTATTCCGAACTATAATGGCGAAAAATTTATTGCAAATTGTTTGGACAGCATTCTGATCCAAAGTTTTTTTAAGTTAGGAAAAATGGAAATCATCGTAGTGGATGATTGTTCCAATGATGATAGCGTTAAAATTATTAAAACATACAAGCAGGTAACGTTACTGGAAAACCCAGTAAATTCGGGTTTTGATAAATCGGTTAATCAGGGAATTTTAGCCAGTAGCGGCAAATATTGTTTGCTTTTAAATAATGATGTCGTGGTTGACCAGGATTTTGTGAAGTACTTATATTTACACATTGAGGAAAGCGCCAAAATATTTTCAGTCAGCGCTAAAATGATTCGTTTTTATGAACGCGATAAGCTTGATGATGCCGGAGATTTTTATAATATCCTGGGGTGGGGGTATAAACGTGGTGACGGAAAACTTTTGAAGTCTTATGACACCCCATCTCCAGTGTTCAGTACCTGTGCCGGTGCGGGTATCTACCGACGAACGGTTTTGGATAAGATTGGCTTATTTGACGAGGATTTTTTTGCCTATATGGAAGATGTGGATATCTCCTATCGCGGGCTGATTTATGGTTATAAAAATCGTTATGAACCCAAAGCTATCTGCTATCATATTGGTAGTGCAACCACGGCAGAAGGACAAAAGTACAGTCCTTTCAAAGTACAAATATCAGCAAGAAATAATATCTATGTGGCTTATAAAAATATGCCGATATTACAGTTGATTATTAACAGCCCCTTTCTACTTACAGGCTTTTTAATCAAATATTCGCTTTTTACAAAAAGGGGTTATGGAAAAGATTATGCTTCAGGTATAAAAGAAGGATTTATGACGCTTGGGAAAATCGATAAGGTACCATTCGCATTCAAAAATCTGGGCCATTATTTGTTTATTGAGGTGCAATTACTGATCAACGTTTTGCGGTTTGTAGCAAATAAATTGAGGAAATAAAAACACTTTGGATATCTTTCCTTCCATATTTAAAAAGTGTATGGTAAAATATAATGTCTTTTGAAAGACAAAAAGGCTTAAGAAAGGCTTGAAATGGATTTATCAATTATCATTGTTAATTATAAAACAGAAGAATTGACATCAAACTGTATCGACTCCGTTATTAAAAGTAATACCAAAGGATTGGACTATGAAATTATCCTTGTCGATAATGCTTCGCAAGATGGCAGTGTCGAAGCCATTGAAAAACAGTTTCCCGGCGTGACAATTATTAAAAATACCGAAAACTTGGGTTTTTCAAAAGCGAATAACATCGGCATTAATGAATCAAAGGGCGATTATATTCTATTACTTAATTCGGATACCATTGTTGAACTTAATACCTTAAAAGGGGCAATCGCGTTTGTAAAAGATCACAAGCATATTGGAGCACTAGGTTGTAAAATACTTTTGCCATCCGGGAAATTGGACCCAGCTTGCAAAAGAAGTTTTCCAACACCGCTAAATGGTTTATATCATAGCCTGAATCTTGATACCGCTTTTCCAGATAATGTTCATTTTGGGGCATATAACCTGACTTATGTAGATGAAAACAAGACGTGTTCCATCGATTGTATTATGGGTGCATTTATGCTGGTTCCTCGAGCAGTGATTGATCAGGTTGGACCGTTAGACGAGGATTTTTTTATGTACGGAGAAGACATCGACTGGTGTTATCGGATTAAGAACGCTGGTTACCAGGTGATGTATTATCCGGAAATTCGCATCTTTCATCATAAAAAAGCCAGCGGCATTGGAAAACGAAATCCCCAAGTAATTGCCGCCTTTTATGATTCCATGACAATTTTTTATAATAAGCATTATCAGAAAAAGTATCATAAATTAACGAGATGGTTCGTGATTACCGGGACAACCATTATGAAGAAAAGAGCTTTAGCAAAGAATAATCGCAGAAAATAATATCTGTGTTTGGCAATTACGAAACTGTTTAGGAATTTATAATGAGAGGCGATTAAAAATGATAAAAAGCAATCAGCGTTTTTTTAATCTGATTTTGGTATTGTTCGATATATGTGTTGTGACGGCTTCGCTGTTATTTGCATGGTATATTCGATTTGTATCGCCATTTTTTGATGATGGTGTGCGAACCATGAATCTGGGTGCTTACCTTGATTTGCTGGTCATCATCATCCCTCTCTACCTCATTTTGTTCACAACTTTTGGACTGTATCAACCCTATCGGAAACAACAGTTTTTCAAGGAATTCAGGGAAATCATTCTTTCTAATATCATCGGAATTACCATTTTGATGTCTTACTTATTTACGACAAAAAGTATCCATTTTTCCCGCTATATGTTAGGGATTTTCTTTTTAACTTCGACTGTTTTAATGATCGTCGAACGAGGCTCTATTCGAAAGATTTTAAGAATGGCACGGGAACGAGGTTTTAATATCAAGTATATTATCATCGTCGGAGCTGGCAGCATTGGCCAGACTTTTGCTGCAAAAGTTGCCGGTGATCGGCAATTAGGGTATAAGGTTACCGGATACGTCGATGACTATTACCATAAAAGTGATAAAGATGGGATCCCCATTTTGGGAACCACCCGGGAAATGAATGAAATCCTGGAAGAGTATCAGGTCGATGAGGTTATTATTGCGTTGCCTAATACCAGCTACAAACGAATTGATGAAGTAATTGATATTTGTGAGTATCAGGGAATCAAAACGCAGATTATTCCGGATTATTTTCACTTAATTCAGGGAACAAAGGCTTACTTTGACGAATTGGATGGGATTCCGCTGATCAATACCCGTTATATTCCATTGGATCAGCCCTTAAATAAATGGATAAAACGAGCTTTAGATATCATGTTGTCACTGATAATATTAATTTTAGTATCACCAATTATGATTATTACCGCAATTCTGGTTAAGGTCACTTCACCAGGGCCAGTTATTTATAAACAGATTCGGGTTGGGATGGGCCGGAAGGAATTCTGGATCTATAAATTCAGATCGATGCGGAGCGATGCATCGATCCCCGGTGAAATCGGATGGACCACTGAAAATGATCCGAGAAAAACAAAATTCGGCGCTTTTATCAGAAAAACAAGTATTGATGAGCTGCCACAATTCGTCAATGTCTTAAAAGGAGACATGAGTATTGTTGGCCCCAGACCTGAACGTCCCCATTATGTTACCCAATTTCAACATGAAATTCCCAAGTACATGATCAAGCACCATGTTCGACCGGGAATAACAGGTTGGGCTCAGGTTCAGGGCTGGCGGGGCGATACCTCGATTCATAAACGGATCGAGTGTGATATCGAATATATTGAAAAATGGACATTATGGTTTGATGTCAAAGTTTTTTTTATGACGTTTAAGGCCGTATTTGAGAGTGGATATTGATATTTAAAACTCACTGTGAAGTCAATACAACTTTAAGAGGTGTGAATTATGGTTCAAAGATTGATGGACCGAATAGAAATAATAATAAGACAAATCAGACAGATAAAACCTGCTGCAATTTGGTTGGTTGTTCTTTCTGACTTCAAGGACCGATGGTTATATGCAACTATCGGTGGACTGATATTTTTATCCTTTTTATTCTTTTTTGGAGGATTGGTTAATACGGTTCCGCTTGTGATGGGTATTGTGCTCATCATAACTGTGTTGATAATTTTTTTTACAGGAAAGAAGTTACAGCGAGATGCATTTATTATTATTTTAAGCTTTGGCATCGTTTTTTCTTTGATCACTCCAATTTTGGATACGCCTGATGAAACAGCTCATCTAGCTCGAGCGATGTATTTAGCTGAAGGTAAATTAACAGTCAGCAATCTCGATTCAGAGCTATTGATTAGTGAAGACTATAAATTATTAAAGAATCAATCTCAAAAAACAATCTTGGTGAATACCTTAAACATACCGGACAGTGATGTTCAACAAAATGAGAGTAATGGATTAAAGGCAACAAATGCATATTCTTTTATTTCCTATATACCCCAGGCGATTGGTATTGGATTGGGACGGCTCATTAATCTCAGTGTGCTTTGGACATTTTATTTAGGAAGGATAACTAATGTTCTCTTTTATGCAATTATGGTGAGTATGGCAATCAAGTTAACACCAGTTTTAAAAAAAATATTTTTTGTTGTGGGGACCATTCCCATGGCAGTATATATTGCGGCTTCTTACAATCAGGATGCATTTGGAATTGGCATTATATTTGTAACATTTGCTTATTTTCTGTATTTATTGAATAAAGCAAATCATTCAATTGGTCTACTTGAAATGGTGAGTTATACAGGATTATGCATGTTGATAACACTGACGAAGTTTCCTTTTGTTTTATTGATTTTGTTATTGGTATTCATTCCCGGAAATAAATATCAAAAGCGATGGATATACAGGTTAGGCTTTTTAGCGATTGTGTTGACAGCCGTGTTTTCACTGGTTTGGATGAAAGCATACTCTTCGATACCACACCCTTTTTTGCCGGCTGGTGTGAATATGAAAGAGCAGCTGCAGTTTTTTATCAGTGATCCGATCCAAAATAGTCAGATTTTTGGGCACAATTTGATTGAAGGTATCACAAATTATTTGATGCTTTTTAATTTTGGCTGGTTAACATATGGATCAAATGGGATTGGGTTATTATATTTATTCTTTTTTGGCTCGATCTCAGTTTTTTATCCACGAGAGTTTGTTCAGAGTAAATTGGCTCGATTTGGTAGTTTAATCGTTATTTTAGGGATATATATGGCAATCGAATTGTCGATGTATTTAACCTGGACGCCAGTCGGTTCAACTATCATAAACGGCGTTCAAGGGCGTTATTTCATTGGTTTTCTTCCGATCATCCCTTTTTTGTTGAATATTGGACCATCGTTTGAGCAGCTTAAACCGAGTCAAATAAAGCAGTATGACATCATGACGACGATTGTGCCAATCTATTTTATTATTATATCGCTTGCACTAACGATAAAACAATATTATTAATCGGTGTAAAATATAATCAAGTTTAGAATACAAAGCGTCATATTTATATTAATAAACTATTTTAGGTGGGAGATTTTGCATGATTAAACTTGAAAATAAGAAAATTATGATTCTAATAAGTCTCCTATTATTAGTTTTGTTACCAGTTTTAATGGAATTATATTTTCTTATCATTGAAATGGCTATTTCGCCTTATGAAATTCTCGATAAAAACTTTTTTTATCATTTTATCTTAGCAGTACGATGGAAACGCATCTTTTTAATTGGATCATTTACAACGATAACAATAATTATCTTGAATTGTTTTGATCGAAATAAAGTGTTCCACTATTTGTATCAGTATCGTTATGCTATTAGTGGCATTATATTTCTGCTATTAGTGGTGGCGGGAATTCACGGTTCGTCAATACAATATTGGCAATATATTTTTGAAGCAACAGAAAAATACAATCCCCTAATTGGGATTTTTCGAAGTGTCCGAAGTGATGAATGGGCAGTCAATACGCCAATGATGCTATCACAATATTTCAATCACTCGGGGGCTTTCCCTTATTTTAGTGAAACGATGCGTGGTGCATTGACAGATGCATTTATTGTTTATGGACAGCCGGTTAAAAACATTGCTGTGCTTTTCAGACCCTTTCATTGGGGTTATTTGGTACTTCCACCTGAAAATGGTCTTTCGTTTTTTTGGATGGGTCGAATTATTGGGTTGTTTTTGGTATCTTTTGAATTTGCTATGATCTTATGCAAAAGAAACAAAGTATTAGCGACAAGCTACGCAGTTTTAATGACGTGGGCACCAATCGTTCAATGGTGGTTTGCGGTAAATAGCTTGATCGAAATGCTTGTTTTTGGACAGTTGTTGATTGTAATGGTGTACTTGTATATTAATACCGATAATTATTATTTGCGAAGTTTGTTTGCTGCTATTATGTTAATTTGTACTGGCGGTTATATCCTTGCACTTTATCCGGCATGGCAGATTCCACTTTTTTATGTTTTTTTAGCATTATTGATTGGGCTTTGCTATGAAAATCGCCAAAAAATAGTTTGGCGAAAAAAAGATACTGTCATTTTTATATGTATTATTATTGCTTTGGGATGCGGAATGGGATACATTTTTTCGCTATCCTATGATACAATTCTTTCGGTAATCGGTACCGTTTATCCAGGGGACCGTTTTGAAACTGGAGGAGGACAATTTAATCGTTTTTTTCTATATCTCGGAAATATTTTTTTTGGGACATCCCGGGAATTACCATATGCTAACGTTTGTGAACTATCGGCGTTTTATGATTTTTTCCCGATGGGGATATTTTTGGCATTATGGGTATATTTCAAAGAGAAAAAGAGAGATGTTTATTTAACACTGTTTTTTATTAGCTTTATTATTCTTTCTGGTTATTGTTTGGTGCAATGGCCAGATTGGCTGGCAAAGATAAGTTTACTGAGTCACGCCCAGCCTGCACGGGTTTTTCTGGCAGTCGGATTACTCAATATTCTACTGCTAATGCGAGCATTGACTTTGATTGAAACCGAATTTTCGCGGTGGATAAAGATGACTATCGCGATAATTTTAGGATGTTTTATGACGAGTATGTCAATAAACGTTTATGAAGGATATATTGATACAAAAATGGCCTTGTTAATTGCTCCGCTAATCTGTGGGATGTTTTATGTTTTATTAAGCTGGAAAAAGCCAATTGCTCAAAAAACATTTCTTGTTTTAACAATCGGAATTATGTTTGTTTCAGGAATGCTTGTGAATCCAGTGGTTCGAGGCCTGGATGTTATCTATAATCAAGATATCGTAAAAAAAATTGCGGAAATCAGTAATAATGACAACGGCTTGTGGATTGTAGATTCGGGGGAAGAAATGGGTTATCCCTCAACCAACATACCAATAATGGTAGGAGCGCCAACGATAAACTCAACAAATGTTTATCCGAATTTGGAACGATGGTACTCAGTGGATCCTGATCGGTCGAATGAAAATATTTATAACCGCTATGCACACATAACGGTTAACTTGATTGGCGATAATGAAAAAACAAATTTTGTTTTAAATTCAGCTGATCTCTTTACAGTAAATCTTAGCACATCAGATTTGAAAAAAATGGAGGTGAAATATGTTTTATCGAAACGAAATTTAACAGGTTTGTCAAATGAAAAGGTAAAATTCAACCCATTAACAAGTGGTAATGGGTTTACGATATACGGATTAGAATTTAATTAGAATTGAAAGGTATTTAATATGGAAAAAATACAAAAAACTGCGATACTTATCCCTTGTTATAATGAGTCCAAAACGATAGAGAAGGTCATTAGAGATCACCAGGCGGTAATGCCGCATGCAGATATATATGTTTATGATAATAACTCGTCAGATGGAACAGATGAAATAGCCCGAAAAGCTGGAGCAATTGTCAGATATGAATATCGACAGGGAAAAGGCAATGTTGTCAGAGCAATGTTTAGAGATATTGATGCAGATTGTTACATTATGACTGATGGGGATGATACTTACCCTGCTGAATTTGCATTGGAATTAGAGAAACAGATTCTTGAAAACAGAGCAGATATGGTTATCGGTGATCGTTTGTCATCGACCTATTTCACTGAAAATAAACGACCATTTCATAATATCGGAAATGTTTTGGTCAGAAAACTTATTAACATTTTATTTAAAGCAGAAGTTAAAGATATCATGACAGGATCAAGGGGATTTACAAAAGAATTCATAAAATCATTTCCGGTGACATCAAAAGGATTTGAAATAGAAACCGAAATGACGATTTTTGCATTGGATAATAATTTTAAAATTGTTGAAGTAGAGATTGATTATCGTGATCGGCCGGAGGGCAGCGAATCCAAACTAAATACATACACGGATGGCTATAAAGTTTTAAAAACCATTGGAACTTTATTCAGAGATACAAAACCTTATTCATTTTTTTCGATCATCTCATTGATATTAGTTGTTATCGGTGGGGCATTCTTTGTTCCGATTGTAATGAATTATTTAGATACCGGAACGGTTGCAAAATATCCGACTTTGATTGTTATTACAGCGTTGTGGATTATCGCAATTATTGGCTTTTTCAGTGGCGTAATACTAGAAGTGCTAAAAAAACAGCATCGCCATAATTTTGAGCGATACTTAAATATGCTTAATGAAATATGGAATCAAGATAAAACAAAATAATAAGGAATCTAGGTGAGTTAATGGTTGCTTTTGCAAAACGATCAAAAAACAGTAAATTAGGGTATTTTATTAAAGAAAATCAATTGATATTATTCATGATTATAGCAATAATAATAAAACAATTATTACTGACAGGGCTTCCTATATTTGCATACCCTGGAGCGGGACATGATGATCGCATGATGGTAAATATGGCAGATTCCTTGATAAAAGGACAATGGTTGGGTAGTTATTCAGAATTAACTTTGGTAAAAGGTGTTTTTTTCCCGCTTTTTCTTGCCATTAATGCTCTTTTTGGAATCCCATATTCCATCGCAGTTCCTGGATTTTATGCGTTAGGATGCGTTGTTTTTGTGATGGGCGTAAAAAAATTATTCAAAAATGAACTACCTTTGTATATTATCTTTTTTGTTTTAATATTCAATCCGATTTCATTTGCAAATGAAACGTTTGTTAGAGTGTATCGAAATAGTCTTGTCGCAGCTCAAGTTCTAATGATTAGCGGTTGTATGTTTGCAGTCTATCTTAATCGATTTGAAAAGAAGTGGATGCTTGCAGGATGGGCGATCGGCGGAGGCCTTGGGCTCGCCTCGTTGTGGCATTCAAGAGAAGATGGAATATGGATTATTCCATTGGTGCTAGGCGTTATCATCATTACTTGGCTGACGATTTTTTTGAAAAAAGAACTGCAATCAAAAGAGAAAGTTAAAAGATCTTTAATTGTCGGGAGTCCAATTGTCATACTTTTAGTAACGACGATAATTATATCGAGTATTAATTATGCTTACTATGGGGTATACACGACCAACGAATTAAATGATAGCAATTACACGAAAACAATTAAATTAATCTATTCGGTTCAAGCCAGTGAAGAAATTCACAATGTTTCCGTCCCTTTGAGTTCAATGGAAAAAATATGTCAAGTATCACCAACCTTAAGCGGCATCAGTGATGAAATAGCAGCAAGTATGGATCATTGGTCCTGGTATGGTAAAGATGTTGAAAAAAGGGAAGTCGAAGATGGCTGGTTTTTTTGGAGTTTGAGAGAAGCAGTTGCAAATAGTGGCTATTACCAGAACGCCCAAATGGCTAATAATTTTTATGCACAAGTAAACAGCGAGCTTGAAGCTGCTTTTGAAAGCGGAAAACTAGAAAAAAGAAATACGATGCCTTCTGCTTTAATGTCGCCCTGGCGCGATAATTACTGGGGAGAATTACCGCAGGCCTTTTTAGTGACAATCCATTATGTTGCAGGCTTTGAGTCGCTTAAAACCAGTGTTTTGGAAAGTATCGATGATGGCCGCAATGGCATTCGACTTTTTGAAAGAGTAACGAATAATCTGGCACAATATCCAGGCGAAACAACAAAATGGAATGATCAGGTACGCATTCAAATATTAAATGGCATACAAAGTATTTATCAACTTTGTGGCGTTCTTGTTTTTTTGCTGAGTGGAATAGCCTATGGTTGTATCACTGTTCTGATTTTGATAAAAAAATGGCGAAAGAAATACAATCTCCTTGATTTTTGGTTGGTTTTGTCGGGATTATTATTTAGCGCGTTTGTACTTGCCATCGGCGTTGCCTATACTGAAATATCAGCCTATACAGCCATTTCTTACTGGTATTTAGCGGGAGCATACCCATTAATTGTCGCTTTCAATGCAATTTCATTATATAAAATCATCGAAATGATTAATGATTCTAGATTGAATAAGAAACTTAATGCGACAGAAAAAAGTACTCAGTTATAATGGAAGGAGTGCTTTTAATAGGTGATTTTTATAAAAAACTAAACTCGAATTGAGGGAACAATGAAATTAAAAAACTATTTATTCTTACACGCAAGTTTATTACTCTATTCGATTGGAGGGATTTTTGCAAAAATAGCCAGTTCAAAGGTGTTTCTATCCTTTGATTTCATCCTATATTATGGATTGTTTTTATCTGTATTGTTTGTTTACGCGATACTCTGGCAACAAATATTGAAACGGTTCCCCTTAACAGTTGCTTTTGCGAACAAAGCAATTACCATTCTATGGGGAATTGTCTGGGGTTATTTGTTTTTTGGAGAAACCCTACGGTGGGGGATGCTTTTGGGCTCAATCATTATTGTTTCAGGAATATATTTGGTGGTAAGTGATGATAAATAATGAATGGTTTTACTATGTCTTATATCTATTTTCTGTTTTAGTGGCGTCTCTTTCTCAGGTTATTTTAAAGAAGAGTGCCATGATTCACTATGAAACCCGATTAAGAGAATATTTAAATCCTTATGTAATTGGGGCATATTTCTTTTTCTTTGGCTCTTCGCTTTTAACGACCTTCGCCTATCGCGGTGTCCCATTGACGATCGGACCGGTGTTGGAATCCACCGGCTATATTTATGTTGGAATCTTGGGGATGCTTATTTTGAAAGAGAAATTAAGCCGGCGTAAGATTATTGGAAACCTATTAATTGTCGGTGGTATATTTGTTTATGCTTTTATTTAAGCAAATAAGAGTAGAATGATTAGCAGTATTCTATTTTAAAAATTGGATACTTAATTTTAAGAGGGTAGTGTGTGATTAAAGATGGATAATGACCATTTTGTTAGGAAAAGTTCAAATCAATTGATTGAGAATTTGTTGAAATCGAAGAGAACAAATCGAATTCTTTTTTTTGCGGTGTTGGTGTTAACATTTTTTTATATGTTGTTTTTAAATCTGAAAACGCCATTGATCGCAGATGATTTTGTGTATACATTTATCTTTGGTACTTCGACGCCAGTAACGAGCATCAGTGATATCATTACTTCTCAAACCACCTATTATCTGACTTGGGGTGGTCGCGTCATAGCTGAAACACTTACTCAGCTGTTTATGTTCTTAGGAAAAGATATTTTTAATATTGCCAATAGTGTTTGTTATATTGTTTTTTGTTTGGCGGTGTATTTTTTGGCAGTCGGGCGAAAAATTCGCTTTGAATTAATATTATTGACAACAATTTTGATTTGGTTTTTCACCCCAATGTTTGGCCAAACCGTTATGTGGTTAACCGGTTCCTGCAATTATTTATGGTGTGGAACAATCATTTTATTGGCACTCTTACCGTTTCGACTGTACGAAGAAAAACAAACAAAAATACTAAAAAGTATTTGGTTTGCAATAATTATGGCGCCCTTGTTTTTTTTAAGCGGTATCACGAATGAGAACACAGCAGGAGCGATGATCTTAATTATGCTCATGTTTTGTTTGGTTTACTATAAACGAAAAATTGATATTCCGGCATTTGCATTTACTGGCTTGTTTTTCTCAATCTGTGGCTTCCTCTGCATGATTTTTGCACCAGGAAATGGACTGCGGGCGACCAATGAATCGGCTGTCTCAGAAGTAACAATGATGGTGGGATCAAACCCGATTATTACCCGGCTTTCATATTTTGCTTATAATCTTTATGCGCTGATGCCATTGGTTCTTTTAGCTGCCATCGCATTTGTGTTGTTAAAAAATGAAAAAACGCAAAAAGAAATAGTCGTCTTTGGAATTTTTGTGCTGGCAGCAGTGGCAGCCATGTTTGTCATGCTGGCGCCTCCTAAATTTCCGCCTCGGGCGATGTTTGGTTTGGCAGCATTTTTAATCATTGCGATCGTTTATGCGTTAAGTCAGTTGAAATTAAATCAGAAACGGATTAGAAAATTTATTTTAATACCAGGATGTTGTCTGCTTGTATTCTATGTAATGTCCTTGGGATATGTAGGCGTTGACGCCATGACAGTCAACAAACAATATCTGGCTCGCGTTCAAATGATTCAAGAACAGAAAAGCGAAGCGCTCATTCAGGTGCCGGAGATTGTGCCTTTGTCCAGTCATAATGGTATGTATGGATTGAAGGATGTGCAAATGGATCCAAATCATTGGGTAAACCGAGCCTTAGCAGATTATTTCGGGGTTCCTAATATCATCTTGAAACCTTAGTGTGGAGGGAATATGATATTAGCTGTGATTCGATCAAAAATATTCAAATTGACGCATTGGGAATATTTCCCAATGCTGATTTTGGCTTTTTTCATTCTGCTATTTCATCTTTTTGTTAGCCCCTCTGGAGATGACATTACTTACGGGACCGTTTTTTACAAAGAACCTGTGCTGACTTTTATTTGTGGTGCTTACAATAGTTGGAGTTCGCGAATTATTATTATGCCCGTCGCAGCATTCTTTGCCGGGAATTCATTCGGGCTTTTTTCAATTATAAACGTCCTTGTTTACTTTCTATTATCTTTCATGATCTCTAAACTCTTTGTTTATGACAATAATCTCAAAACCAATTGGGTAATTGTTTTTCTGTTAGCCTGCGTTCCCTTTGTTTCAATGATGACAACCGCCGGATGGGTGGTAACCAGCATTCATTATTTATGGCCCCTGACCTTTAGTTTAGTGGCAATTTATCCGATTAAAAAGATTTTCTTTAGGGAAAGAATTCGAGGGTATGAATATCCTCTGTATATTGTGGCGACCCTGTTCGGAATGAACATGGAAATCGTTGCCGCTATCTTAGTAACGATTTATCTTGTTTTTGCCATATATTTTATCTATAAAAAATCACTTAACTGGTATCTGATCATCATGGCTATTGTTTTGCTGGGGAACATTGCTTTTATTTTTTTATGCCCGGGGAATGGGGTTCGGGAAGTATCCGAAATTGTCGCCAACTTTCCGGAGTATAGCACCTTTGAGTTTATCCAGAAACTGACTGTTTCAGCCACTTCTCACGTGTTCAGTATTGATCAGAACTTCATTAATATTGTGGTCTTGGCGATGGCTTGGCTTTTTTGTTGGAATAAATACAAGTCGTGGTTACCAAGAATAATTGGGATTAGTCCATTTATTTTTTGTGTTCTGATCAATATATTTCGGATTATTGTCTTAAGCCCTAAATTTGATTGTTTGTTTTGCTTATTAACAGGAAATACGATTGACGACTGGGTTACCTTTACTGGAATCACGACTGGTTATTTAGGATTTAATCATTATCTGTTACTCATTTTTATGAGTTCTTTTGTTGTTTCGCTTTTTCTGATAACATACCTTTTGTTCAAGGATTCAAATAAGCTGGGAATTGCGGTTCTGGTAATGGGGGCTTCAATTATGTCCCGAGTTGTGATGGGTTTTTCACCCACTGTTTATGAATCAGGTGCGCGGACGTTTTTATTTCAGTATGTCGCAATGGTTATCTTTGGATTGCTTATGTATCAGGAATTTAACTCACTACTTACCCCTGTTAATCAGAAGAAGCTCTTTGTTGTTATGGGATTTATGGCAGTCTGTGGTTATTTGGAATCTTTTTTTAAATTAATTTAATTCAAAAATCAAAGCCACCCTCTGTATGAACGGCGCGATTGTCAGCTTGACAGAGAGCCGTTTATACAGAGGGTGGCTTTATTTAAGACGTTTTTTAATACGAGCCCGAATCGCTCGATGCTCCTTTTACCGAAGTTTCAATTTCATCGCTGATTTCTGTTGCTGTGTCAGAGGGCGTGTAGGCAGTTTCATAAATAAATTTATAAAAAGCTTCGATGTTTTCAACTAAGGTATTGGGAACAACATAGGATACCCCATCAAGGTTGTCCAGTGAAATGAGTTCATCGGTGGGGAATCGACTTTGTTCAATATCCTTTGAAGGCATTAAGGCCAAATTTGCAGCGTATTTGATCATTTCCATGGTACTCAGGGATGTTTGAACATAAGGTAGGGTAGACATGACCAGATTATATTGATCCTGAAGGTTCAAGTCCAGGGCTTTTGACAATACCTGCTCAAATACCGTTCGTTGTCGTAATGTTCGATCAAAGTCGCCATCGCCGACATAGCGGACACGGCAATAGGCTAAAGCTTGGGAGCCATCGACTACCTGAGGTCCAGTTTTTTCTAGAAATGGGGAGCTCGTCGTTACTTTTTCATTGACATCCATCAGATATTGATTGACCCAATCCAGTTCTTCTTCGGTTTTAAGATCAATGGTAACACCGCCAACGGCGTTGACCATGGAGACCATCGCATTAAAATCAATGGTGACGTAATCAGTGATGGTGGTATCAAAATTCTTATTAATGGTTTGAAGCGCTAAAGTGGGTCCGCCATAGGCATAGGCAGCATTGAGTTTATCATAGTCGTATTTATCATTAATATAAACATAGGTGTCGCGCATCAGCGAAGCGACTTTGACCTTGCTATGTTCATAATCGGCCGTTGCGATCATAATCGTATCAGTTCGATCGCCTTCAACATCATCGCGTCCATCAACACCGAATACTGCGACATTGACAATCTTATGCTGTTTGGCAAAACTGGCAGCTTCATCGCTGATGCCATATTGCTTTAAATTTCCCTTGAGGTCACTGGTTACATTGCCTAAGAAAAAAGCATTGACGGCAAAACCGGCGGCCATCAGAAAAATAATGATTAGCAATAATGTTCGAAAGAATTTTTTGACCCAACCGCCTTTGTTTTTTTTCTTCTTTTTCTTTGCCACCGGAGCCGGAAGGGTTATTGGTTTGGTCTTTTCACGTTGCATGGTTTGTTTTTGCGCTGCTTGTTTGCGGATGGCTTGGGGTTGGGTAGCCTTGGTTCGCCGGGCGGTATCTTGTCTTGAGTTTTCGCTAGACTTTTTTTTCGGCGCAGGGCTTCGTCTATTTTCGATCACACTTTTTTTTCGATTATTCAAATTTTTACCTCATTTGGAAATCATTCATTTACAAATAAAATTTGCAAATTTACAGCAGAGACGCATACTTGTCAGTATATTTCAATGGCAAGATGCATCTTTAATTTGGAAATGAGTCCGAATTATTCTTTTTTTCGACTTCTAGTAGGGTATTATATCATATTTGTAAAAATTTGTAAAAATATTATGAATGGAAAAAATCAATCGCTGATAAATCTTGTTATACATTTTAGGAAAACTTTGTTATAATATAAAGCAAAGATCGATACCGAATATAGGAGTGGGGTTATTATGGCAAATGAACAGGAACTCAATGAAAAAAATGAGTACTTTGAATATGTTGAATCGCGCATTGAGAATTTAGAGAAACTGATTTTGAAAAAAGATGATGAATTAAAATCTCTGATTCTTAAAGCTGTTCAGGGTGGGGCAGTACTGACTGGGAAAAGTTTGAATGAGGATCAAGCGCCGTTAAATGAACAAGGTAATTTCGAGCGAGTATTTGAAGATCTCAAAGAAGAAGAGACTCGTTTTTTAGAAAGTGAAGGAGAGATTTCAAATTATCAGGCTGAGGAACTGAACAATCAGCTTGCGAACATTGAAAAACGAGAAAAAATGGTTCAGGACATGCTGGATTCATTGGGAACAGCCTTGGCCATCCTTAAAAAGCGTCACGAAGAAGTGAATCGCAAAGAAGAAACACTGAACCGGGAATACCAGAAACTTCAAGAAATTGAGGCGCTTTACCGAAATTCAGAAGGCTTGGACTCACTGAATGCATCGTTTGGCAAGTTTTCAATCAGTGAAGGGAGTTCTGAAGAAAACAGCAGAACTCACCTGAAAAATGACAGCAAGGAGTGATTTGATGAAACTAAGTTTTGGTAAATGCTGGGGTTTGTTAATTTTTGATATTATTGGTTTAGCTATTTCCGGATATGCTTTTTTATTAGGTTATCAGGTAATATCAACGCTCGCCAATGCCAATGCATATATTATTCTGATGGGATTTTTTGTTGGAATAAAAGTAATTGTTTTAGCCTTATATGATTTAAACCGAAACATGTTAGGTAAAAATATTCCGTTTATCGGTGGTGGGATCTCAATTCTGGGCAATGTAATAATTTTTGCGATGTGCTTTTTTCTGATCCCAGACGTTCCCATGACATTTTTTATTGGCTTGATCATTGCCGATTTTCTGATCATTACCTTGTGCCATTTTTTATGGTGGGTGCTCATTGGTAAAGATGATAACGATAACCGTGATGATCGAGAATCCCTGAAAGAAAGCAAAAAAGTAGCAAAAACAAAAAAAGAATCCCCTAAAGAGTCAAAAAAAGAATCAGTAAAAGTGGATAAAAATCCAGTGCAAGATGGTGGTAAAAAAAGAAAAAGTGAAAAAAAGACATGGTTATCCAAAGATGATGAAGAAGAGTCTGAGTATGATAGTATCTTTACCAGCCTTTTAGAGAATGAAAAAAGAGGTCAGCAGCGTTATGTTGAATCGCCAAAGGCCAATGAACCACACGTTTTTGAAGAAGAAAAACGCTATCAAACCAGTGATTTTTTAAATGAGATTAAAGAAAACTTAAAAAAAGAGAATAAAATACCGGCTCAGAAAATAGAAAATGAAGGTGCATTCGGACTGAATTCATCAGGTCAACAATCGAAACCAGTCCAAGATCGAATGCCGGTGGAATTAGCGACCCAGGAGTCGGTTAAAAAAAAAGAAATCCCAATTGAGCCAAACCGAACAAATTTCGATCAAAATGTGAAGACACCACTAAAAACATCCCTACAGATGAACACATTGGAAGCGACGAATCCAATGCCATTGTCACAAGACGATAGTCTATTATTTTCTGATTTGCCAAGTGTCAAAGAAAAAAAATCGGGACAGGGAAATATGGCGGCCTTTAATTTAAAGTCAGCAGAAATTGATAAAACCGGTTCAGATGAAGAAGACTTTCTTTCCATTGAGCGACGACTGGGCTATCTTTTTCATGAGATTGAAAAATCAATGAAGGAAACCAGCTATCTACAAGGAGCAATCAGTGATTTTCAAAAAGAAGTGGAGAATTATGAACCAATCGCCGGTGATGAAAAAATTGTTGCTGCTGGAAATCTAATCCGTGAAAAGTTAAAAATGATCATCGATAAACAATTCGTTGTCGATGAGGTTCTGGATGATCTGATTCGCTTATCTAAGCTGATTAACAAACGGATCAGTGATTTGGATGTCATTGAAGCAGGACTGAATCAACGGAAAATTGCTTTGGATCAAAAAGATTTATTATTGGTTGAAGCCCGTAATCGAAACCCGATAGAACCGGAAATCGAGATTTTACCAGAAGAAGTAGTGCTTGAAAATCTTGACTCGGAGTTTATTGTTGCAGAAGGCGATTATGAGTCCATCCGAAAATACTTAACCGAAAATCCGGAGGAATAACTCGCTGTCAAACGATGGGTAATATAAAAATTAGTTCGATGGTGTGTGCCAGACATGTACGAGTTTGGCGCACACCAGGAACATATATGTGTTATCCAGATCGATTATTTGGATAGCAAAAACCGTCTTTTTATCATAATTGATGGTTTTTTTTTTATTGCGAATGTTTTATAAAAATGATATACTGCTACCTGTATAAAAGTGGGTGTATTGGCTAAAGATGCATCAAAACTTATTATTATTAGGAGGAAAAGAAATGAAAAGAATCGCAAAGCTTGGTGTTTTGGTAATGGTAGCTGCAATGGTTTTATCACTTGCTGCCTGTTCCAGTGGAACAAAAACCAGTAGTGATACAAAAAAATATGTAATCGCTACAGATACAACATTCAAACCATTTGAGTATGAAAATGACAAAGGTGAACGTGTTGGTATTGATATTGATCTGTTAGCAGCGATTGCAAAAGATCAGGGATTTACATACGAACTGAAGGCAGTTGGATTTGATGCCGCCCTGGGTGAAGTTTCTTCTGGCCAATCCGACGGGATGATCGCTGGTATGAGTATTACCGACGAACGTAAAAAAACATTTGATTTTTCAGATCCATACTTCGATTCCGGTGTTGTGATGGCAGTTTCGGCTTCAAACAATGCAATTAAGTCCTATGCCGATTTAAAAGGACAAAAAGTTGCTGTTAAAACTGGAACAGAAGGCGCAACCTTTGCTGAATCCATTAAAGATCAATATGGTTTTACAACAGTCTCTTTCCCTGACTCTGCTAATATGTATGAAGATGTCAAGGCTGGAAACTCGGTAGCCTTGTTTGAAGATTATCCAGTTATTGGGGATGCAATCGCCAGCGGTGTGCCACTTAAAATGGTTACTGACATGGAAAAAGGCAGTTCTTATGGCTTTGCAGTGAAAGCTGGTCAAAATTCAGAGTTGATCAAAATGTTTAATACTGGATTGGCTAACTTGAAAGCCAATGGCGAATATCAAAAAATTCTGGACACATATATCAAAAAATAATCTGTTAGAAAAAATTTGACACGTTATTAATTTTGAAATCATCTGATAGCAGCATTTTGTGCTGTCAGATGATTTCTCTAAGTTATCTAAAAGTGTTTACTTGCGTGGATCCTTGAATGTGAGTAAAGACTGTTGGACAACTGGAACCATAGAAGGAGGTTGACGTGAATATACCATCATTAATCGCACAGTATTGGCCCCGCCTATTGGCCGGATTGGCCTTGACGGTTGAAATTACCATTATTTCCCTTATTTTAGCAGGCATTTTAGGCCTGGTATTTGGTCTCTTGTCGGTATCAAAGCGAAAAGGATTAAGAGGAATCGCACTTGTTTATGTCGATATCGTTCGAGGAACACCTTTATTGGTACAGGCATTTTTCATATACTTTGGTATTCCACAAGTGCTGGGAATTCAATCCGATCCCGTTGTTTCAGGCATTATTACCCTCAGTTTAAACGCCGGTGGCTATTTGGCCGAAATATTCAGAGGCGGTATCGAGTCCATCAGCAGAGGCCAGATGGAAGCGGCCAGAAGTTTAGGTTTGCCATATGGAATGGCCATGCGAAGCGTTATTTTGCCACAAGCTGTGCGAACCATGACCCCAGCGCTGATTAATCAATGCATTATTACTTTAAAGGATACATCGTTACTTTCTGTTATCGGGGTAACCGAATTAACCCAAACCGGAAGATTGATTATCGCTAATAATTACCAATCTTTTGAGGTATGGGCGATTGTTGCGGCGATGTACTTTATTATTATCATGATATTGTCAAAAATATCAAAACGAATTGAAAGGAAAATGTCTTATGGGAAAAGTAAAAATTAAGAACCTGAAAAAGAATTTTGGTGACTTAGAAGTACTGAAGGATATTAACCTGGAAGTTTGTGAACGAGAAGTAATCTGTATAATAGGAGCTTCCGGTTCAGGGAAGAGTACCTTACTGCGCTGCATCAATGCCCTTGAAGACGCCAGTAGCGGTACCATCGAGGTTGATGGCAATGACATTACCAGAGCGGACGGCAATATTAATAAATATCGTCAGGATATTGGTATGGTCTTTCAGCAATTCAATCTGTTCCCGCACATGACGGTTTTGAAAAATATTTCCTTTGCGCCAGTAGCACTTAAGCTCAAAACTAAAGCAGAAGCCGAAGAAGCGGCACTAAAACTTTTGCGACGCGTTGATCTTGAGGAAAAAGCTAATGTTTATCCGGAACAGTTATCAGGTGGCCAGCAGCAGCGGGTCGCCATCGCCCGGGCTTTAGCAATGAATCCGGACGTGATGCTTTTTGATGAACCGACCTCGGCGCTCGACCCTGAAATGGTCGGAGAAGTTTTAAGCGTTATGAAACAGCTTGCCAAAGACGGAATGACCATGATCGTGGTTACCCACGAAATGGGCTTTGCCAGAGAAGTGGCTGATCGGGTCATCTTCATTGATGAAGGATTTATTGTCGAAGAAGGACCACCAAGTGAAGTCTTTGGTAATCCCAAAAATCAGCGCACTATCAATTTTCTGAATATGGTTCTATAGGCCAGATTTATTCAGATGGGTAGCTATTTTATCGGGTACAAATTGTATCGTCGAACCACCTCAGTTATGAGGTGGTTTTTTTATCTGATGGTAAAGTTCTCTAATAATGGGTATAATGGAAAAGAATAACAGAGAGGGGAAATAATAATGATAATGATTAAACAGAGGATGATCGACGCTTTTTTATGGATTAAAGCAAAGGTAATGGAAAATAAACAGCGAACCGGAGCCATGCTTTGTGCGATTCTTGCTCTTTTTGGCTTTTTTATGCCATTTATGAGTGCAAAAGCGGATATTTCGGTTACCGGGATCATGAATAATACAGTGGCGGTGGTCAGTCCGGACTATGATATGATTAATTTCAGCCTAGGTGATTTTGTTTTACAGGAACCCATTGATGATTTTGAGGTGTATGGGGTACCATTGGGAAACATTAAAATTCTTGATCAGTCAGTATTGGATATTCTCCGGAATCCATTGCCGGATAAAGGCTATGTTAGTAGTGTGAATGAAGCTTTGTCAAGTCCGGCTCTGGATTATCTTGTCGATCCCAAGGTTCAGGAGATTATTGCTACCCGGCTTAACAATGGTGAAAGCATCAATGCAATTCTCAGAGATATTTGGAATGTCGTCCAAAGTGCCAGAGATATTGCCAGTAAGGTTAATGATGTTACCATTCAAGCCAGACAATCCATGGATCAGGTCAATGCTACCATGGCGACCATTGATGGCTATAAAGCAACGGCTAATGGTGCGGTCCTGATATTATTCCTGGTTGTGATCGGATTAGTTGTCTTAATTTTATATAAACGAGCCAGTATCAAACTTTCCATTTTTATATCCAGTTTGTTATCGGCACTGTTTATCGCAGTCGGTGTTGGCACCGCTGTTGCTAATAACAAAATCAATGAACAGCTGGCCAGTATAGCGAGTCAGGTTAATAGTGGAATTGTCGATATGCTGCGAGCGGTATTAACTGGAACCTTTGGTGAAATTGGGACATTTATAGCAAATTACATCAGTGGCCAGGCTAATTTTCTGTCGATGATCTTTACAATCCAATTAAGAGCGGGATATTGGATCATTCTGCTTGGCTTAATTGGCTGTCTGATCTTTTTAATTTTCACCGCCCGAAAGGAAAAAGACAGGATCCCTGCCTCGGACGAAATCGTCCTGATCGAAACAAGTGAAGAAGTTGAGCCAGAAGTTTTAATTGAAGATGACGAAAATATCGAAATAAAAGATGATGAACTGATCGAGCTTAAAGCCTCTAAAAAAGAATCAGAGGATGACGAAAAACGATTATAGAAACCAACAAAAAAGAGAACGTCATTTAACATTTGACGTTCTCTTTTTTATTGAATTTTTTAATCGACTAATTGAGAGATCTTAATACTTTTGGTATGTTCAATGGGTTCCCAGATATCAATGGGCTTAACGAAACATAGGACATTGATAGGAATCCAGGAAACCAGATAAAACCAAAAAGAAAAAATCGAAATATTATTGACCTGACGAATTTTCTTGCCTTCCAGCCATAAAACCATCGCGGTAAACACGACACTGAACACGACACCACCAATCGAAAAGAGGATCGCAAAGGTCAAAGCATTAGACCAGACACTGGTTGTCAGAAACAGCATTCCCAGAATAATAAATGAACAAATGGTATAAATACAGGTCAGTACTTGCATAAAGGGAGATACCAGAAACATCAGCATATCCATGGCACAACGGTTTTTGTCGTTGATCATACAGTCAATCAATTGTTGAGAATATCGGTTAAAACACTGAATGGTACCGGTGGACCAACGTTTGCGCTGAGACCAGGATTGATCAAAGGTGATCGGATGTTCATCGAAAGTGATCGCTTCAGGAACCCAGGCGACCCGGTAGCCTTTAATGATACACTGTGTCGTAAATTCAATATCTTCGGTAAGGCTGAAGGTCTTAAACCCTTCTTTTCTGATCACATCGGCATGCATCATAAATCCGGTTCCGTTTAAGGTGGCGGACCAACCCAATTTATGACGCGCCAGATTCATGAAACGATTTAATGTCCAGTAAAACACTGATTGACAGCCGGATATCCAGGAATCATCTGGGTTTTTACTGTCACGGTAACCTTGAGCAATTTTTTCGCCGGACTCGATGACATTATTCATAGCCGAAATAAAATGTTTGTCAGCCAAATTATCGGCATCGAAAATACAAAATGCATCATAAATATCATTTTCGCTGAAAGTATAATCAAAAAATTGCGAGAGGGCGGCTCCCTTGGATTTGACTTCGCCGGTACAAGTCATAATCTTAGCACCATGTTCAAGCGCGACTTCTTTGGTGTTATCCGTGCAATTGTTGGGAATAACATAAACATCCATCAATTCTTGTGGATAATCTTGCTGGTGAAGGCTTTCGATAAGATTACCAATAACAGCAGCCTCGTTTCGGGCGGCAATCACCACGGCAATGCGATTTTTGGGAGGGGAGATTGTATATTTATTGTGTTTGGTATATCCAAATAGTCCGATACCTAAGTAGTAGATACCATAAATAAAAAACGGGATGCCTAGAATAAATAACAGGGTAAAAATTTGTGAAACCATCTCTATTTAACTTCTCCTTCATAATTATATGATCCAAATAGTTGTGAAAATCTGTAAATTCAGGACGTGCCAGTTCAAACAACAACCGGGTTTAGAATAAATGTCGCTTTTTCGTGGCACAACCACCAGGAAACGCTATTTCTGGTGGTTGTGTTAGTTCATTTAAGTTGTTTCATTTTATCATGGAAATAACTATTTAACAAGGATATGAAGTGCTTCCTGAAAACGAAACCATAAGAATTTTAAGGATTTTCAAAGGTTTGGGTTAATTGTGTGAAATTAATCGGTAGGTTTTTCATTTTCAAGGAGTTTTGTTCTAGGCAGTGCATCTGTTTGAATAGTTGTAATATACCATAAGATCATGAGCAACCCAACAGGCCAAATCAAGAGACACCATAAAATAACCCACCATACGGATTGATAAAAAGGTTTTTTGGTTGCTTCATCAGCGACTGCGTGTTCTTCCATTGCATTTAATTTATTATCTGACATTTTCATTTCCTCCTATTTATTGCTTTTCTTGAATAATAGATACCCATAAAACCGTGATAATTAACAAAATTATGGAAACTTAAAAAACTTAAAGGTTCATTTTTGATTCATATTGAATGTTTAGAATAATATAAAATAAATTCAATTGTTGGAGGATCGACATGAAAAAAGGAAACACAAAAAAGTTAATTATTGGCAGTGTTGTTGGGGTGTTAATTATTGTTGGAGGATTTCTGGGATATCAGGTTTGGGCAAATGCTGATGAAGGACAGTATACCGAGACCAAGGTTTCAGTCGGAAATATTGTGAATGACAATCGTTTTTCAGGGGTTATTGAAAGCCAGTCCCGGGAAGATATCACGGCTGCAAGTTCTCAAAAAATAAATGAGTTTTATGTCAGTGAGGGCGAGCAGGTTGAAGAAGATACGGATCTTTATGAAACATCAACGGGAGAAGTGATCAGTGCTACAAAAAACGGAGAGGTATCAAAAATTTACTTTAAAGAAGATGACACAGTGCCTGCCGGGGGAAAAGTTATGGATATTGTTGATTTCACTAACTTACAGGTTAGTATCAAAGTAGATGAATACCAATTGTCCAGCATCGCCGTCGGTTCGCCGGTAACAATTAACATTGACAGCATTGGGCGCAGTGTTCAGGGAACTGTCAGTGAAATCAGCCGGGAAGCAAAAAACGAAAACGGGGTTGCCTATTTTACCGCAATCGTGGATTTTCAGGGCGATTCACAAATTCGCGTCGGCATGAATGCCGAAGTCGTTATTGTTAAAGAAAGTGTCCAAAATACAGTGACAGTTCCGGTGGATGCAATTCAATTTGGGGCAAGTAACGAGACCTATGTTCTAATCAAAAGCGAATCTGACAAAACAGAGGATCGCCCAGTGACCACGGGCATTACCGATGGTGTCAACATTCAAATAACCGCAGGGCTCACCGAGAATGAGGTTATTTTAATTCCCATGATCGCGACCACCGACACATCAACCTTCCAAAGACCTTCATCAAGTGGTGGCAACTAATGTCCGAAAAAATATTGGAAATGAAAGATTTGGTCAAAACTTATATCATGGGAGATGAGGAGCAGGTGGTGTTAAAAGGGATTGATCTGGAAATCAATCGGGGCGATTTCCTTTCGGTATTGGGGCCATCAGGTTCGGGGAAATCCACCTTAATGAATATCATTGGTTGCCTGGATGTGCCGACCAGCGGAATTTATTATCTGTCAGGAGAACTAATTCGGGATCTGCCGGAGGCAGCTCTTTCCCATATCCGCAACCGGGAAATCGGCTTTATCTTTCAGCAGTTCCAATTACTGCCGCGGCTATCGGCCCAGAAAAATGTGGAGCTGCCACTTATTTATGCTGGCGTGTCTGAGAAAGAACGGCAGGAACGCAGTGCCCACATTTTAGAGCGGGTGGGGCTGGCAGAAAAAATGAAGAACCGACCCAATCAGTTATCGGGCGGCCAGCAGCAACGGGTTGCCATTGCCAGAGCGCTTGTTACCGAGCCAACGATTCTGTTAGCAGATGAACCCACCGGAGCCCTGGATCAACAGACCGGTCATCAGATTATGGAACTTTTTAAAGAGCTTTATCAAGAAGGAAAAACCATTGTCATGATCACCCATGATGCTGATGTAGCAAAAAATGGCAGCCGAATTGTCCGGATTGTCGATGGGAATCTCAGTGAGGGGGTATACAATGCTTAAAGAAAGTATTAAAATGGCACTAGAAAATATTGTCAGCAATAAAATGCGGTCCTTTCTCACCATGCTGGGCATTATTATTGGGGTCGGATCGGTGATTGCGTTGATTACCATTGTTTCTGGTGCAACCAGTACCGTCACTGATCAGGTCGCCTCGATGGGTGCCAATACAGTAACCATCCAGGTTCAGGGAACACCCTTGAAACAGGGGCTGACCCAGGGCGATGTTAACAAAATCTCTGAACTGTCAAACATCGAAGGGATTGCCCCAACTATTTCTGGAAAAACAACGGTAGCATTTGATGGTAAGACCATGGATGAAATTACCCTCCAGGGAAAGAATGATGTTTATTTTGAAAACACAGAAGATGTCATTTCGTCGGGACGAATCATTAACACGATTGATACCGAAAATAAAAGCCGGGTGGCGTTGATCGGAAATGACATTGCCAAGGAACTCTATGTCGGGAAAAACCCCATTGGACAAGAAATAAAAATCGGTGGGATTACCTATAACGTCATCGGGATTTTACAGGAATCGGACAGTTTTGCCTCGGCAGATACCAATAATTCGGTGATTATTCCCTATACCACCGCCATGGGCGTGGTGGGTGCAAAATATATTAACAGTTTGACGGTTTATATTGCTGACGAATCGCTTGCAGATACGACCACCCGGCAAATTGAAGGGGTCTTAACAAAAGCCTTTAATGGTGACGAAGATGGTTATTCCATTGTGAATATGCAAAGTATTCTGGAAACCATTCAAAGCATGACCAGCATTCTTTCGATGATGCTAGGAGGAATCGCCTCGATTTCACTCGTGGTGGGGGGCATTGGGATTATGAATATGATGTTGGTTTCAGTCACTGAACGCACCAGTGAAATTGGTTTGCGTAAGGCTTTGGGAGCAGAACCGAAACAGATTCAGCTGCAGTTTCTGATTGAGTCGGTGGTGCTTTGCCTGATCGGTGGCGTTATTGGCTTTATCTTGGGGGTCAGCCTGGCCTGGGTGGTGGCCAACCTGATCGGTACCAGCTTCGCCCTGACGGCATCCACGGTCGTTTTAGCGATTGGCTTTTCAGCCGTTATCGGCGTTGTTTTTGGTTTTATGCCGGCCCGCAAAGCTTCCCGTCTCAACCCCATTGATGCCCTGCGAAGTATTTAGGAGAGAAAACAGGAGAATAAAATGTTCAGTATTTTGATTTGCGAGGATGACAATCACATTCGTCGACTGTTTCGGGATACCCTGGAAAAAGAAGGCTATTCGATTTTTGAGGCGATTGATGGTGTTATGGCCCTGGAAGAGCTGGAAAAGAACCATATTGATCTGTTAATCACCGATGTGATGATGCCGCATATGGACGGACATGCCCTGACCCAGACGTTGAGAGAAGGTGGCTTTGAGCTACCGATTCTGATGATTACTGCCCGAGAAAGCATTGACGATAAAAAAACGGGCTTCAAAGCTGGCACCGATGACTATATGGTCAAGCCGGTAGACATGGATGAAATGTTGCTCCGGGTCTTTGCCTTATTGCGGCGGTCAAAAATTGCCAATGAGCGGCGGCTGGTGGTGGGAAAAACGATCCTGGATTATGAAGCCTTGACATTAGGTATCGGCGCTGAGACCATCACATTACCCAAAAAAGAGTTTCTGCTGCTGTTTAAACTGTTGTCAGCGCCCAACCGAATTTTTACCCGGGCGCAAATTATGGATGAAATCTGGGGATACGAAAGTGAAAGTGATCATCGCACGGTAGATGTTCATATCAAACGGTTAAGAGAAAAACTGGAAAATAGCCAGGATTTTGAAATCGTCACCGTCAAAGGCCTGGGCTATAAAGCCCGGGTTTTATAGAACGATCTAAGGAGTTATATGAAAAATAAAATTTTTCATTCAATCTATACAAAATTTCTGGTTACCTTTCTGGGTGTGCTTTTTTTCTCCTCGACATTAACCTTTGGCGTGATTTATTGGTCCCAATTGGGAATCATTCTGGATCAGATCCGGGTGGAATTAGTAAACCAGGTTCAGGCCGTTCAAATACTCAATCAAGAAAAGTTGAGCGATGACGAAATCACTGATCTGTTTAGCCAGGGAATTGTGGTATCCCGGATTTATGCCAGTCTGGATGAAACGGAGGTAGTGCTGTCGGAAGATGAGCGGGCAAAAATTGAAAATGGCGAGATTGTCTATCAGAGTGGCCATCAATCCCACAACTTTCCGACGGCTCTGGGAAAACTGACGAATGGCTACGTCCTCAGCATGCCAAATCTGGAACGAAATCAAATTGCCGGCTTTATGAACCTCCAGCGAAACACCATGCTGGTAACCTTGTTAATTGGCTCGGTGCTGATCGTCATTGCGGTAGCGATGATTGCCAAACCGATTAAAGCTGTTTCCGAAGCCACCAAAAAAGTAGCCGATGGTGATTTTGACTTAAGGCTTAAGGTGAAAGGAAAGGATGAGCTGGCGGTGCTGGCCAGAAATTTCAATATCATGACGGAAGCCCTTTCTCGTAATGACTACATTCATCGGGATTTTGTCAGTAATGTGTCCCACGAGTTTAAAACCCCGATCGCTTCCATTAAAGGATTCGGCAAGCTCTTGAAAGATCCCAGTATTTCAGAAACCCAGCGTCAGGAATACATCGATATTATTGTCGATGAAAGTGATCGGCTGTGGAAGCTGTCTGCTAATGTATTAAAACTTTCGGAATTGGAGAATGGCGTTCTGGGACTAAAAAAGGAAGCATTTTCACTGGATGAATCAATCCGACGGGTTGTCCTGCTACTTCAGGAAAAGTGGGAGACCAAAAATATTGACCTGGATATCCAATTGGATGAGATTACCTACAAGGGCGACCAGGAGTTGATGGCCCAGGTGATTATTAACCTATTAACCAATGCCATTAATCATACCCCAGATCAGGGCGAAATTGGGATTGACCTCCATGCAACTTCAAAAGAAATCGTCATTAAAATAAGTGATACCGGCGACGGTATTACAACAGAAGATCAGGAAAAAATATTTGATCGTTTTTATAAAGCGGACCAATCCCGAAGTACCCCGGGTACCGGGTTGGGACTCACCATCTCTCAGCGGATCATTGGTCTTCATGGTGGCACCATTGCTGTGGAAAGTGAGATCGAAAAGGGCAGCAGCTTTTTTGTCAGACTGCCCCAATAGATTTGTCAAAAAAGTTAATCTACCGACCTTATGTGAAAGTTCAGACAGTTTTAGCTGTTAAAAACATGCCACATAAAGGTCAGGGGTTAGCTTTTTTTGTGGGCTTGATTTTTGGATGCAAATAAAAAATTAGGGCAATTGCCACCATGATTTAGATTATCAGCCTGTTTTTGATAAATTATATTGAAGTTGACTAGAAAATAATATATCATGAAATTATTATTAAATCAAAATCAAGATAAAATAAAAATGTTGGCAGGTAAGTAATAATGACAATGTATGAGTCTCTCTCTATTCTATATTCCATCGGTCTGATAATTTCAATCATCTGTATCATCGGTGTAGCTTTTCAAAAACCTTCCGATGAGCAGAAATTGATGCTGCTAATTTCCTTTTTTGCCTTTTTACTATCGTTGGGATATTGGTTTGGCATCCAGTCAAATTCGGCAGAAGCCTCCATTTTGGCTTACAAACTGATGTATTTGGGGGGATGCAGCCTTTATTTTTTGTTTATATTATTTTTCGTCCGCTATTATAAAATAAAAACACCAAAAGTGTTTTTCCCTATTTTCGCGATGCTGTGCATCATCCTTACCGGCGCAACTATGACGATGGATCAACATCATTGGTTTTATCAAAGTTTTACCTTCGCCTATGAAACGGGTGTGCCCGTGCTCATAAAAGAATATGGAATGCTTCATACCGTCTATATGGTGATGGAAGCCGCTGTTGCTGTGGGGCTTGTTGTTTTGGTTATCTACCAGAGCATTAAGCGAAAAGACAAAGAAAAATGGGAGCCTTTTCTACTGGTGGCGGTGCCCTTAATACCAGCCGCAATTCACATTGGCCGATTATATCTGCCAACCCAGATTGATTTGGCATCGATTGGGATTCTGCTTTCAGAAATTTTATTGATTATTCTCATTTACCGACTAAAAATATATGACATCAATGATACGGCTAAACAATTGATCATTGATTCCATGGATGACGCCATTGTGGTAGTTGATCATAATTATCAGTATAAAGATGCCAATGAACAGGCCATTGTGCTGTTTCCAGAGCTCGCCAGAGCGAAGAAGGATACGAAATTGGAGGAAATCTCCAGTTATCTGGACAAGACCCTGAAATCAGAGGACACCAGTTTGTTTTATCTTGGCAACTGGGTCTACGAGCCGCACATCAAAAACATCCGTCGGAATAACCAGATCCGAGGTTATGTTATCTGGTATCTGGATGTAACGGAATCAGAAAAACGCAAAGAGCTGGTCCTCAATTATCAACAGGATCTGGAAAAAGAAGTAATTCTAAAAACGGCTCAAATCGAAGAGATTCAGGAACAGATGATCATCAGTTTTGCCAATATCATTGAAATACGAGATACCATCACCGGCGAGCATGTCAGACGAACCAGCATCTATGCCGAGAAAATAGCAGCGGTATTATATAAAAATGGTGACTATTCAGAAATCATCAATGAGCGGTTTATTCGCTTGCTTCATTCGGCAGCACCGCTTCACGATGTGGGGAAAATTATGGTTTCTGACAGTATCTTAAACAAGCCGGGAAAACTGACCGAAGAAGAATGGGTGCTGATGAAAAAGCATGCTGAAAATGGTCAGAACATTTTAAAAAATGCCCTGGCTAAAATTCAGGATGTGGATTATTATAATATGGTCTGCGAGGTCGCCATGTACCATCATGAACGGTGGATTGGGGGCGGCTATCCGGAAGCCTTATCCGGTGAAGCGATTCCACTGAGTGCCCGGATTATGGCCATTGCGGATGTGTTTGACGCGCTGACATCGGAACGGCCCTATAAAGAAATCTATGACTATGATACGGCTTTTGAAATTATCAAAAAGGAGCGTGGGCTTCATTTTGATCCGGTGTTAGTCGATGCATTTTTATCCATCCGGGTAGAAATCGAAGCAGTGGCAAATGAACTGGGGAATTAAGCAGGTTAGCGTTATTAAAACCAGATAATAAAAAGAGGAAGCTTACGGAGTAGTCATTGAGACTAAACGGTAAACTTCCTCTTTTATTATGTGCAGGCAATTGCGAAATTAAAATGCATCATCAGCGGTTGCTTTAACTTGGAATTTGGCAACAACCTGAATCATTTAACCGAGAATTGGCGACACCGTTCTTAAATCATCAATCAAGTCATCTTCTAATTCTTCAGCCTTCTCAAATTGAGAATTATAGAGATTGGAATAGAAGCCGTTTTGAGCAAGCAGGTCATCATGATTCCCCTGTTCGACAATATCGCCCTCATTCATAACCAGAATGAGATCGGCATTTTTAATGGTCGATAATCGATGGGCGATGACGAAACTGGTTCGACCTTCCATCAGGTTGTCCATCGCTTTCTGAATCAGCACTTCGGTTCGGGTATCAACAGAACTGGTGGCCTCATCAAGAATCAAAATCTTTGGATCAGCCAGGATCGCCCGGGCAATGGTCAGGAGCTGCTTTTGCCCTTGAGAAACATTACTGGCTTCTTCATTTAACAGCATGTTGTAACCGTCAGGTAGCGTGTGAACAAAATAATCAACCTGAGCAGCGACAGCCGCATCCTCCACTTCTTTGTCAGTAGCGTCCAAACGACCGTACTTGATGTTATCCCGGATACTGGCATTATAGAGCCAGGTGTCCTGCAGTACCATCCCGAACAGATTGCGAAGATCGCCCCGACTGAAGTCCTTAATGTTGTGACCATCCACTAAAATGGCTCCGGAATCCAGATCATAGAAACGCATCAGCAGTTTAACAATGGTGGTTTTACCAGCACCAGTAGGCCCGACAATGGCGACTTTCTGACCTTCTTTAATCTGAGCGGAGAAATCATTAATAATGGTTTTATCGGGGTTATAACCAAAGTTAGCATGGTCGAAAACGACACTGCCGGCTACTTTGTTCAAGTCAAAATCAGTGGTATGTTCTTCAACTTCTTCGGATTCGTCCAGAAAAACGAAAACCCGTTCAGCCGCGGCGGTGGTTTGCTGCAGAATGTTGGAAATGTTGGCAATCTGCATGATCGGCTGATTAAACTGTCTCACATATTGGATAAAGGCCTGAATATCCCCAACTGTTAAACGGCCGTTGACAGCCAGGTAACCACCAAGAATACAAACCGCGACATAACCCAGGTTGCCAATAAAGTTCATTATCGGCATCATCAGACCGGATAGAAATTGTGACTTCCAGGCCGAGCTATAAAGGGTCGTGTTGTAGTGGTCAAAGGTTTCAAAGGAAGCTTCTTCGCCATTAAAGGCCTTAACAACATTGTGGCCGCCATACATTTCTTCTACGTGTCCGTTGATATGACCCAGATAAGTTTGTTGCTCACTAAAGTGCGGTTGTGATTTTTTAACAATCATTACCACAAAGATAAATGAAAGGGGGACAATCAGCAGCGCGACAATGGTCATCTGCCAGCTGATCGAAAACATCATAATCAAGATTCCGACGATGGTGGCAACGGAGGTGATAATTTGGGTAACACTCTGGTTCAGGGTCTGGTTGATGGTTTCAATATCATTAGTCAGGAAGGAAAGTACCTCACCATAACTGGTTTTGTCAAAATACTTAAAAGGCAATTTGTTGATTTTAGCAAAGATATTGCGTCTTAAATCATAGGTCACCTTCATTGAGATGCCGGTCATGATATAGCCCTGAATAAAAGAGAATAGGGCTGATATCACATAGAGTCCCAGTAGGAAGAGAATAATCTGACCGATATAGTTAAAGTCGATGCCTTTACCATTATCGGCAATTAAATTCATAACGCCTTCAAAAAGGGCAGTGGTGGCATTCCCTAAAATTTTCGGGCCGACAATCATAAAAATCGTCGAAGCCACAGCAAAAACCAGCACAAAGAAAAGTCCGATCTTATAGGCTGATAGGTAGAGGGCCAGTTTTTTGAGGCTGCCTTTAAAATCCTTGGGCTTTTCGCCCGGCATCATTCCGGCCGGTCCGCCGGGACCGCGACCCATTCCGCCGCCATTACCGCGTTTTGGTATATTGATATTTTTCTGATCGCTCATATGTTTAGTTCCTCCTCTGAAAGTTGTGAGGATGCAATTTCCTGGTAGGTCGCGCAGCTTTTAAGTAACTCATTATGGGTGCCTTTTCCAACCACTCGACCATGATCCAGAACAATGATCTGTTCAGCATGCATAATCGTGTTGATTCGCTGGGCAACAATTAAAACGGTGCTGTTGCCGGTATATTCTTTTAGCGCCCGTCTTAGCGCCACATCGGTTTTATAATCCAAGGCTGAAAAACTGTCATCAAAAATATAGATATCCGGCTTTCGCACCAGGGCTCGGGCAATTGAAAGACGTTGCTTTTGACCGCCGGAAACATTGCTGCCACCCTGGGCAATTTCCCGTTCAAATCCATCAGGGCTGCCTTCGATAAAGCTGGTCGCTTGAGCGACCTGAGCGGCAATCGCCAGATCTTCTTCATTGGCATTTTTATCCCCATACTTCAGGTTGGACGCAACCGTACCGGAAAACAGAACCCCTTTTTGAGGGATATAGCCAATTTTTTCACGCAGATCGTGTTGCGTTACTTGACGGACATCGATGCCGTCAACTTGGACGGAACCAGCGGTCACATCGAAAAAGCGGGGGATTAAATTGATCAGCGTTGATTTACCAGAACCGGTGGAACCAATAAAGGCAGTGGTTTCGCCGGGATTGGCGACAAAGCTGATATCGTGGAGGACATCTTCTTCGGCGCCTTCATAGCGGAAGGAGACATGATCAAAAACAAGGTTAGTATCCGCTTTTTTAGGCAGTTGTTGAGGCGACACCGGATCGACGATACTCGGTTCAACAGCCAGCACTTCCTGAATACGATCGCCGGAAACGGCCGCCCGAGGAATCATAATAAACATCATCGACATCATCAGGAAGGAGAACATGATCTGCATGGCATATTGCATAAAGGCCATCATATCGCCAACTTGCATCGTTGATTCAGCAATATGCTGAGCACCGACCCATACGACCAACAACGTTACAGCGTTCATGATAAACATCATCGTTGGCATCATAAAGACCATTACTCGGTTGACAAAAAGATTGTTGGCGGTGGTGTCTTTATTGGCCTGATCAAAACGGTTCTCTTCGAATTTTTGATTACCAAAAGCCCGAACCACCATTAAGCCGGTGAGGTTTTCCCGTGTTACCAGATTAAGGCGATCCACCAGTTTTTGAATCAGTTTGAATCGGGGCATGGCAATGACAAAGACTGTGATGATAATAATCAGAATCGCCGCAACAGCAACGAGAATGATCCAGCCCATCGAGGTGGTTCGTCGGAGCGCCATAATAATCCCACCAATCGCCAGAATTGGTGAGTAACACAGAATCCGGATCCCCATAATCAGAAAGGTCTGAATCTGGGTAATATCGTTGGTATTTCTGGTAATTAATGATGCGGTCGAAAATTTGTCAAACTCGGTGTTGGAAAAACATTGCACCTTTCGGAAAATATCTCGGCGCAGGGTTTGGGAAACGCCAGCCGCAGTCCGGGCCGAAAAGAAACCCACGGCAATGGCCGCAGCGATACTGATCAGCGAAAGCAACAACATCATTGCGCCGATTTTTAAGATATAGAGGTTTTGGATGGCAGCAATATCCACACCCAGTTCGGTATAAAACTGTTTGGTAAACTGGACCGCGGTTTGTTGCTGCATCATTTCCGGTGTCTCGGCGGCCTGGGCTCGAGCTTCATCAAAGGTTGATGCCGGGGCACGGGTGAGCATTGGCAGTGCCGCATAAATTTTTGTGAAATCGAGTTCCGTCATACTCTCAGTGGAGCTGGCCGATGTTGTATTGGTGTCCAATGAACGCATATAGTTAATAAAGGTCCAGGTGGCCTGACCAAAGATTGGATCCAGGGTTTCAAAGGTCTGACTATCCGTATTGGTCAATACATAAATACTTTCGGTAGCCAAAAGCGGAAATTTCTCTAAAGTGGCTTCGTATTGGGGATTTGATGTGTCATTAGGACTCATCAGGGCATAGTTTTCGGCCACCACATTTTTTTCATCTTCCGTCATAAAGGTGGTCATTAGTGCGTAACCATCTTCACTGATGGCTTCTGGGGTAGCATGTTCAATTCCATTTTGCTGAATGCCGACATTGACAATATCAGACATATAATTTGGAAGATTAAGGTCTGATATGGCTTGGACAAAAAGCAGAGCCAGGGTAATAATAAGGACCGGAAGATAGGGTTTTAAATAGCGTGCAAGCTTGATCATGGTGTTTTCCTTTCTTTTGTTTCATTCTGTTTTAGGGCGCATTTTTTTTGATCAATCTGATCAAAGGCGAGCGTTAATTTGTCTAATAAATGAATTAGGGATAAGGTGTCAGATGCCCCTAAAATAGTGGCAGCATCTTCATAGAGTTGAAAGCAGGTATTGGAGACGTCAGCCTCCATTGTTTGACCTTTTTCGGTAAGATTAACATAAACCAAACGTCGATCTGATTGTGAGGCGGTACGGCAGACGTAACCGAGTTTTTCCAGTGTCGAAATAGTTTGGGAAACGCCAGGCATTGAAATTGAAGAGACGCGGCTGAGTTCAGATATTTTAACTCCTGGGGCCAGTGGGGTTTGATTTAATTCAGCCTCCTTTTTTTGGTCATCACGTAAATTTTTTAAAGTCGTTAACATAAAAAATTCGTGGGGTTTAAGATTTTGCATAAGGTCTTTATGGATTCGACCCATACTCGATTTTTTAATGCGATGAAATGCCTGGAAGAGTTCGTGTCCGGTATTATTCAATTTAGAAGCTCCTTTCATAGATTAATATTTAAGCAGGATAATAGTTAATCCAAGTTAAGTATTCCTAGTATAACCTAAAATAGTCAAGATGCAAGAAAAAAATGAAATTGAAAAGGTTTAGCAAAAAAAATATGTTATAATAAATGCTTGAATTAAGAAAAATTAAGGAAACGGAGTAAAAATAAGAAGATGACTATAAAAATGATCGTGACTGATTTGGATGGTACCCTGTTAAATAGTGCCAACACAATTTCAGATAAAAATATTCAGGCGTTTAGGAAAGCGATAAGTATGGGAATTATCCCGGTGGTAGCCACCGGGCGGATTGATAGTGAAGCCTTCTTTTTTGCCCAGGCAATTGGTGCTACAGATTATCTCATTTCCGGTAGCGGTGGTGTGATAAAGGATTTTAAAAATGAAAAGATCATTCATGAAGTTGACTTAAATAGCGACAATATTAAAGAATTTTTGAGGATTGTTGAACCCTATGATGAAATATTTTGGCAGGCGTTTACCAGTAAGGGCTGTGTTTGCACTGAAAAATCTTTTTCCTGGATGGACAGGTCAGGTTGGGCTCAAGCCCATGTGGATGAGTTTAAAGAGAAACAGATTGTGGTAACGGATGTACAAGCTTATGTCGATCATAAAGAGTTGGGGATTAGTAAATTTGTAATATCATCAACAAATTATATGCTACTGGATGAACTCATGGAAAAAGTCGGCATGATTTATGGGGTGGAAGTGATTCGGCCGATGAACTATTGTGTTGAGTGTATTCCGACCGGTGTGGATAAGGGCTTTGGTTTAATCAAACTGTGTGAGTATTTAGAGATTGAGCCAGAAGACGTACTGGTTATTGGCGACAGTGACAATGACAAGGAAATGTTTGAGGTTCACGGACCACTGAAAATAGCCATGGGGAATGCTAGAGATTCGATTAACGAGCTTGCGACGCATATTGTTTCAACTAATGATCAAGATGGCGTAGCTGAAGCCATTTATAAGTTTATCATCAATGAAAAAATAGAAACTAAGTAGGTAAGCATGAAAAAAGAAACGCTAAAATATGCATTTATTCAAACCCTGCCCGTTTTATTCGGCTATATCTTTATGGGCATTGCCTTTGGCATTCTTCTTGAAAAAGCAGGCTATAATTTTATCTGGGCCTTCTTCATCAGCCTGATTATTTATGCCGGGTCGATGCAGTTTGTGCTAATCGGATTACTGGGTGGCGGGATGGGTCTGTTATCACTGATTATTCTAACCCTATCGGTGCAAAGTCGTCATATCTTTTATGGCTTATCCTTTATTGAGAAATTCAAGGCAATGGGGAAGTGGGGCTGGTACATGATTTTTTCTTTAACGGATGAAACCTACTCGCTTTTGTGTGGAATGAATATACCCAAAGAACTTAACGAAAAACAGGTATTCTTTACCGTTGCGGCTTTGGATCAGAGCTACTGGATTATCGGCTGTACCCTGGGGGCCATCATTGGAAGCTTTATCGGCTTTGACACCACCGGTATTGATTTTGCCATGACTGCTCTCTTTGTTGTTATTTTTATAGAGCAATGGTACAGTTATCAGTCGCACATCCCGGCCATTGTGGGGATGATTTGCGGCGTGACGTCGCTCTTTATATTTGGCGCCAGTGCTTTTATTTTACCGGCACTGATTGCCTCGGTTTGCTTACTGCTGGTCTTCAGGAACAGCATTAAACAAGGTGAAAGTCAGGAAGTATGCCAATGAGTTCAGCATTTTTAACCCCCTTACTAGTTATTCTGGTCGTGGCCGCCTGTACCTTTGCAACCCGTTTTTTGCCCTTTGCGCTATTTGGCGGAGGGAAAGAAGTGCCGGCTTTGGTAAAAACATTAGGCGATCTGCTCCCGGCCGCCGTGATTGCCATTCTTGTTGTTTATTGTTTAAAAGGGGTAAGTTTTATGACGCCACCCCATGGGTTTCCCGAGTTTATTTCGGTTGGAATTGTGGCACTGTTGCACATCTGGAAACGGAATAATCTGCTGAGCATTGGTGGCGGAACACTTGCGTATATGATCCTGGTTCAACTGGTTTTTGTTTAGAAATAAAAAACAAGAGCAGGATCTCACCGTTAAACCTTAATGTAATATTATGTAAAATGTGTATAATGGTTTAAAGGTGAGAAAGGAATTCGAAACAATAAACATCATAGATAACAAAATTTGATTGAAAAAACATAAATAATTACAAGGAGAAATACATGGACATCATCATAAATTTTATTAATTTTATATTACATTTAGATGAATCCCTTTATGGAATCATCCAAAACTATGGTCTCTGGACCTACTTATTTTTATTCCTGATCGTTTTTTGTGAAACCGGTTTGGTGGTCACACCCTTTTTACCAGGGGATTCCCTGATATTTGCAGCTGGGGCACTGTCAGCCATGGGGTCACTGAATGTGTTTGCTTTTTTCACAACCTTTTTTGTCGCCGCAGTGGTGGGCGATGCTGTTAATTATTTCATCGGCAAAAAAATCGGCAATACCATTCTGGAAAAAGGAAAAAATAAGTTTGTTAAAAAAGAATATATTATCAAAGCTCATAAATTCTATGAAAAACATGGTGCGATGACAATCGTCATCGGACGATTTATTCCGATCATCCGGACTTTTGTACCATTTGTCGCGGGAATGGGTGAAATGAATTTTACCAAATTTGTTTTTTACAACATCTTTGGTGCTTTTTTATGGGTGGGATTATTTTTAACCGGCGGATTCCTGTTCGGAAATGTGCCCATTGTCAAAGATAACTTCACGTTTGTACTCATTGCGATCATTGTCATCTCGGTGTTACCCGCTATTATCGCCGTTGTCAGAGAACGAAAAAGTGCTAATGCCTGTGATTAAACAATCAACAATTGAAAATAAAATCCCGAAACAAATTCTTTTTTAGAATCTGTTCCGGGATTTTTTTATGAAGGAAAACATGTTTAAGATATGATAATATAATTCTATAAGATGAAAGTGATTTTGATGATGATACTGGGAGTTGATCCACTACTGGAGTTGATTTTTACCAGTGTAGACTCTTTAATAGCTAATTTATATAATTGTTCAGTGTTTTATTTAGGAGGTATAGATGTTTAAAATAGGAGAGGTCTCTAAATTAACTCAGGTATCCATTCGGATGCTCCGCTACTATGATGAAAATGACTTATTAAAACCGGCTCAGACGGATCCTTTTACTGGCTATCGCCTTTATTCGGTAGAACAAATTCCGAGGCTGCAAAAGATTATCTTCTTGCGAGATATTGGCTATACAGTTTCAGAAATCAGGGTTGCACTGGATCATTGGAGCGGAGATTTTATGGCCGATCAATTAAAAAACAAACAAATCGAAGTACAGCGATCGCTGGAACAAGAACAGGAAAAGCTAAACAAAATCGAAACGGCTTTGGATAGCATAAAAAAAGATGAAATCGGTATTCGCTACAACTTTACCATTAAGCAGATTCCTTCGTACCTGGTTATTTCACTGCGGCGGGTGATAGCAAATTATTTTTGTGAGGGAATGCTTTGGCAAGAACTGACAGAATTAATAGACAAGTGTAAAATCGAGCTGCCAATAACCGAACAGTGCTTTGCTGTTTATCACGATAATGAGTTTAAGGAAGCCGATGTGGATGTGGAGGTCTGCGTGGTGGTTACAAAGGCTGTGGCTGTAGATGAACCGCTGTGCTACAGAAAAACAGAAGTGGTGGAGATGATGGCCTGTACGATGGTTTATGGTCCCTACGAAAATATATCTGGGGCTTTTTGCTCCCTGGCCTATTGGTTGACTGAACATGCCGAGCTTAAAATGAAAGGAAAAAACCGGCAAATCTGTCACCGGGGCTCCTGGAATGAAGAAAACCCGGCTCACTATCTGACCGAAATTCAAATTGAACTGGAAAAAGTGTGAGCGAAAAAATATGGGATCGATATAAATCAAAGTGGTGCTATTTCAGGTAACGATCAAAAGCTTTGTCAATATCGAAATGAACTTCTTTTAAAAAGAGAAACAGCCAAAGGACTGAAGCAGCTAAGGCAAAATAGAAACTGATGAAATGAGAAAGAATTGCCCCGGATAATAAGACGATCGTCCATAAGACAAATTGATTTCGCATATCTTTGCTCATCTGCCGGGTGTCATATTTTACGCGGAGTTCTTTGGGCAATGTGTTGAAGCCACTAATAAGGATAGCAGCCTTTTCTTTTAACAGTGCAAAAACAAGTGCCAACAATATAAAAATGGTTGCCAAGACAAGACAAAAGACAGCCCATACATCATTTGTAACCATAAGTATGCCTCCTAAAAAAAACGTTGAAATCAATAGTGCGATCCGGTTAATAACAAAAGTATCTAATAATAATCTGGTTTTTCCAGACTTTACGTTAATATACAGTATAAAGTAGGCGGTTGATGGTGTCAATGGAACAGCTGAGCAACAAATTAAATATTTGCGGATGCAATTAAACATGCCATCAGGAAATAATCGTTTAAGTTTAGCAGATGTGCTTTCTTCCAATCAATAAATTATATTTTTTATTGACTCTCACATGGTGTCAGGGTCTATGATAAAGGTATAAAAAAATTGATGATACAATCATGGAGGTAAGCAAATGGAACAAGGTTATGTAAAACCAATTGGCGCAATTCGTGTTCAGGGTGAGAACATCTTTATTGAACTAGAAGAGGCCTATTGTGAAGGGCTGGAAGGACTGGACGGATTTTCTCACATCAATGTTTTCTGGTGGTTCAGTGAGTTTGACAACGAAGATGCAAGGAAGCTTCTCTCTGGGTCCCAGCCCTACAAGCAGGCCCCGGAGGTGATGGGGGTATTTGCCACCCGATCTCCGCTTCGGCCCAATCCCATTGCCTTAACCCCGGTTTCGGTGCTGGAGATCGACTATCAAAAAGGTATCATCAGGATCCCATATATTGACGCCAATGATGGCACCCCGGTGCTGGATATCAAACCTTATACCCCTAGTCTGGATCGGGTAGAAAATCCCAAGGTGCCGAGCTGGTGCGATCATTGGCCTAAAAGTGTTGAAGGGTCTGGAAACTTTAATTGGGAAGATGAGTTTAACTTCTAAAAGTTAAGACTAACTGATTTTAGCGATCAAAAATTTAATCTTAATCCCCTGCTCAGCATACATTTTTTCGTGCTCGGTTTCAATATTGTCCGGGTAGTCCGTGGCGTGAAGATCGGGGATCAGGGTGGTGATGGTAAAACCGGCTGCTTCAAAATAGTTTATGGAGTCGGCAAACAGTTCATCATTGTCGGTCTTAAAATAGATTTCCCCGTTTTCTGATAAGAGTTTCTTATATTTTATCAGATGTTTGCTATGAGTCAGACGTTTTTTCTGGTAGCGGCGGCGCGGCCAGGGATTACAGAAATTAATGTAAATCCGCTCGACACCATCCTCTGAGGAGAGGATAGTGTCAATGCGTTCAATGTCCCAGGACATGATCTGGACGTTATCAACAGATTGATTGGTGTTTGAATAAGTAGATTCAATATTGCGTTTTGTCAAACCCAGCACGGCGTCAATCAGATCAATGGCCAGATAGTTGATCTCTGGATGGCGGCTGCCCAACGCCGCAATAAAGGTTCCTTTTCCGCAGCCCAATTCGATATGAAGGGGCTGCTTTTTTTTAAATAACTGTTGCCATTGTCCCAAATGATCCGGGGGATAGGCCTGAAAAAATCCACAGGCCTCCAGTTCGGGACGAGCCCAGGGTTTTGGTCGTATATGCATGGTGTTACTCCTTTTGTAATGCGTTCTTATTTATAATTCAATAATTTTTGTGGCTAGGCGATCGATAAAGGAACGGTCATGTTCCACAAAGACCATGGTTGGCGGGGTTTGCAGCAAAAGTTCTTCAATCTGCATTCGGGAGAGCACATCGATATAGTTAAGTGGTTCATCCCACAAATATAAGTGGGCGGACTGGCACAGGCTGCGAGCCAGAAAAACCTTCTTTTTCTGCCCCTCACTAAAGTCCGCCATATTTTTTTCAAACTGTTCCCGACTAAAACCGAGCTTTCGCAGGATGGTTTTAAACAAACTTTCGTCAATCTTTTCACAGTGGGCATAGTAGCGCAGATCACCGCAAAGGCAGTCGGTGTCCTGCGGTATATGCGAAATCTTCAGCTGACTGCTCAGGTTCAGGCTGCCATCAAAGCGGATGGGTTCGCCCAGGAGTAGTTTGAGTAGACTGGATTTACCGGAACCGTTTTTTCCCACAATAGCGATGCGATCGCCCTGATTGATCTCGAAACTGAGATGCTCAAGAACCGGACAGCGGTCATAGAAAATCGACAGATTGCTTGCTGAAGCCAGCCGGTCTTTCTGGTAATAAAGGGGTTTAATCTGAAGTGCATCGGCCCAGTCAATGTTTTTTAGCAGCTTTTCTTTTTCTTGAATACTTTTATGCTGCCGTTTTTCCAGTGATTTGGATCGCTTCATCATTTTTGCTGCCTGATGGCCGATATGTCCCCGGTCCGGACGAAGTCCCGCGACCCGTTGGTTCTTTTTGGATTTTTCAACCTGATTGGACCAGTTTTCAGTTCGTTTAGCCGCTGTTTTCAGTTGGCCAATTTCCTGTTTGAGTTTCTTATTCTGATCCAGCTCAAACTGATCCTGCCGCGCCTTATTAAAGAGCCAGGTAGAATAGTTGCCTTTTTGGACATTGATGTTCATCTTGTTAATAGACAAAACGTGATCCACACAATTATCAAGAAAGCTTCGATCATGAGAAACCAGAATAAATCCGGACTTTTTACTTAAATATGCGCTGACAATTTGACGGCCTTCCAGATCCAAATGGTTGGTAGGTTCGTCGATTAACAGAAACTGATTGGGTTTTAGAAATAAAGCCGCCAGTAATATCTTGGTTTGTTCACCCCGGCTCAGAGTCTCAAAGCTACGGTTAAGCAGTTCGGGGTCAAGGTTCAGTAGTGATAATTCCCTCTGCAGTTCCCAGGTTTCATAGTTTTCATGAATTGAATTGACAATAGTATGGGTAAGCTGAGCAGCATCCGCTATTTCAAACGGAAAATAATCGAAATTGACGGTTGTGGCAATCACTCCCGAATAGTCGTATAGACCCATCAGCAGTTTTAAAAAGGTGGTTTTTCCCCGGCCATTGCGCCCAATAAAGCCTAATTTCCAATTGGTATCAATGGCAAAGGAAACATCTTCGAAAATATTCTCATAACTGCTTTCGTAGTTAAAGGTTAAATGGGATATGCTGATTTGTGACATGGTTGTACCTCCAAAGCAAAGCCCGATCAATGGACTTTGACAAGTAAAAAACCGCAAGAAAATTATCCTGCGGCTCAATCATGTTCAACACAAAAAATTCCAAAACAAAGGAGTATGGTGATGTTAAAGAGGCAGTGTTTTTCTCGTAATTTTCTTGCTTGAGCGCACCAAAACAAGAGGGTTAACCTCTGCGTTTGAAAGTGCTTTCCAATTGTTTGTTAGCAAGATAAATTACGCATCCTCTCGACTCCTTTTCGTATTTTGGTTATAGTCTAACACTTTTTTCTGATGATTTCAATCCCGTAGCACGATTTAAGGTGTTAAAAACGAAACCTGTTCTTCGGTGGCGGGATAGACTTTCAGCTTTTCCTTAATCGGTTTGCTATAGCTATTGGATAAGCCATATGATTTACGAAGCGGGTTTAACCGCCCGTAGAGTTCATCTTTGTATGCTTTGGGGGCGCCGCCTTTTTTATACAGTTCCCAAAGCACTTCATATTTTTCCGGGAAGTTGATCTTGATAAAATCGAAAAAGGCCGGCCGGGTTGCGCCCCGTAGATAAAGTGCTCCAGGTAGCACATAGTCAATCCCGGCATCCTTGCCAGCTTCAAATAAGGCTCGCAGTGTCTCGGAGTCATCGGTCAGGGTCGGAATAATGGGCATCAAGTGATGGCCGACGGAGGCATTGGTTTGTCGGAAGGCTTTCAGCATATCGAAACGGGCTCGGGAAGAGACCGCTCCGGGTTCGATTTTTTTTCGAATTGCTTCATCCATCGTAGTAATCGTGGCAGCAACATTGATATAGGTGATGCGGGACAATTCATCGATGAGATCATAATCCCGCAACACCAGATCTGACTTTGTGGAAATAATCGCCGGGGTTTTATACTTAATCAGCAGTTTGAGGATCTCCGGCATCAACTGATACTTGGCTTCCGCCGGTTGATAGCTGTCGGTAACACCACCAATATTGATAATTTCCCGTTTCCAATTGGGAGAACGGAGTTGTTTTTCGAGGACTTCGACAATATTGGTTTTGATCGAAATATTAGTTGTGAAATCAGAAAAACCGCTAAATCCGTGGGTCCCCATGGCATAGCAATAATAGCAGCCATGACTGCAGCCTTTGTAAATATTCAAATCCCAGCCGTAGGGAATCTTACGTTTTAGTTCATTTAAAGCCGTAGTACAGATAGTTGGATGGTATTGTGGCATTGGTGTCCCCCTTATTGTTTCTTTATCTTTTTAAGTATATGTTATAAAAGTTTAGGATGTCTATAAGAAATTGTGATAAAATTACTTGCTGTATCGCCATAACGTGTCAATACAAAAGATGATGCAGGTTAAATCAAAATAAGGGTAGAAACAGATAACAGAGCAAAACAAAGGGGGACGCACACGCATGAGTAATTATGAACGTAACGGAAGAAAAGTAGTCGCAATTATTATCATATCCGTGCTCATTATTCTTTTGATCGCTGTCGGGGTCTTTCTGGCACTGGAAGATTTGGCTGGCAGTGTTAATGTTAAATCTCTTTTTAATGACATTGAAGGTGAAAAAACAGAGGCGATAACAGAAAGTCAACAGCAACAATTTGATGGTTATGCTTTTCTTAATGAAAACGAAAAACAGGCTTATGCTAAGGTTGTCCAGATGCTCACTGATTTTGATTCTGAAGCAAAGGTGAGTGGTATTAGCACCGAAGAAATTGAGGGGGTTCTCAGTGCCGTGGATTATGATCATCCAGAAATATTCTGGGCCGGAGAATTTTCTTACTATTTTGACGAAGACAATCAAATGGTTAGCAAGGTCATGGTTGAATATCCCTATAACGAAACCGAAAAGGATCGGCGACAGGCGGAAATTGAAGCGGCCTATCAGGATTACAGTACGGGAATCAAAAATGGGATGAGTGAGTATGAAAAGGTCAAATATGCCTATGAATATGTGATTAAAAATACGGTTTATGAGGAAGACCTGGAGGATGATCAGAATATTTACAGTGTTTTTGGCAAGAAAGGCTCCGTTTGTGCCGGTTACTCAAAAGCCATTCAGTATCTGCTGAAACGCACCGGAATTGAATGTTCCTATGTGGCTGGTGAAGCCATTGGACAGGGCGCTCACGCCTGGAATATCGTCCGGGTTGATGGGGAGTATTATTATTTGGACGCCACCTGGGGTGAATTTAACGTGGCCGACAATGCTGAACCAGAAAAAAGCATTTTCTATGATTACTTTTGTGTAACGACCAAGGAATTATTAAAATCGCACCAACCAGATGAATCGCTGATCAAGTATCCGGAATTTACCGCCACTGCCGCTAATTATTTCGTCAAAGAGAACAAACTTTACGATTTGAATAAACAAAGCGAGCAGAACCGCTTTGCAGCAGACTTGGAGGCAGCGGCTAATATGGGTGAAAAATATTTTCATTATGCCATCACCGATTCCAACACCATTAATACTGCCGAAAATTTGATGGACGAAATTTTGGGTTCCTATTATTGGTTTTCGGGGGCAGATAAATTATCGAATACGATTCAGCTTTATTAAAAACACGAAATATAACGTTAAAATCCCCATTCTTAAACAAATTAGAATGGGGATTTTTCCTTATTCCATCGCAATCAAATGAACGCCATGAACGCCGTCCAATTCTTCAAGGATGACCATCAGCTCATCAATACTAATGACAATGTCCTTACCATCTAGGGTCACAATGACAATGGCTGCCTGGTTAATGGGGATATCCTGATGAATGGTGATAATGCTGGTTTGGTAATCCCGGAGAATATTCAAAATATTCGAAAGGATCCCCGGTTGATCGTCCAGCTTAAACGAAAGGGTGAATTTTCGGCCGTAGTTTTCCGATGGGGTGAAAATATAGTCTTTATATTTATAATAGGTACTCCGGCTGATCCCCACCTTTTTGACGGCATCGCTCACCGATTTACATTGGGAGGATTCCATTAAGATCCGGGCTTCCACCACCTTGGAATAATAGTCTGGTAGTATTTTTTTATTAACAATCAGATAATCCTTAATCAATGGTTGAACCTCCCAAAACTTGAACCCCCTGGTTATCAGGAGCCAACGGAATGATCTGCCATCCTGGTAATTTTTCCGTTAAATAAGCTGACATGTCCGTTTGAAAACTACGGTTTTCCACCGCATTAATAGCCAGAATAGTCGGCCCAGCACCGCTGATACAGGTGTTGAGACAGCCCATTTCCCGGGCTTTTTTGGTAATGACATCATAGTGGGCGATGAGCCTTTTCCGGTAGGGTTGATGAAGGCGATCCTTCATACACAGTTTTAAAATTTCTTCAGAACCGTTGGACAAAGCCAGGTAGGTCATGGTGGCTCGGGGCAAATTGTGGGTGGCATCACTGAAGCTGACCTTTTTAGGCAAAACCTTTCGGGCATCGGATGTCGATAAGGGAAAGTCCGGCACCAGGGCGTAAAACTCATAGCAAGGGTGGACCTGACTTTTGATATGGACATTTTTGCCGTGATCGTTCATGGAGACCACCAGACCGCCAAAGATGGCCGGAGCGACATTATCCGGATGTCCTTCCATCTCTACTGCAATATCAAAAAGTTCGGCCGTGGAAAGCGGTGAACCAATCAGAGCATTGGCTCCAAAAAGTCCCCCGACGATGCAGGTGGCTGAACTGCCCAGGCCCCGGCTGATGGGGATATCCACATCGGTATGGATATAAAGCCCCTTGGGATGATAACCCGCTTTTTTAAACACTTTTTGCATCGAACGGTAAACCAGATTGGTATCGCTTTGATACTTCCGTTCAACCCCCCGGATGGTCAGCTTGCCATCATTCTTTTCTTCAAAGCTGAAGGTATTATAAATTGACAGCGCCAGGCCGAAGGCGTCAAATCCCGGGCCAATGTTGGCACTGGTACCAGGAACCCGAACCTTAATCATTTTTGTCCACCTGATCTTTTAAAAAATTAAGAACGGCCTGAGACATTTCCGCTTTATCGCATTGAACTTGATGCTGATTGGCTTTTTTGTCCAGATCCTTTAATGGCTGAGGAATGATGGTGCCGGTTTTTTCAGCCAGAATATTCAAAAGTTCATAATCGTTGCATTCGCAATCACCGAAAATGCTTTCATAAACCGAACGGCCAAATTTATATGGGCTGGCGGTGGACACAATCACGGTTTTGGTGGCATCCCCGGTTTCGTTTAGATAGTCTTCATAAACTTTGTTGGCAACGGCGGTGTGGGGATCCATCAGATAATGAGTTTCGTCAAAAATGGCTTTGATGGCTTGGGCAGTTTCGGCTTCATCGGCGGCACCAGCATAGAACAGACTGGTTTTTTCCATCAGGGTTTTAGATGCCTGGTAAGAGCCTTGATTTTTAAGCTGCTCCATCAGATCACTGACGGCCTCGGGATCAGCGCCGGAGACATCGTAAAGTAGCCGTTCCAGATTGCTGGAAATCAGAATATCCATGGATGGCGATGTAGTTTTATGAAAATCCCGGTTGCGATCATAGTTCCCGGTTTCGAAAAAGTCAGTTAAAACTTTATTGGCGTTGGAGGCACAGATCAGTTTATTGATCGGCAACCCCAGTAGTGAGGCGTAGTAACCGGCCAGGATATTGCCAAAGTTACCAGTCGGTACCACAAAATTTATTTTTTCATCTGTCTGAATTTCGCCTCTTTGTAGCAGCTCATAATAGCTATAAAAATAATAAACAACCTGGGGCAGCAGCCGGCCGATATTAATGGAATTGGCTGAGGAAAAGATCACGTTGGCTTTGGCCAGCTCGGCCGCCAGTTCGGGATCGTTGAGAATCACTTTAACGCCGTTTTGGGTATCGTCAAAGTTGCCATCGATTCCCACCACGCAGGTGTTAGCCCCAATTTGGGTGAGCATTTGTTTTTCCTGAACGGTGCTGACGCCATCCTTCGGGTAAAACACAATAATACTGATATCCGGAACATTGGCAAAGCCTTCCAGCGCGGCCTTGCCGGTATCACCGGAGGTGGCGGTTAAGATCATGATTTTCTTTTGATTGTTAACATTTTTCATGGATTCTACCATCAGATATGGTAAAATAGTCAGAGCCATGTCTTTAAAAGCGCAGGTGGGACCGTGGAAGAGTTCCAGAAAATAGCGGTCTTTAACCTTTTCTAAAGCGACCGGTTCTTTTTCTTCAAATTTACCGGAGTAATAAGCACCCTGAATGGAATCAGAAATTTGTTTTTCATTAAAATCATTGAGAAAAGCTGAAAAGACAGCATTAGCCATTTCGCCGTAGTTTTTTCCCATGAATTGAGATGGGTCGAGCTGAATTTGATCAATAAAGTTGGGGACGAAGAGTCCACCATCCGGGGCCAATCCCTGCAGGATGCCCTGAGATGCAGTAACGTTGATGTCTTTGGATCGCGTGCTGTTATAGCCTTTTTTCATGTAATTCCTCCAAAAATTTATGGTGTGCCGGGAAAAATCTTCAAAAAATCTTCCCTGGAGGGTATTGAATAACCCCTAGGTATATGATAGAATGTTTTCACTGAAAAAACAAGTGTTTTTAGAATAAATACATATACGAGGTGAATTTTATTGAATATCGCACTTTTAGGCTTTGGAACCATTGGTTCTGGGGTCTATGAACTCATCAATTTAAATAAAGGTAAGTTTGCTGGTAATTTTACCGATCTGGAGTCCCGAAAGTCAAGCCCGGTCATCACTAAGGTTTTGGAACGGGATACGTCCAAGGATCTGGGCGATACCGTCGGAAAAATTGTGACCCACCCCAGCGACATATTGGAAGACGAAAGTATTGGCCTTGTGATTGCCCTGATGGGCGGCATGGACTTTGAATATGAAATGATCAAAGAATGCCTCCGGGCGGGAAAACATGTGGTTACCGCCAATAAGGCCGTCATCTCCGAGTACTTTCAGGAATTGCTGACGCTGGCTGAGGAAAATGGCGTGGTATTGCGTTATGAAGCTTCTGTCGGCGGCGGGATTCCGATCATCGGCAGTTTAAAAGAAGAAATGAAAATCAATCGGGTCACCGAAATCAAGGGCATCCTTAATGGAACCACCAACTTCATCTTATCCAAAATGACTGAAGAAGGGGCAGATTTTGGCGATACCCTGGCGCTGGCCCAATCCATCGGTTTTGCGGAAGCCGATCCCACTGCGGATGTTGAGGGCTATGATGTATCCCGTAAATTGTCCATCCTTTCATCGATGGCCTATGAAGGCATCATCCGGGACGAAGATGTTTATAAGCGGGGGATCACTGATATCCGGGCAGCCGATATTGAGATGATCGGATCGATGGGTTACGTGGTCAAATATCTGGGACATTCGATGCTTGAAGAAAAAAATGTTTATACCACTGTGGAACCGGTCTTATTTAAGGAAGCCTCGATTATGAGCAACGTCAACAGCGAATTTAATATCATTTCGATTACCGGGGATATTATTGGTGAACTGCAGTTTTATGGTAAAGGTGCCGGCAAAGACGCCACCGCCAATGCCGTGGTGGGGGATGTCCTCTATATCTTAAATATTGTCGGCGAACAGAATTTGCCCAAACCCCTGCGGCTAAACCGGAAGCTTAATAAAGTTGGAACCGACATTTTTAAAGGCAAATATTATTTAAGAGCAAATCTGGGTGATAAAGATATGCTGGATCAGGTGCTGACAGCAGTGGAAACGGTGGCGGCGCGAAAAACTGTCATCGTCGATGACAATCAGGTTTTTGTGGTAACAAATGCCATTGTAGCCAATGAATTTAATAAGATGGCAGAAAAATTGAAGGAAGCAGTTCCGGAAATATTTTATGCCCGTATCTACGAATAAGGAAAGAGTGACTGAGGTAAATGCAAGATTTAATCGTACAAAAATATGGCGGCTCCAGTGTTGCCAATGTGGAAAGAATAAAACGGGTTGCTGGTCGGATTATTGAGACCAAGGAAAAAGGAAAGAAAGTCGTGGTGGTGGTTTCCGCCATGGGCGATACCACCGATGATCTGATTGAACTGGCTCAAAAAATCAATGAACATCCGCCCAGTCGGGAAATGGACATGCTGCTGGCCACCGGCGAGCAGGTTTCAATATCCTTGCTGGCGATGGCGATTCAGTCGATGGGCCACGATGTGGTCAGTTTAACCGGAGCCCAGTGTGGAATTGTTACATCCAACGTTCATAAACGGGCCCGAATTAATGATATTCACACCCACCGGATTGAAAAAGAACTGGCCGCCGGTAAGATTGTTATTGTTGCCGGCTTTCAGGGAATCAATGAAAACAAGGATATTACCACCCTTGGTCGGGGTGGATCCGATACCTCGGCTGTGGCTTTGGCAGCATCTTTAGAAGCCGAATTATGTGAAATCTATACCGATGTGGACGGGGTATACACCGCCGATCCCCGCATCGTTGAAGAGGCATCTAAAATCGAGGAAATCTCCTACGAAGAGGTTTTAGAGATGGCCAGTACCGGCGCCAAGGTATTGCATCCCCGTTCGGTGGAAATGGCCGAGAAATTCAAGGTACCGCTGGTGGTACGATCAAGCTATAATTACAATGAAGGAACCATTATTAAGGAGGACGTTATTATGGAAAAAGTATTAGTTCGAGGGGTATCTCTTGATGAAAATATCGCAAAAATATCAATCTTTGAAGTACCGGATCAACCGGGTATTGCCTTTAGATTATTCAGCGCTTTGGCAAAATCCAATATTCATGTGGATATGATTGTTCAGAATGTCAACCGAACCGCTGTTAATGACATCTCATTCACCATTGATGTGGATGAATTACAAGAAGCCGTAACCGTTGCCCAAAAATTTGCTTTTGAGGTCAATGCCCAAAAAGTGGAATATGATCAGGGCGTTGCCAAACTGTCAGTGATTGGGACCGGAATCGTGGCCAATGCCGAAATCGCCTCTAAATTCTTTGAAGCGTTATTCGAATTGGGCATCAATATCCAAACCATCAGTACCTCAGAAATCAAGATCTCCTGTCTGATTGACAAGGAACGCGGTAAAGAGGCGATGGTTCACATCCATAAAAAATTTGATATGTAGTTTTTTAAAAGCTCTGAGATCGTTTGATAACAACGGTTTCAGAGCTTTTTATTTATGCCTGTAAAAAGTTTGCCCCCTTTTTTGCCCCCTAAAGATTTTTTATTATTTATTCCGCCTTGCATAATAATTCATTGTGTAAGGTATCCATTTTTCCAGCGCTGATGGCGCTGATGTCTTTTAAAACATGAGTATAAACATTCATTGTCATATTGATGTCGGAATGACCTAGCAGCGCTTGGACGGTTTTAGGTTGCTCTCCTAACTCAAATAGGCGGGTTGCGTAGGTATGGCGCAAACTATGAATTTTGAAATGTTCGATTTTATTTTCATTAATTATGGTATCAAGCGAAGTTCTTACAGAACTGAAGGCCAGATAACCACCAAGCTTTGCAGAAAAGACCAGGTTAAGGTCAGCACATTTATTTTGCAATCGCATTTTCTTTTCCAGCTCCTTCACCCTCAGTTCCTTCAGTCGTGGTATTAAAAACTCGGGTACGGGGACAACACGTGTCCCAGCCTTTGTTTTTGGTGTGGTTATTTTATTGGTATACTTCTTTGTTGCCCGATCCTTTGTGTAAGTCATTTGTTTAGTAACGGATATTTCTTTGCTCTCAAAACTAAGATCATCCCAAGTTAATGCAAGAAGTTCCCCGATCCGTAACCCAGTGTTTAATGCTGTCAAGAATAATGCTTCATAAGTTGCGCCCTTGATAGCCTTGATAAACTTCTCTTGTTCATCCCGTGTTAATACCCTTGAAACCTCATCCTCATCTTTTTCCTTTGGAGCCGGTAGCTTAATTGCTCTGGTGAAGTCCATTAATATTTTCTGATTGGCAAAGGCATATCTCAAGCAAGGACAGACCATTTTATGAATTGATTTAACAACGTTGATGCCTTTTTTATCAATAATGCTCTGATAATAGTCCTGGAGATCTAGGGCGCTTAAGTCCTTCAGGCGGATCTTTTCAATAGGGGAGCCTTTAATGTGATTGTCATAGCATACATAGTAATTATGAACAGTCCCTTCTTTTTTACCATTAATGTGAACAGCATCAAGCCACTTCTTAAGATAGTCTCCAAAGAACGCTTTATCTGAAGTCACGCCCCGATCCAGCTCATATTCTTTGCTTTTTATCTTTGCTTTCAGTTCGGTTTCGGTCTTAGCATACATATCAAGCGGCTTTCTTAATTGTGTGTGCCGGAGCCGATAAAAGAAATACACTCTACCGTTTTTAATCTTCTTTTTAAATACTGGTCTTGACATAATACATAAATCCTTTCTATTTTTTATTAAATTCTATTATTTCCTGTCATCTGTCATCAAATATATAAAGAATACTTAGTTAAAGCCATTTTTTTAGGTGACAGGAGGTTTTTTAGCTGTCATCTTCCTGTCACCACCCTATAAAACAGAAAATCCCCCTAACTGGTATAGTTAGTGGGTTTTTTGTGATTGTAATATATTTTTATTGGTGACAGGTATTTTGTTAGTTGTTATTTGATGTTTGCTTTAACGTCCGTTACGGTATACGTCTTCTAAAATCCCTTCCACAGATTCTTTTAATACTTTTTCCCATCCTGCTTGCTTCATCATTAGTTCAAAATCGAAGGGGTTTACACATCCATCCGTCCATGGGGTCCAACTCAAATCACCCTCATTTGGATTAGTTAAAGCCTTGATAGCTTGCAAAAAGGAAATGAAATATCTGCTTTCAAGTAAGTCATTGAAAATATCTATAAACATACGTGAATTTTCCTCAAGATCAGGAGGATCACTAGCTGTTATTTTGTTTAAGCGTTTAATTATGTCTATCGAAACATCTGTCAAACCAAGCTCTTGGATGGTTAAAGTATTTTCTGGTTTTTTTGCATCGCTGTATCCAGTAAGATAATCAACTGATACATCAAAGTATTTTGCAATTGCAATTAGAGTGTCATAATTTGGTTCTCTACCATTCGCATAATAAGATAATGTTTGAGGCGAAATTTCAATTTTTGAAGCAATAGTCATTTCTTTAGCGATGTCTTTTTGAGTTTTTTTGGTTTCTTTAATCAAATTTCGCAAGCGATTTTTAAAATCAGACATTATGTTAGCTCCTTTTTAAATTTTTATATATCATATCACGCCATCATATACAAATCAACGATATAAAAAATAATTAAAACACTGGGAACAAATCAACGATATAAGAATTAAAATGAACTAGATAAACAAATAGTTGACATGAAAAGTATAATGTGATTTAATATGATCAACAAAATGTTTACAGGAATATATTGATCAATAAAAAAGCGATCATCAAAGGAGGTGATAAAGTGAATGAACAACAGAACAAATTTGGTTTAATGCTAAATATCCATGAAGCAATCAATTTTTCAGGATTACCAAAGGCTCAACTTTATCGGTTAGCCAGAGAAGAAGAAGGTTTTCCAGTTTTGCGGCTGGGTGGTAGAGTGTTCTTTAACCGTGATGGGTTAACCCAATGGTTACAGGAGAACACAGGAAATAAGACAATTTCTGTTTAGCTTTTTTATAGCCCTGGTATCAAAAGTAAAGAGGTGAGATTGTTGAAGAAAGAAAAGGGGTGAGTAAAATATCAATTGAAAAATTTGAGCTGATTAAGAAGTATGATTTATTTCCGGTGGTGCCAATAAATAACAATGCTGGTTTTCCGGTGGTTAAGTGGAGCGATCCGAAATGTTGGGTTAACAATTTTGAAGAATTGGTAAGACTCACCGATGCAACTGGAGCTGCTTTGCTTACCGGTGAAAAGTCTGGTGTTATGGTAGTGGATTTAGATGTTAATCATGTTGATGGCGTGGATGGAGTAAAGACGTTTAATGAACTGTGGCCAGGAATGCCCGAAACGTTAATGACTGAAACCCCAAATGGCGGGATGCATATATATTTCAAATACCGTAAAGGGTTAAGAAATCGGGCCGATTATTTTCCAGGCATTGATGTACGGACGGATGGTGGTGTGATTGTTGCCCCTGGCAGCCAGAAAAAAAAGAAAAATGGAACCATTGGCAGTTACCAGGTTATGGTGGATCTTCCAATTACTGAAATGCCTGGTGAATTATTTGATATTTTTGTAGAGCGGGATAAGTCACAAAAAAAAGAAAAAACCCAATCATGGGACAATGACGGGTTTAGTGGAGAAGCTTATCCTTCAGGCAAACGAAATGATAGCTTGTTCCGTGATGGGATGATGGTCTTTGGTAAGACTCATATTAATGATCATACCATTATTAGCGCATTTTTGCAAACTTTAAATGATTCTAAGTGCCAACCGCCGTTGGATCGAAATGAAGTTGAAAGAATCGCAAAGAGCGTTTGCGAAAAAATCCAGACACTTAACTATTTTACATCAGACGGAAAGGTTATTCCATTTTCATTAGCCAGGTATGTAATGAAAGATAAGCATTGCTTTAGCCGTGGGAACTTAACTTTTTTCTACAACCATGAAAAGGGTTTTTATGAACACGTTGGCGCCCATGGTCTTCATAAAATTTATTTTGCCAGTTGCCAAAGCGACACAGATCGCACCGTGAGAAAAGCGAAAGAGTTTGCCGAAATCATGTTAATGGTGGCAAGTGAAGAAAAAAGAAACTATGAAGAAAAAAAGTTCGCTAATTGCTTGAATGGCACAGTTAATTTGGAGACAGAGACACTAATGCCCTATAGCAATGAATATCGCCTTACAGGCCAATTTCAGGCGAATTTTAGGCAGGTCAGCGATCCGGAATTTAAGAATTCAAGATTGAAACGTTTTTTAGATGAAATACTTGATTTAGAGAGCCAATTGACCCTCCAGGAAGCCATGGGGTTATTGATTTCACCAAGAGCCCAGGAAGTGCAGCAGGCATTTATTTTCTTAGGTAATGGGAAAAACGGAAAGTCCGCTTTAATGGAAATTATGCAGGCGTTGATAGGATCAAGGGATAATATCTGTTCAATCGGCTTAAGTGATTTTTCCAAAGATTTTGATATCTCAGCAGCAGAAGGTAAGATTGCAAATATTGTAATGGATGATGATTTGTCCGGCGTAAAAGTTGGCGCGGCGTTTAAGTCAATGATATGTGGTGAAGCCGTCAGGGTTAACCGTAAAAACAAAGACATAAAAGTTATGAACTTTAATATGACCCATTATTTCAATTTAAACAGATTGCCATCGGCTTCGGATAAATCAGATGGATTCTACAGAAGATTTTGCATTATTCCGTTTAATAACACATTTGGGACAGAAGAAGAATTTCAAAATGGGATCACCACTCACGCAAGAGATCCTATTGTAACCAGAAAAATAATTGAAGAAGAGCTGGATTTGTTTTTCTGGTGGGCGCTTCAGGGGCTAAAAAGATTGAAAGTGAATAACTGGAAATTGACAATTTCGAAAGCAGCGCTTCAGGAAATGGAAACATTTAAAGCGGATAGTGACTCAGCTTATGCATTCTATAGCGAAAGAATAGAAGTATCGCCAGGAAATGATTTGCCTGTGGGCACTGTGATTTCAGCTTATGATTGCTTCTGTGGTCAAAATGGAATTAATAAGCCAATGTCAGGATCAGCGCTCGGGAAACAGCTCAAATCATTTGGAATCAAGCAAGTAAGAACAAAAACAACCAGGTACTACAAAGACATTCGAATAAAAAATGAAGGAGAAAATTAAATGGAAATTGCAACAAAGACGGCAGTGGCAAGTGATTTATTGGCAGTAATCGAAGGTGAATTAATGAATGCAACCGTGAAGATTGAAAAGGCGTTATGTATCAATCAGGATTTATCGGAAGGGTATTTTGATTTGACGGATCTCACAAAAGAAAATCTTTGGAAATTGCAATGCGGATACTTTGAACATGCAACAAAAGCTAGTATCGTGTTTGATTATATTTATGCTGTCAGTGGTTTATTGGAAAAAATCGAAAAACTTGTTATTGAAGCAAGAAAAGAATTAAAGGGAGCCGGGAGAAAAATAAACCTGGAAGAGGTGATTAGAAAAGCCGAGGAACAGGAATAATGAAAAATAAAACAATAACATTGATTAATGGCAAGACCTTAAACGACGTTGATTTAACCAGATGGGCCGGGGATCCGAATTTCTATAAGGTGCATGACAGGGCGTTAAAGAAAGATATTTTTATAAACATAAATCAGATTGTCAGCATTGAAGATTATGTAGAACAAAGTTTATCTGATTTGCCGCCGGTGCGAACTTACTAAAACAGCAGGCACCTTTAACCGGGCGCCTTATTCAAGAAAGGAGCGTGAACAAAATTAGCTTATTAGACTTTTTCAAGAAACCGAAACCGCCGGAAACCGAAACAAGAACAGAAATTATTACCGACATTGGGGGTTTTTCGCCCTGGAGTGGTGACGCATATTCAAATGATATTTACCGGGCAGCCATTGACGCAATATCCAGAAACGCCGCCAAGCTCAAAGGATCCCATGTGATTACATATGGTGACCATAACAAAGTAGATGGTGATTGCAAAATCAACCGGCTTTTACAGATCCAGCCCAACCCGTACATGGCCGCCTATGACCTGTGGTATAAAATGACCACCCACCTGTTTTTATACAATAACGCTTTTGCTTATTTGCAGAAATCAGACCGGGGGAAGTTATTAGGGATCTACCCCATGAGACCACAGCACATTGATTTTCTATCAGACAGTACCGGGGCGATCTATTGCAAAATGCTTTTTAGCAACGGGAAAGATTATCTTTTTCCTTATGCGGATATCATCCACTTAAGACGACATTTTAATGATAATGACTTACTGGGAGATCCCAACGGGGCAATCATGCCGGCGTTAGAATTGGCACACACTCAAAATGAAGGACTGGTAAACAGCATCCAATCAAGTGCAAATATCCGGGGGATCCTACAATTTACCGGACAATTGGCCGGGCCAAAACTGAAAGAGAAAAAAGAAGAATTTATCAATGATTACATGGGGATCAGTAATAATGGCGGTATTGCCATGTTAGACACCACCATGGAATATACCCCGATAGACAGTAAGCCGGTTAATATTGATGATGCACAGATTAAAGCGATCAAAACAAAGATCTATGATTATCTGGGAGTATCGGAAACCATTATTAATTCTAGTTACAATGAAGATCAATTCTCAGCATTCTATGAATCCACGCTGGAGCCGATAGCGGTACAGTTAAGCCTGGAGTTTACTCGGAAGCTTTTTAATGACCGTGAGCAATCATTTGGAAATAGCATCATGTTTGAGAGTGGCCGGTTACAATTCAGCAGCAACGCCACCAAGGTTAATCTCATTAAAGAGTTGATGCCGATGGGCTTATTGTCAATCAACCAAGCCCTGGAAATTCTAAACCTTCCATCAGTCGAGGGCGGCGATCAGCGGTTACAGTCATTGAATTATGTTAATGCCGATAAAGCGGATCAATATCAGTTAAACGAAAAGGAGACAATCACAAAATGAAAGAAACAAGAATAGCAGACATTAAAGCAGAAATAAGAGCCGCCGACCCGGCAGGGGAAGAACAAGGCCTTATTATAAAAGGTGTACCAGTGGTATTTGATACACCGACAATTATTAACGATCCGGCAGGATCTTACACCGAAATCATTAAAAGGGGTGCATTGGATGATTGTGATTTAACCGACACCCGGTTACTTTACAACCATGACACCAACCGCATACCTTTAGCCAGAACCCCAAAGACGTTGCAATTTAAAACAACCCCGGCAGGGCTTGAAATGATTGCAGAGTTACCGAACACTGAAGAAGCCCGAAGCGTTCACACGGCAGTAAAGAATGATCTTTTGACGGGTATGTCCTTTGCCTTCACAGTGCCACCTGGGGGCGACAAGTATGATAAAGCAACCAATACCAGGGAAATCTCGAAAATTTCAAAAATCTATGAGTGTTCGGTAGTTCCTTATCCGGCCTATCCTCAAACAAGCGTTGAAGCCAGGGCAGCTATTGAAGCACATGGGAATGATGAAATTAAAAAAGCGGTAATGATTGCAGCGAATAGAATACTTTTCGAGGGAGAATAAATGATGCCATTGGAGTTAATAAAAGAAATTGAAAAATTATGTAGTGAACATGGATTTGTAGTTAAGTATTTAGCGTATGATGAGCCAGGTCTTATAGATGGCAGAGCATCAAAAGAGCAAGTGAAAATCACGATAACAAAACGAAAAGGAGCAGTAAAATAACATGAAATTTAATACAGTAGCAGAAAGCTTTAATCATTACCGTAATGCCAGTTTGCAGGAAATCGAAACCAGAGCGGCCCAGATTAAAGGAACCATCGACACCGACCCAGAAGCGGACGTAATGAGCCTAAATATTGAAATTACCGGATTAAAACAAGCTAAGGAGAATATCGTGGACAAACAAAAAACAACCGAACCAGAAGACCGTGGACAATTTAACCCCATTACTGGAGGATCATTTGAAACCAGAGCATCCCAGGAAGCCCTGGAGGGTGATGTGTTTGCTAGTCCAGAATATCGGACAGCGTTCTTTAAAACGTTATTAGGCCAAAAGCTTACAACCTTTGAGACCGCGGCATTTACCCGGGCGCAGACCATTGTGGATGCAGAAAAAAGAGCGGATGCCTTTAACACCGTCACCAATTCGGTAGCCGTATTACCTACCCAAACACTCAATGAAGTTATTAGTAAAGCCCGAACCATGGGCGGATTGCTTCCACAGTGTAGAAGCTTCAACATCCCCACAAAGATCAGTGTGCCAGTGGGAACGCCTACCAGTAAAGCTGCATGGCACGTAGAAGGAACGACCGTTGAGACTGAAAAAGAAAACATTGCATCAGTGGCCTTTAATGGTTATGAGATCCTCAAAGTATTCTCAATCAGTGCAGCCGCTAAAAAAATGACCATCAGTGCTTTTGAGTCCTATATCACCGATGAATTAACCGCCTGTGTGATGGAAACCATCGCTGATTCGATTGTTAATGGTGCAGGAACCACCGAGGGTACCGGGATTGAAACAATTACCTGGGTAAAAGATGCCAATGCTGTTGAATATATAAAAGATGGGATCCCAACCTATACAAACTTTGTTTCTTTAATGGCCAAACTGAAACGGGGTTATAGCGCCGGTGCAAAATGGGCTTGCAATAACGCAACCTTATACACTCATATTTACAACATCGTAGATGATAACAAGCGGCCTATCTTTATTGCGGATCCGAAACAGGAAAGCATTGGTTACATTCTAGGCCGTGAAGTGGTTATTGATGATAATATCGTAGACGGTGACATTTACCTGGGGAACTGGTCTTACATGGGCTACAACATCCCCGAAGGGATTGTTATTGAAGTCTCCAGGGAATCCAGCTTTAAATCAGGCTTGATTGATTATCGAGCCATTGCAGTTGCGGACACTAAACCAATTGTAACCGAAGCGTTTGTTAAGCTGTACGAAGCAGCCGTATAAATAAATGATCACAGTTGAAGAAGCGAGAGAATATCTCAGGCTTGACGGCACCGACAACGACGGGATTATATCCCCGTTGTTGGATGCCATCCCAGGCTATATCGAATTGACAACGGGAATGACCGCAGCACAACAAGCGTCCGAGCCACTGGCAAAGACGGCGAGTAAATTTTTATTGCTGCTATGGTACAACCCGGAGCAGGCAGACGTTGAGAAGATCCAGCGAGTGATTGACAATTTGCTCAAAGGCTTATCAGCATTGGCAACCGTTTCAAACTAAGGAGAAAAAAGACATGGCTAAGGCATATGCGGAAAGTTTTTATAATAATCCACGATGGCGCAAAGTATCAAAAGCATTTATGAAAAGCAAAAACTATATTTGCGAAAGATGTGGTAAACCGGCCCGTATATGCCACCATGTCAAATACATTACACCTCAAAACATCCACGATCCAGAAATTACAATGAGTTGGGACAACTTAGAGTGCTTATGTCAGGAGTGTCACACCCGACATCATTTAGCCGGAAAGGAATGCAAAGAGGGATTATGCTTTAACAGTGAAGGGGAACTCATTAAATATGAATAGCGTAGATCCGATCAGAGACACCAATGACATAATCAATTTTATTGAATACCTTAAAGAGCGCAACGAAAGAGATTACATCCTTGCCTTAACCGGGTTTTATTCCGGGTATCGTATATCAGATGTATTGAGCTTAAAGGTTAAAGATTTCAGAGACCGAGACTTTTTTTATTTTAGAGAGAAGAAGACAAACAAGCAGACTAAGTTACAGATCAATCCCATCTTAAAAAAAGCTGCTAATGAATACATTGATTACAATGATCTTAACGATAATGAGTTTATGTTCAAAAGTCAGAAGGGTTACAATAAACCGATAACCAGGCAAAGAGCTTATATCATCTTGTCAACCGCAGCTAAGGATATTGGATTGCAAGGAAGTTTTGGGACGCATAGTTTAAGAAAGACAATGGGCTATCATTATTACCAGCAGACAAAAGATGTGGTCACATTAAAGATGATTTTTAACCATTCTTCGATTGATGTGACCCTGTTATATATCGGTGTAACCCAGGATATAATCAATGACAAGCTCAAAGGCTTCAAGCTTTATTAAGAATGTTACACAATGAAAAGTGGAAACATGAAAAACGTAGACAAAGGCCTTTGAAACCGCATTAAATAGCGATTATTTAGATAGCTAAGACAACAAGACCTTTGTGGAAAATGGATCGAAATGGTCAAAAATCGACAATAAAGCGACATAATGAAAAAACAGAACATTTTGTAGGTGTGTAGCTTTGAAAGCCAGCAATTTACAGGCGAAAAGGACAACGGGCAGAAGTTACACAATTACAGATAAGTAACATTTATTTTGAAAAGAAATATTAGGCAATAAGGCATCAAAAACGCTGTTTCCCCCCCCCATGTGAAGAAATTAAGGATATATTTGAACATCGAGTAGGGTACCTTAGAATTCCCCTCCATTGAATTTTTGTATAAAGGCAGGGTTGAAGCAGCAAGACAAACTTAGGTGGTGAAGAAAATGGACATAGACAAAGATAGAGAGATTCAAAAAAACAAGCGGCAAATTAACAAGCTATTGAAGCAGGTGCCAGAGGATAAAAAGCAGATTGCCGAAAAACTGGTTAAAGAAATACTTTTCATGGGGGAGACCCTGGATGAGCTAAAAGACCAGGTAAAAGAATGCGGGCCGGTTGAATTATTCAAGCAGGGCGCCCAGGAATTTATGAGAGAATCACCGGCACTTAAAGCCTATAATACAACTGTTCAGCGGTACAGCTTATTATATAAGCAGTTAACGGATCTATTGCCCAAAGGCCCTATAGAGACCAAGGGTGATGCACTCCTTGATTTTATTAAAGATGAACGCTAAAGAAAACTACATTTTAAGTTATTGGGAACAGATCCAGACAGGGGCGGCGGTTGTGTCCCAAAGGGTTGAGAAGCAATACAAGAAGATTGTGGCCACGCTGGAGCGTCCCCGGCCCGGTTATCACTTTGATATTAACCGGGGAAATAAACCAATTGATTTTATTGAGCAGTTTTGCAGACACTCAAAGGGCGAATGGGCAGGGAAACCGGTTAAGTTGGAGTTATTCCAAAAGGCTTATATTATGTCCTTGTTCGGCTTCATAGACGATTTGACGGGGTACAGGCAGTACAGGGAATCTTTATTCATGGTGGCACGTAAAAACGGGAAAAGCACCATGGCCGCCGGGATTGGCCTATATATGATGATTGCAGACAATGAGCCAGGAGCCGAAATCTTTTCTTGTGCCAGTAAAAAGGATCAGGCAAAGATTATCTTTGATGAAACTCATAACATGGTGAAGCAGTCCCCGGATCTATCAAAGTTTATCCGGAAAAGAAAAACAGACCTTTACTTTGATCCCACACTATCACGATTTGAGCCATTGGGGAAAAACGCCAACAGCCTAGACGGACTAAACACTCACCTTTGCATGATTGATGAATTGCACAGCATAAAAGACCGGAACGTTTACGAGGTTATGAAGCAGTCCATGAGTGCCAGGCGACAACCGTTAATGTTGATGGTTACAACAAGCGGAACCGTTAGAGAGAATATCTTTGATGATATCTATTCCTATGCCTGTGGAATTGTTGATGGTACTTTTGCTGATGAAACCTTTTTACCCATCATTTACGAACTGGACACCCGGGACGAATACAAAGACCCGATTATGTGGCCTAAAGCGAATCCCGGTCTTTTGTCCATTAAGAAATTGGACGATCTGGAGACTAAAGTAAAACGGGCAGAAAATAACCCATCTGATTTAGCCGGGTTACTCTGTAAGGACTTCAATGTCAAGAGTAACGCCTATAACGCCTGGTTAACCTGGGATCAGTTAAATAATGAAAGTGCCTTTGATTTGGAGCGGTTCAGGGGATCCTATTTTATTGGTGGTGCCGATTTGGCGAAATGCGGAGATTTGACAGCGGCCACGGCCTTGATGATGGATCCACAGACAGAACAGCGATTTGTGACGCAAATGTTTTGGCTCCCAAAGGAAACATTTAATGAACGGGTGCAGACCGATAAAATCCCCTATGATAAGTGGGCAGAGCGTGGCCTATTGCGCTTGTGTGAAGGAAACTCAATTAATTACTCAGATGTGACCGCATGGTTTTTGGATTTGGTGCAGATCCACGGGATCAGCCCGTCATGGATTTATTATGATGCCTGGTCAGCCCGTTATTGGGTGGATGAAATGAAAGCCCAAGGCTTTAACATGGTGGCCTGTAGACAAGGCGCACAAACATTAAGCCTACCTATGCAGCGCTTAGGGGCAGATTTGGCGGCTAAAAAGATCAACTACCAGAATAACCCCATTTTAAAATGGTGTCTAAGCAATACCGGCGTAACGATTGATAGAAATGAAAACATCGTCCCAGCGAAAGCCCAAGGCCAGAAAATGAAGATAGACGGCACGGCCAGCTTGCTTGATGCCTATGTTGGCTTATGTGATCATTATCAGGAATTTAGGGAAGCGGTTTAATTAAATAATTTTAATGAACGAAACAAGCGACGTAGCACCCTTTTAAACCGTTTTTAAAAGAGTGGTGGTGCTTTAATACCGGCTAAAGAGTTTAAGAGCATGGGACGTTTTCACATGAAAGGATTAATGATGAAGAAAAGAATAAAAGATAAAAAAATAGAGATTTTAGCACCAACACTTATAAGTAAACCAGGGGGAACGCCAAAATATTCCTGGGCGCCGATCCACACAGATAAACTGTGGGCATATGTTAGGCAGTTGTCAGCCAGTGAACATTATGCAGCGATGCAGGTGCAGGCAAAAGAAGAAATGCTATTTGTTGTCAATTGGAGAAGTGACATCAGCAATTCCAATGTTATCAAATACCGGGATAAGTTTTATAATATCAAACGGGTTGATACTTTTGAAGGATACAAACAGGATATACAGATTTATGCTGATGCAGGGACAAATAAAGATCCGAGTATATAGGAGCCAGTAATGGCTTCTTTTTTGTTGGGTGACAGGAAAATGAAAAAACAGAAAAATTTGCTGTCACCCTCAAAACGCCTTTGTTAAGCCATTAGTGACAGGCGGTGACAGGTGACAGAGGAAAGTGAGTTAGATAACAGTTTTGCTTTTATCTCCATATTGTTTTAAGCGATGGAGTCGAAAGCGGTGATAATCATCAATAAGATATGTATAGTATTCAATGATTTTTGCCCCCTTTTTTGCCCCTTAAAGCGGAGTGTAAATAAAACACATAAAACATATATTGTGCTTTGCATAACTCATGAATACAATATGATGTGCATGAAATTATGAAAGTTGAATTTATTGATTCATAAAAAGTTCGATATGTAGTTTTCATCAAGCCTTTGAACCTAGCAATAGCAATGGTTTTAAGGCTTTTTATTTTGATCGCTTCATGATAAGTTCATTAATAAGTCAAATTGCTCTCTGTGAGGCACTAGCGATTTCATTAGGCAATCAGATTTATCAAAAAATCGGTATGAATCCATAGATCCCATGGGAATGGTCATTGCAAAAAATTAGTAATCATTAAACCGAATTGATGCGATCAATAACATTCATTTCACAAATCAAACTTTTTCTTATATAATAAAGCAATCAATACGAATGAAAAAAGAGGAGAATATAATGGGTAAAACAATTGCTGAAAAAATATTTGATGCGCACAGAGTGGACGAGCCGTTTCCGGACACACATGTGCTGAAGCTGGATCGGGTTTTCTGTCATGAAATTACCACCCCAATCGCCATCACCGATTTGATGGCACGTGGCATGGATCGAGTCTTTGATCCGACCAAGATCAAGGCGGTTATCGATCATGTCACCCCAGCCAAGGACTCAAAAACGGCAGAACAGGGAAAAATCCTTCGGGATTGGGCCCGACGACATGCGATTAAAGACTTTTTCGATATCGGTAAAAACGGTGTCTGTCATGCCATTTTTCCCGAAAAAGGATTTGTCCGACCCGGTTATACCATCATCATGGGCGACTCCCACACCTGTACCCATGGCGCCTTTGGTGCTTTTGCCGCCGGGATTGGTACAACCGACCTTGAAGTGGGGATTTTAAAAGGCGTCTGCGCCTTCCATTTTCCTAAAACCATCAAAATTGTCCTAACCGGCGAATTAAAACCGGGGGTCTACGCCAAAGATCTGATTCTTTTTATCATTAAAGAGCTGACCGTCAACGGTGCCACCAATATGGTTATTGAGTTTACCGGTCCAGTGGTGGATGCCATGTCGATGGAATCCCGAATGACCCTTTGCAACATGGCCATTGAAGCCGGCGGCACCTGTGGGATCTGTTATCCAGATATGACCACGGTCGACTACCTGTGGGAGTTTATCAAGGATGAGTTTGCCACTAAAGAAGACGCTCTAGACGACTATTCCAAATGGGTATCTGATGCCGATGCTGAATATGAACGAATTTGCGAATATAATATTTCGAATCTAGAACCAATGGTGACGATCGGTTTTAAACCGGATCAGGTTCGCACCGTGAAGCAAGAAGAAGGTACCCGGGTTGATCAGATCTACATCGGCAGCTGCACCAACGGCCGGATTGAAGATTTGCGAATCGCCGCCAGTGTTTTAAAGGGCAAAAAAATCAGCGATGATGTGCGTGCCATTGTCAGCCCGGCAACTCCGGCGATATACTCCATGGCCTTAAAAGAAGGACTCATCGAAATCTTCCAGGATGCCGGTTTTTGTGTGACCAATCCTACCTGCGGTGCCTGTCTGGGGATGAGCAACGGGGTACTGGCTGAAGGCGAAGTTTGTGCGTCCACGACCAACCGTAATTTCAACGGCCGAATGGGTAAGGGTGGCATGGTTCACCTGATGAGCCCGGCATCAGCAGCAGCGGCAGCAATTACCGGCACCATTACAAATTCTGATTTATTTAAGGCATAGGTGGATAGACATGAAAAATTTTAAAGGAAATGTATTATTTTTAGATCGCAGTGATATCAATACCGATGAAATCATCCCGGCAAAATATCTGACTGAAATTACCAAAGAAGCCTTACAGCCAAATTTGTTGGAGGATCTGGTTTTGCCAGGTTTCACCAAAGCAGATACCCAGGATAAAGCAGTGCTTGTTACCCGGGAAAACTTCGGCTGTGGTTCGTCCAGAGAGCATGCTCCCTGGGCCCTGGAGGTCAATGGCATCAACGTTGTGATTGCCGAAAGTTTTGCCCGGATCTTCCGACAGAATATGTACAATTGCGGTATGTTTGCCATTGAGCTACCTAAAGAAACCATCGATGCTCTTTTTACAAATTATACCGGCAAAGATGTCGCGATGGAGATTGATGTAGATACTGATCAGATTATTATCAGTGCTGATGGCAAAACGGAAAGCATCGACTTCAAAGTTGGTGAATTTGATAAAACCCTGGTCAAAGAAGGCGGCTGGGTTGGCTACGCCGATAAGAATTACTAAATCATAAGATTATTAAAGGCCTGCAGAACTTTTCGTTTTGCAGGTCTTTTTTTAGCAAAATCTGAATGGTTTGGTATTGATGCGATCTGATTTAAAGACCATGCATGCTTCGGATCATGGGAATAAAGCAGTTAACAAACAGGTGGCAAAGCATAAGTGCCCCGATAATACAAACTGAACTAATTAAAACATTTTTGACTTTATTTTTCATAAGCTTCTCCCTTCTTTCAATTACCTGAATTATGTGGGGTTACCAGCTATCAGGCATTATTCATAGGCCAACACTTCATTAATTGGCAACCGCAAAGATTTTCGGGTAGCAACAAAACTGACAATGATCGTAATCAAAAGAATCAGGATTAACCAAATACCAGCGCCAGATAGCCGGTAGACATTATCAAGCGGCAGCTTCAGGAAAATATTGCCAAAGATATTTCCGGTCAGAATGGATAAGGGAAAGGCCAGAAGACAGGCAATTACCCAACTGATCAATCCAGTCACTAGATTTTCAATCGTCATGAGGTAAAAGATGCGCTGTTGAGAGGCGCCCAGGGATCGCATGATGCCGGTCTCACGCATGCGCTCCATAACATTCATGCCGGTTGATGAAATTAAGCCCATTGTCCCGACAATGATAACCAGCAGGGCTGCGATCATCAAGAATCCCGAAACGGAAATTAGATGATTACCCATAATGGCTTGGGCATCACGGATGGTGATGCCGGTGAGCACATCCAGATTATTTTCTTTTAGTATTTTTTCAGTTTCGACCCGTAAGGCTAACAGGGAAGGATCGTCCGATTGCTGATAGGTGACATTGATACTTCGAATTGCGCCATTCTGGCTAAAGATCTGTTGGTAATAATCCTGACTGAGATATGCTTTATCCGAGCCAGCGACTTCTTTTACAATGCCAATCACCGTTAATTCGGCGGTTGTTCCGTTTGCCTTAAACAAAATTGTATCGCCAATGTTAACCGTTGGTTCGTGGGCAGACAAGGCCTGATTGAGGACAATCACGTTGGTGTCCGCGGGCGAGATCCAGCGGCCGGCAATCATCGGAAGCGCCATCGAGTTCATGTCAGGAGGTAATCCCACGCCCTGAAAAGAATTGCTTTCGGTGCCGTCGGCATAGACAAACGAGGCCATTGATCCGGACAGATAATCAATTGTTTTAATGTCAGGCATTTCTGAAAGAACCTCGGCAACAGCTTCTTCGCTGTAGTTTTGACTAAAAACGTATTGGGCATCAAAGTTGAGGTCGGCTAAGGCATTGTCAAAGGTATTGCCAAGCGAAGCCTGAACGTTAATTGCGATGATGAACATTGCCCCCCCGATGGCGAGCGTGCCGATGGTCAGAATGAGTCGACCCTGTTTTCTGAAGGTATTTCGGATAGAAAGCAGAACCGAAAGGTTGAGGCCACCTATTTTCCCCAAAGATCGATCTAAAAATGACGAACCGAATTGGTTTTTAGTTTGTCCCACATCGGATAATGCCTCGTTCACAGAAATTTTACTGCTTTTCAGGATCGGAAGGGTGGCCGCCAAAGCAGGAATCACAACTCCGGCTGCCAGCTGCAGCAGATAAGACCACAGCGGAATGGAATAACTTGATATGGTAAAATTTAACATCTCCGCATTTAAATCAACAAAGGAACGTGACATAAAGGCAGCCATTGGAATAGCGAAAAGCACCGCAATGGCACCGAACAGAGCAATCAGAAAATAATACATCCCGGCAATCTGAAAACTGTTTCCGCCGATTGCTTTAATAATGCCAATCTCTTTAATCTGACCACTCAGAAGAGCGGTGATGATGTTGAAAACAAGAACACAACTCAAAAATAAAGATAGCATGCCGAAGGCTTCAAACAGAAAAAGAATCGCATTCATCTGATCGCCATTGGGATGCTGACCGGGCGTCGGGACAGTGATCCGACTGACGAAGTAGCCATTGTCGGCGCACCAGTCCTTGACCGAAAGGGCAACATCCCGAATATAGGCTTCATCAAAACGGTCTCCGGATACCACAAACAGAATTTCACTGGCATCGCTGGGAGCCCCCAGGAGCGCCAGGGTGTCCGGGGTTATGAATCCATAGACCAGAGCATCCATCCAGGCCGGATGCATCCCGGGAGCCTGAACGCTGCCCGTTACCATCAGGGTCTCAGGGCTGTTTAAGGGGATTTTCATGGTGAGTGGATCACCAATGGAAACATCCGCTACCGACAGGGCGGCGTTTTCGATCAAAATTTCCCCAACCCCGGGAGATTTGGCACCTTCCAAAGCGGAAAACGTGTTAATCCGGATGTTGTTGAAGTCATCAATGACATAAAGTTCTGTCGTCTGCCAGTCATCAGCAGCGGTGCTGGTTCTGGCACGAATCATCCGCCGGACTTCATAGCTTTTAATTTCGGGAAAATTCTCAAGTGCCTGTTCAAGATTGGCATCAACAGGATCAACGCGAATCGTAAAGGAAGCGGGATTGGTGTTCATGTAACTGACATCCATTTCGCGTTTGGTTATGGCGTAACAGTCAAGGATTAAACCAGTTCCCAATACGCCCAGAAAGATCGCCAAAATCACAAGCACAGAACGGGTTCGGTTGAGATTAAAATCACGCAGTACTTTTCTGAATAGCAGTTTCAATTGAGGCACCTGCTGGTTAGGTCGCCTGTGATGATGCCGTCTTCAATGGTAATGATCCGGTCGGTTAATTTAGCGAGTTCGGTGTCGTGGGTCACCATGATGATGGTCTTGCCATCGTTTGTCATTTTGCGGAACAGTTCAACAACTTTGTTGGCATTGTAAGTGTCAAGATTTCCGGTTGGCTCATCGGCAACGATAAAGGGCGGGTTGTTAGCCAATGCCCTGGCGATGGCGGCTCGTTGCTGCTCACCACCTGATAAATCGACCGGGAGTTTATTGGCATGTTCTCCAATCTCGACCTGATTCAGTAAATCCAGGGCAATGTTCTTTCGGTTTCCGGTGGGATAGGTACTGCATAAATCCATTGGCAGGATAATATTTTCCAATATGGTTAAGGTCGGAATCAATTGAAAAAATTGAAAAATAATGCCGATGTTTTTCCCCCGCCAGGCGGTCAGGGCGGATTCAGTTAAGCTGTGGAGGGGACGATTGTCATAAATAATCTCGCCGGAAGTCGGTCTGTCAATGCCCGAGAGCATATTGAGGAGGGTTGATTTGCCGCTGCCGGATTTTCCCAGGATAGTGATAAATTCTCCAGTTCTAAAGTTGAGGGTGGCATTTTTTAGAGCCGTCGTGCCGCCGGAATGATCAGGATAAACTTTTGTGATATTTTTGAGGTTGAATTGCTTCGTCATATTTTGTTACTCGCTTTCTGATAATTTAAAATTGATCTTGCTTATACTTTTTAATAATTGTACAATGTGTTCATAAATGAACGACTTGTTTAAAAACATTATATGAAGTCCAGACCATGAACACAAGGAACAGATCTGCCGCAATGTTCACTACTGAACAAATTGATAGAATTGTCCAAAGGAGGAGCAAATGGAAAAAACAGACCGAAGAAGAGAGAAAACCAGGGCCTCAATTTATGAAGCACTAAGTGGATTACTGGAAGAAAAGAAATTTGCAAATATTACAGTTCAGGAGATTATTGATCGGGCAAATGTGGGCAGAAGTACTTTTTATATGCATTTTGAAACAAAAGACGTTCTGCTTGACAGCATGATTGAAGAAATTTTTGAATCCCTGAATCTCTATCTAACCGTCCATATGAGTGAAGCTGAACATCAAAACATGCTGCCAGTGGAAGAATTGCTCACTCATATACAGGAAAATCTAAAACCAATCAGGGGAATCTTAAAAGACGAAAGCGGCGAGCGCCTGGCATACCGACTCAAAAACTGTTGGAATGACAAACTGAAGACTGATTTTTTAAAACAGGTATCGGGAAAAGATTTAAAAGTACCGGTTGATTTTCTGATCAACCATATTACCAGCAGCCTGGTTGAAATGATCACCTGGTGGTTGGATAGCGGCATGCAATATCCGCCCCAACAAATGGCGGAATACTGGAAACTATTAATGAAGCCGGCGGTGTTTTCGGTGATAGCTGAACAACACCGCAGTTAAAATAAAGTAAGAAAAAAATACATATCACATATAATGTGTATTTTGATGGAATTTTATTCATAAATCAGATATACTGCCATTAACAAATAATGATTGTTAGTAGGAGGCCTGATGAAAGAAAACATGTTGGTTTTAGATATGCTGTTAAAAAACCAGTTAATCACACGTAAGGACATCATGGAAAGAATTCCGGAAGCAGAAGGATCGGAAAATTCAATCCTCGACATATTATTAAATGATCGTATCATTTCACAAGAACAATTAAAGTTGATAGTTCATCATGAAGGGGGTTTTGAAATTTATGATCCCCAGAAGGATGTGCTGGATAAGAAGTCAGTGCAGCTATTTTCTAAAGAACAAGCCTGGAAAAACCTTGTTTTCCCACTAAACCAGCCGGATGAAGAAAAGCTGGTGGTTCTGATGGCCGACCCAACCCATGAAGAAACGGTTCGCAGTCTGCAGAGAATAACGAATAAGCGGCTGAAAATTTTGGTGGCCGAAAAAGATTGCATCCAGGAACTGATTTTAAAATACTATAGTGATAATTATTTAAATCGAGATAAAGTGAATCAGGAGAAGTCTGGAGAAAAGGGAGAAGCATCCCCGGAACCATCGATCATCACACTGGTAAACCAATTAATTGCCGAAGGTGTTTCCCAGGGTGCCAGTGATATTCATATTGAAGCATTTCCCAAGAAAATCCAGGTTCGCTTTCGGATTGACGGGATCTTGCGACTGGCGAAATTACTGGATAAAAAAACCTTTGCGCAACTTATTTCGCGACTGAAAATACTGGGTGAATGTGATATTGCCGAACATCGTCTACCCCAGGATGGCGCCTTTACAACCGATTATGAAGGTCGTCAGATTGATGTGCGTTTATCGATTATACCAACCATTCATGGCGAAAAAATTGTCTTGCGTTTGCTTGATGAAAAGAAGTTTTTTGTTTCGATGGTTGACCTGGGGTTTTCAACTGAACAAAAAAGCTTGTTGGCGGAAATAATGGAAGCACCCCATGGGATGCTGCTGGCCGCGGGACCCACCGGGAGCGGTAAGTCCACCACATTGTATAGTCTGCTGAATGGTTTAGATCCCCAAACCCAGAATATCATTACCATCGAAGATCCGGTGGAGTATCAAATGGCAGACATCAACCAGATTCAGGTCAATGAAAAAACCGGACTTAATTTTGCAACCGGTCTTCGGGCGATTTTAAGGCAGGACCCCAACGTGATTATGGTAGGCGAAATAAGGGACGAAGAAACAGCTGAAATTGCAATCCGGGCAGCAATCACCGGGCATTTTGTTTTATCGACCATTCATACGAACAACGCCATTGCTTCGATCACCCGCCTGATGGATATGAAAATTCCGTTATATTTATTGTCCACCGCCCTGAGAGGGGTGATTTCCCAAAAGTTGATCAAGCGACTATGCCCTAATTGCAAAAGAAAAGCGCTGGCAACCGAAGCGGAAAAAAGGCTGTTGAATATTACCAACCGGGACGTCGATCTTTTTTATCCAGTTGGCTGTTCGCTTTGTCACGGCACTGGCTATCGGGGGCGAATCGCAGTTCAGGAAGTATTGAAAATCACTCGCAAGATTCGCGAAGCCATTGCCAAAGGGGCCGATTATGATGAGATTCGAAAAATAGCTCTGGAAGAAGGTCTCAAGCCGATTGAAGATTCCCTGAAACGCCATCTTTTTTTGGGGAATACATCCCTTTCCGAGGGATTGGAGATTTTGACATTCGAAAATGATTGGCATCATTAGGGTGGGGCTATGGATAAACAGTTTATTTATAAGGCCAAAGATATGAAGGGAAAGACCCTCACCGGTATGGTTGTCGGGCAGACCAAACGCGAGGCAGTGATGGTGCTGCAGACTCAAAATCTGATTGTCTTAGACCTCCGAGAGAAGAAGCGATCCGAAGGAATTTTGAATAAAGAGTTTGATTTTCGATTCCGGTCAGTGACAAAGGAGGCGTTCAGTCAATTTTGTCGACAGTTCCATATTATGTTAAATGCCGGAATTCCGATTTTAAAATGTTTGGAACTGATTGGCGAGGAAACAAAAAACAAAGGCGTTGCTAAAGATTTATCAGGAGTTTGCAGCCGGATCCAATCCGGGGAGAGTCTTTCGGTGGCAATGGCGGTTTATCCGAAAACATTTCCGGCACTATTTGTTTTTATGGTAGAAGCCGGTGAAGCCAGCGGAAATCTTGCTGAAATTCTTTTGGGAATGGCTGAGCACTATGAAACTGAAGAAAAAAATCGTCGACAACTGCAGCAAATTCTCTTTTATCCGATGATTCTGAGTATTGTCTTTATCCTAGTGCTGGTATTTTTGATCACGTATGTGTTGCCCACTTTTGTGGGAATGTTTGAAGTAATGAATGCAGAGTTACCCAGACCAACTCAGATTTTGATGGGGTTAAGTCAGGCGTTAATCAACGGTTGGCCAGTGATGCTATTAATTTTATTTGGAAGTGTAATAGCACTCGCTTTTTTACAAGATCTTCCAGCATTTGCTTTTGCGAAGGATTGCATAAAAATTAAACTGCCATTGATCGGTAAGCTAAATCATTATCAGTGTTTGGCCAGAATTGCCACGACCATGGGGATGCTCTTAACGAGCGGAATTGATCTTTTGGGGGCGCTTCAGCGGTTAGAAGGTGTTACCGACAATTGTTTTATAAAAAAAGAATTGATAATGATTCGGGAAAAGGTATCGAATGGGAAGCGATTGGGCCAGGCGATGGAGGAAAGCGCTATTTTCCCTCGTCTTTTTTGTCAGCTGGTTACCATAGGGGAAGCCTCCGGTTCGCTCCCAGAGGTTTTAGAAACCCTTAACCTTATTTACAAAGATGAAATAAAAAACAGAATCCAGATCATCAATACTTCCCTGGAGCCCCTGATTCTTCTGATTTTTGGAGGGGTGGTTCTTTTTATTCTGGCAGCCATTATGCTCCCAGTTTTTGACATATATTCGGCATATTCCAATATGTAAATTAAAGATGCTAAATCATTAGTGAACAATTTAGAGGAGACAAAAATGGCAAAAAAAGCAGGAAAAAGTTTTGCATCAGGAATTGATTTTTACAAGTTGTTTTGGGTGTTTATGATTGGGTGCTTTCTGGGAGTAGTCGTTGAAACCTTGTATTGTCTGGTAACAAATGGTTACATCCAAAGTAGACAAGGGCTTATTTATGGCCCCTTTAATCCAGTTTATGGTTTTGGGGCAGTGCTGATAACGCTGGTACTTCATCCGATTGCCCATCGAAAATGGTATTTCATTTTTCTAGCAGGAATGGTACTGGGGGGAGGATTTGAGTTTGTCAGTAGCTATGTACAGCAAGCCGCCACCGGCACGGTGTCCTGGCAGTATCAACAAATGCCCTTCAATTTAGGGGGGCGAACCAGTTTGCAGTATTCTTTCTATTGGGGTGCACTTAGTCTTCTCTGGGTAAAGGAAATCTACCCGTTAATGTCAAAACTCATTGAAAAGATACCCAGGAAACTGGGGGTACCGCTGACTTGGGTTTTAGTTGTTTTCATGGTTCTCAATATGACTATTTCAGCTTTAGCAGTCAACCGATGGAATGAACGGATGCAGGGGATTCCGGCCAGCGGGGGTTTTGAAGAATTTTTAGACACCACCTATCCAAATAATTTTATGGATCAGGTTTACCCCAATATGGTCCATGTGGGGCATTAATAAAAAAGAAAAGGGCTTTCGCTGCTGAGCAACGAAAACCCTTTTATAAATTCAGAAATTAAATATGATTACGCCCGGATAAAATGGCGTGACATTCGTTGTAATAAAATTTCTTCGCATCGCTTACCGTCAATTCATCAAAAAGGTGATAGAGGGTAATGGCGAGAGTTTGGGTGGTTTTAATATCAAGATTTGTGCGTTGACAGGTTTTAAGAAAGTATCCCATACAGGCTTCCTTGCTCCAGTCGTCGCCACCTAAAAATAATCGACGTAACTCTTCCTTGATTTCTTTTTCGGTCCATTGTTCGTCGGTTGAAGCAAAATCGGAATCTTTTGTTTCAATCATTTTACCAGCTCCTTTCAGTATTAGATGAGTGTTTAATCAAGGTCATTATAGCACAGCTTGAAAAAAACAGTAAATGGAATAGCGGGTAAAAATTTTACTAAGCTTTCATTAAGTAACAAAGGCAATAAATGGAAAAAAAATTAAAATAATGCATAAAAAATAAAAAAAGTACTAGATTTTTAAAATGTAATCGGTTATAATAAATCCATGGTGTGAAAACGTTTTAATTTCCTTTCTTAATTTTCTTAAAAAAGAGGTGCAACGAGCACCTCTTTTTTATTTCGGTCAATCAATGACTAAGCCAACTCCAATTATCATTCTCAAGATCCATTCTTAACTGTTTGTTTTTTGCTCTTGAAATATTTTGCATTTAAGGTTATATTTAAGTTCGAGAAAACATAAGGAAAGTGGGGAATAATATGAATGCAGTAAAAATTAAAGATGATATTTTTTGGGTAGGCGTGAATGATTATCAAACAACACTTTTTGAAGGAATGTGGCCAATTGATCAGGAAGGTGTTTCTTATAATGCCTTTCTAATCAATGATGAAAAAGTAGCCATCATTGATACCGTAAAAACGATCAAAGCTGATGAATATATAGAGAAAATTAAATCCATTATTGGAGACAAAAAGGTTGATTACCTGATTGTCAATCACATGGAGCCGGATCATTCCAGCGGCATTACCGATTTGTTGGCCGAGTATCCGGATATGAAAATTGTCGGGAATAAAAAAACTTTCCCGATTATGAACAATTTTTATAAAGTGCCTCAAAATTTACATGAGGTTGGTGATGGGGATACCCTTTGTCTGGGTAAACATACCCTTCAGTTTTTTATGACACCGATGGTTCACTGGCCAGAATCCATGGTTACCTATGATATTAACGATAAAGTGCTCTTTTCGATGGATGTCTTTGGCAGCTTTAAAGCCCCGGTGGGAAGCATTTTTGATGACGAAAATGATCTGGCGGCTTTTGAAGAACCAACGCGACGATACTATGCCTGCATTGTCGGCAAGGTAGCCGGTCAGGCCTTAAAAGCCTTAAATAAGCTTTGTGATGTTGAAATCGGAACGATTTGCCCATCTCATGGTTTGATCTGGCGTGACAACCCGAAACATATTTTGGATATGTATGTAAAAATGAGCAAAAAAGAAACCGATCCCGGGGTGGTGATTGCCTATGGTTCCATGTATGGTTGTACCCAAAAGGCCGCCGAAATTTTAGCGATTGCCTTAAAAAACGAAGGCGTCAAAGAAGTGAAATTGTACGATGTGGCCAAAACCGATATTTCATTTATTATTTCTGATATCTGGAAATACAAGGGCTTGTTTTTGGGCGCACCGTCTTATTATGGACAGATTTTCCCGAAAATGGCCAATCTCCTTTATAAATTAGGTGAAATAAAAGTAGATAATCATAAGGTCGGATTTTTTGCGGATTTCAGCTGGAGCGGCGGAGCCGATAAAAATTTCAATTGTTTTATCCATGATGCGAAAGTGGATACCATTGATGAAATACTGATGATTCAGGGAACACCTGATGAACAAGATATTGCAAGTTTAAATGAATTAGCTAAAAAAATGGCGAAAGAGATGATCCAGTAAAAAATAAATGTTGGATTTGGTAGATAAAACAGAGGGGGAAAACAAAAATGAAAATCGTTGTGGGCATGTCAGGTGGGGTTGATTCATCGGTTGCTGCATTATTGTTAAAGGAGCGTGGATACGAGGTCATTGGTGTCTTCATGAAAAACTGGGAAGAACAGGATGAATCGGGGGTATGCACAGCGACAGAAGATTACGATGATGTACGGCGTGTCTGTGATACCATCGATATTCCCTATTATACAGTGAATTTTGCCAAAGAATATTACGACTCTGTTTTTTCTTATTTTCTGGAAGAATATAAAAAAGGGAGAACACCCAATCCGGATGTGCTCTGTAACCGGGAAATAAAATTCAAACGCTTTTTGGATTATGCACTCAAAGTCGTCGGCGGCGATTATCTGGCCACCGGCCATTATTCTCAAATTGATTTTGTCAATGAACAATATCGGCTGAAGCGAGCCTTTGATCACAATAAGGATCAAACCTATTTTCTCTGTCAACTGGGACAAAAAGAGCTGGCGGATGTGATGTTCCCGATTGGACATCTTTCAAAAGACGAGGTACGGCACATTGCTGAGCGCAATAATTTGGCCACCGCCAAAAAGAAAGATTCCACTGGCATTTGTTTTATCGGTGAACGAAATTTCACCCAGTTTCTCAGTCAATATTTACCGGCTCAACCGGGAAAGATTGTTGATTTGGCTGGAAATGTAAAAGGCACCCATCAGGGCCTGATGTATTATACTTTAGGCCAACGAAAGGGTCTGGGGATTGGCGGCGAAGGAACCGGAGAACCCTGGTTTGTTGTTAGCAAAGACTTGAATAAAAACGAATTGGTAGTTGTTCAGGGCGAAAGCCATTCAGCACTTTATTCAAAATCGCTGGAAGCCACCGAAATGAACTGGGTGGGTGGATATCCACCGGCCAAAGAATTTAAATGTACAGCTAAATTTCGCTACCGCCAAGCGGACCAGGGCGTCACCGTGCAGGTGGCACTGGATCGGATTTATGTGGCCTTTGATGAGCCTCAGAAAGCTGTAACGCCGGGACAGGTTGTGGTTTTATACCAGGATAATATTTGTCTTGGTGGCGGAACCATTGATTCCATTGAAATGATTTAATAAACTCAGAATTAGACATAAAAGAGCAAACTTAATTTAGCTTGCTCTTTTATTTTTTTTGAGTAAAAAGCTTGGTTTTATGGTAAACTATAGGTACTGACATCAATAGAATGGGTGCAGACCGTTAAAAAGCAAGTGGAAAATTGTAATTAGAAAGAATAGTGAGCAGGACGATAGGGAAGGATTGTAGAAAATGAAAACGCCGTGTAATAAATGTGGAAAAACAATCGGTTTTTTTGACAGAAATTATAAAATAGATAATGAAAAGTTAAATATAAAATATGATGTCCTTTGTGGCGACTGTAATGGTGTCTTAAAAAAGGGTGTCGAAAAATTAGATGATATGTATCAATGGATGATGAACAATCTTAAGAAGAATAAAGATGTTCAAAAAAATGGGATGGTTTCAGTTGAGGCAGATCTGCTGATCCTTTTAGCAGTTGAGGCTCTTTTTTCAGTTGCGCCGGACTATTATCATCTGGACTCGCCTCTTAATCAAACCTTTATCCGAGCCAAAGAAAGCCGGGGCGTTGACCGGCAACGGGATATTGTGCGAATCGTTCACATTCTGCTGATGTATGGGTTTGAAGCCAATCTGAAAGAGCAGGGATTGGATTCAACACGTAATTTTATCGCTTATATGATCCAAAATGAACAGTTTCTGGAAGAAGTGGAAGTCAATTGTGGTGTTGAGGACGAACTTGTCAAAGCCAATGTATTTTTGAGCCGCCGCGGCCTGATTATTGACACCTTGGACAATCCCAAGTTAATCTACATTTCCATTCCCAGTGATTCACTGGTGGACTATCAGGTCGAATCATCTGAGATCATCAACGAGGTGATTCTGAAAAATGTTTTTTATCCCTGGGATAAGAAAAAAAATGTGGTCTTGACCCTGGTTTCAGAAAGTGTTTTGTTTTCCGTGGCCAATGCCATCGACCGTTTTAACCAGAAAACCAGTAAGCTTCAGGATAAGCTGAAAAAAGACAGCCTGGAGTATTTTAATGACCGGGTTGTTGAAGATCTGGAAAAAATAAAACCCGGAGAATTTATCGAGGCAATCCATTTGGATTGTTTGCTTTTGTGCATTGTTAAAAATTTAAAAAGCCAGAAAATGTTTTCTATGGAAGCCTTATTTGATCCCAAAGGTACCGCCATCGAGCTGCTGTGGGCCTACTACCGGCAAAATTTAAGAAACATGGGAATTGACAATAACGAGAAGGTCGTTACCTATCTCCTTAAAAATTGCCTGTATACTGAAGGTTTCCATATCAAGCATGGCAACAAACCCAGTGACAAGGGCTGGGGTTTTTTCACCACTAAGGGTTATATTATTTATTTCAAACGGAGTCGGCAGGTGTTTTTCATCTACACCGAAACTTTCCCCAATGCCCTTTATCATCCCTGCAATCGGGTCACCTATGAGGATAAACAATATCTCCAGCTGATTATGAACAGTGGGAGAAGCTTGGGCGAAGCACAACGGGAATTGGATGAATTGATTTTTTACAGCGATGAACCGGAAACCATTGCTCAGATGGAACGTTTCTTTGAGCGACATAACCTCTATTATCAGATGGAAACCTTTCTCAAAAAACAAAAAGAAGTGCAGCGAAAACGCGATAAATATCTGCAGGTGCAGCGAATTATCAATCATATTTTCAATGACTTTGGATTCCTGCCCTATTGTATCTATGATGAGTGGTTTGTGATCCAAAAAGAATTAAAAGAGAATGACATTTTATTGAATAAACTCATCGATACCGATGCCAGTTTAAGGAAAAATTATACCCTGGGTCAGATCACCTATGCGCCGAAAATCATTGAAGCTTTCAATCGGGGTGCCGAAGAAGTCCAAAGTTCATTAAATATTGTTGAAGATTCAGTCGCCAAGGCTATTTTGTGGGTGGCTTTTAAAGATTCTGTCACCGAAACCTTGTCCCAGGAATGGGTCCGTATTGCTGGTGAAATCCTGGATAAAGAGGATAATGCCTTATCGGCGTTTTTCAAATATGTCAATCTCAAGAATATTGAACCGGACAAGGTTTACTTTATGGGCCTATTTATCTACCATCTCATGGAGCGGGGCGTGCTCCAAGCGGACAACTTTCTGGAAAACTATGAAGGTGCCGTGCGAATTTTTCTGGAGTGCCGTCGGGTCATTGAAGAACCGAAATTTGAAGGCACCATTTTGCCCATGGATGAGCTTCTGGAAGAAGTGTTTCCCGAGAAGAAAAAAGAGAGTAACCTATAGAGGAGAAAAACCATGCGTGTTCTTTTAGTTGAGGATGAAAAACCATTGGCGGCAGCATTGGGGAAAATCTTTGAAAAAAATAAAATATTGGTAGATGTTGTCAATGATGGCATCGAAGGTAAATTACTCAGCGAAAATGATGTGTATGATGTCATTATTCTGGACATTATGCTCCCGGGGATGTCTGGTTTAGAAATCCTGCGCTCAATCCGGGAAGCCGGAAAGAATGTCCCAATTCTTTTATTAACTGCCAAAGATGATACCAAAGATAAGGTCAATGGACTGAATATGGGCGCCGATGATTATCTGGTCAAACCCTTTGTCACCGAAGAACTGATTGCCCGGATCAGAGCCCTCGGCCGTCGACCCTGGGAAGTTTATCAGGATAATGTGATTCATTATGCGAATATTTCATTAAATATCAATACCGGAGAATTATTTGTGGATAAGGTATTAAATAAATTGACAGCCAAGGAAGCTCAATTGCTGGAAATGTTTATCCGAAATCCCGGTATGACCATTTCAAAAGAGCAAATCCTGGATCGAATCTGGGGAATTGAAAGCATGGCTATGGAAAACAGCGTGGAAATCTACGTGCATTATTTGCGGAAAAAGCTGGACACATCCCAGGCCTATATCAAAACCATTCGCGGGTTGGGTTATGTTTTAAAGGAGCGGGAGAATGTTAAGCCTTAACAAGCTGCGAATCAATCTCACCCTGATGAATACAGGAGTCCTCATCGGACTCCTATTATTTATTTCTGTATTTCTATATGTGGTTCTGAGTATGGATGTGGAAACAAATGTGAATAATAATTTAAAAATATATTGTTCGCAGCTGGCCAATGAAATTGAATATCTGGAGCGTTATGAAGCGGGACAGGAAGTAACCGAAGAAGAAAAACAGGGCTACTACGAATATACTCGCAGTCTTATTCAGAATAATATTTCCTACATTATTTTCGATCAACAGTATCGCGTATTAGATCAATCCTACACCCTTCCGCTTGAAGAAGCAAAGCTTATGGAAATATCAAAGCTTTATTTTGATAAAAATAAAGAAAAATATTTAATCAGCAATTACAAGCTGGGTGACAAAGAATATAAGATCTGCACCTATGCGGTGGTTAATAAAAACGGCGAGCTGAAAATTGTCCAGGCCATGAAAAATATGGCTTCCGAGCGATCTCTTTTAGGAAATGCTCAGGAAATGGTGGGATTCACCATCCTTGTTGGTGCGTCACTGTCTTTTTTGGGCGGTTATTTTCTGTCTGGCCGATCCCTGATTCCGATTAAAAAAAGCATGGAGCGTCAGCAGGAGTTTCTGGCCGACGCTTCCCATGAACTGCGCACACCCATTGCTGTGATCCAGACCAATCTGGAAGTTGTCAAAGCCAGCGCCGATGAAAGTGTGGAAAGTCAACTCACCTGGATAAATAATGCCTATGATGAGGTGCAATGGATGCAGCATATTGTCGAAGATCTGATGTTTTTAGCCAGAGCTGATTCGGGAGATATGATTGTTCAACGGGAAACCATTGATCTAACCTACTTAATCCGGGTGGTTAGTGAAAAAATGGCACCTTTGGCTGGAAAAAAAGGAATTGGTTTTATCAATCAACTGGATGAAGATTTAATTATTGACGGGGATGAAAAACAGATCACCCAATTGCTGGTGATTCTGCTGGATAATGCGATTAAGTACAGCAATGAAAATACCATTATTCGAATCATCGGAAAAAACACCGGCCAGGGGGTGTCGGTGGAAGTCATCGATCAGGGCATCGGGATTCCCAAAGATGAGATTAACAAGGTTACCCAGCGGTTCTATCGAGTTGACAAAGCCCGTTCCCGAACTGAAGGGGGAACTGGTCTGGGATTATCGATTGCCAACTGGATTGTGGACGAGCACCATGCTGGCATGATCATCGAAAGTGAAGAGAAAAAGGGAACAAAAATAACATTGAACTTTGATAAGGGGGTAAAAAAAAGTGAGTAATCTAAAATTTTACGGCGATGAGATTATCACCGGTCCCGGTACCTTAAGTGCCATCAAAAACCTGGTAGGACAGCGGTTCTTTATTGTAACCGGAAAAACAGCGTTGTTTCGAAATGGCACGATCAAGCGGGCGGAAGCCTTTTTAAAAGAGCGTGATAAAGACTACGACATCCTCAGTGGTATTGGAGCAAACCCCAGCGTTTCCGATGTGGAAGAGGGTTTGATTAAGATGAAAGCCTTCAACCCGGATGTGGTGATTGCCATTGGCGGCGGATCAGTTATAGACGTGGCCAAGGTGATGACGCTGATGTGTGAATATGAGGCGTTGACCATTGAAGAAATCAGAACCGGGAACGCCCCGGAGAAGCGCGAACGGATTATACTCGTTGCCATTCCATCCACTTCAGGGACCGCTGCGGAAGTGACTCGGGCAGCAGTCATTACCTTTACTGAAGAAAATATAAAAATCGGATTGAAAACAAAAGCATTTATTCCCGATGTGGCTATTTTAGATGGCGAACTGGCTCTGTCCATGCCGCCCAGTGTGATGGTGGAATCAGGAATGGATGCTTTGACCCACGGCCTGGAAGCCTATATCAACAAAAACGCTGATGACTTCACTAAAACCATGGCCAAGGGGGCGGTGGAAGGTTTGTTAAAGTACTTGCGCCGGTCTTTTGAAAGCGGTGATATTGAAAGCCGTCAGCATGTCCACAATTTTCAGTGTCTGGCTGGTTTTTCCTTCCAGAATGCTGGACTGGGAATGGATCACGGCATTGCCCATGCTTTTGGCGGACGCTTTGGCACCAGCCATGGACTCCTTAACGCCGTTGCCTTGCCCTATGTGCTGGAATACAATCAGCAGGATCTTCAGGTGGCCGAGGATCTGGAACAGCTATCCCGGTTAATCGGGAAAAACATTATCGACGAAATCATTGATTTAAACAAAACCTTTGGCATTCCGACCTCCTTTCAAGCCGCCGGTATCCCCGAAACTGAATTTAACGCGCATTACGATGATTTGCTGAAAAATTCACTGATGGGCTCTACCCAGCGAAATCCGGTGGCCATGGATGCATCCGCGATGGATAAAGTTTTAAAAAGCATTTATTATGGAGAAAAGTTATTTTAATAATGGAAATAAATTAGCTAATTGCGAAGCTGATCATAAAGCGAATAGCACTTTTGCAATTATCTATGAAATAAATATTTAGGAGAATACATGAGTTTATTAGACGGGTTAAACAGTCGACAACGAGAAGCAGCAGAAACCATTGATGGGCCATTACTGATACTGGCAGGAGCCGGATCAGGAAAAACACGAACCATTATTCATCGAATTGCCCATATCATTGAAACCGGGCAGGCATGGCCCTCTCAAATTCTGGCAATTACCTTTACCAATAAAGCCGCCGGCGAAATGCGGGAACGGATTGCCAAAATGAATATTCAGGATAGTAAACGCATTTGGATGTCCACCTTTCATGCGATGTGTGCCCGGATCATGCGGTCCCATGCGCAATGGCTGGGTTACGATGATAATTTTGTTATTTATGACATGGATGATCAAAAACGTTTATATAAAAGTCTGATCAAAGAATTGGGACTCAATGATAAATATTTTACCAACCAGTTTTTAAGCGGCGAAGTCTCAACCGCCAAAAATAATTTTGTCAGTCCTGAAGCCTACATGAAAGAAAATGCTGGCGATTTCCGAAAAGAAAAGGTCGGTATTTACTATAAACGTTACCAGGAAAGCCTGAAAGCCAACAATGCCATGGATTTTGATGATCTGATCTACAATACCCTGGTATTATTCAAAGGCTTTCCGGAAATTCTGGAACAATATCAGAACCGCTTTAAGTATATTATGGTGGATGAATATCAGGATACCAACCACAGTCAATACGAACTGGTTAATATGCTGGCTGCAAAAAATAAAAACATTTGCGTCTGCGGGGACGACGACCAGAGTATTTACGGCTGGCGGGGAGCGGATATCAACAACATTCTGGATTTTGAAAAAGATTATACCAACGCCAAGGTGGTTAAACTGGAAGAAAATTATCGATCAACCCAGACGATTCTGGATTGTGCCAATGGCGTTATTGCCAGAAATACCGGCCGTAAGGAAAAAGCGTTGTGGACCAACAATGACGGCAATGAAAAAATAATGATTGCATCCTTTAACCAGGGTTATGATGAAGCCCGGTTTATTGTGGATGAGATTAATGACAATATCACCAAGGGAAATGGCATCTTTGGTGACTTTGCTATTTTGTATCGAACCAATGCCCAGTCCCGGTTGTTTGAAGAAGCGCTGATGCGGGCGGGTTTACCCTTCCAGTTAATCGGCGGAACCGGATTTTATTCCCGAGTTGAAATTAAAGATGTCATTGCCTATTTAAATGTCCTCAGCAATCCGAAAGACAACATGGGCTTCATGCGAATTGTGAATGTTCCCAAGCGGGGGATCGGATCAGCAACGATTGAAAAAATTGCTGAGTACGCCAATTTTAAAAGCTTCAGTTTAATGCAGGCCTTCCATCACGTTGAAGAAATTCCGGAGCTGAGTCCCAGTGTGAAAAATAAGGTCCGGGCCTTTAGTGAACTGATGAAGAAATTGGAAGCGATCCAGGAGACGGCCAGTTTAAGTGAGCTGATCTCGGCCGTTATTGAAAAAACCGGCTATCTGGAAATGCTGGAAACCGGAAAAATGGATAAGGGTGAAAGCCGACTGGAAAACCTCCAGGAACTGGTATCGTCAGCTACCGATTTTGAAAAAAACAGTGATGACCAAAGCCTCAGTGCCTATCTGGAAACGGTGGCCTTGTCGTCAGAAACTGATAAATATGATGGGGATGAAGGTAAGGTTCTGTTAATGACGCTTCATAATGCTAAAGGGTTGGAATTTCCGATTGTCTTTATCCCCGGGATGGAAGAAGGAATCTTCCCGCATGGCCGAGCCATGGATTCACCAGAGGACATCGAAGAGGAACGGCGGATCTGTTATGTAGGGATTACCCGAGCCATGAAACGTCTTTATATTTCCTGGGCGGCGGAAAGAACCCTGTACGGACGACGCCAGCTGCAGACGCCGTCACGGTTTTTGAAAGAAATGCCAGATGAGGTTTGCGTGGAGAATAAACAACGCTATGAGCGTAAACCGGAAATTGATATCGAAACGAAAAAGAATAAAACTTTTTCCGAACGGGTGACCCAGTCAAAGGTGGCGATCCGCAGAAATAACGCCAACGCCGTTACCTTTCACAATGGTCCGACGGAAAATGGATTTGCGTTGACGGATAAGGTCAAACATAAAAAATTTGGCATTGGCACCGTAGTAGAAGTTAAGAATAACATGATTTCGGTGGCGTTTCCCGGTGTTGGGATCAAAAAAATGGATCCCGCTTTTGTGGAAAAGGCTTAGCTAAAAGAGTCAGTAAAAGCAGTTAATAAAAGATGTTAAGGATTGGAAGCGAGTATGAGCAATACCCGAATTGAAGCATTAAAAAAAACAATTGAAGCCTATAACAGAGCCTATTATCTCGATGACGCGCCTCTGGTTTCGGACTATGACTACGATCAGTCAATGCAGGAACTGATTGCGTTAGAAACCGAACATCCCGAATGGGTCACCCCGGATTCCCCGACCCAACGGGTTGGCGGAAGTCCTTCAGAAGGTTTTGAAAAAGTGGTCTACAGCCGTCCCAAGCTTAGCCTGAGTAATGCTTTCGATGCCGGCGATCTTCGGGATTTTGACCGTCGGGTGCGGCAGACTTGTCCTGAGGCAAACTATGTAGTAGAATACAAATTTGACGGTTTAACGGTGGTCCTCAACTATGAAAATGGTCTATTTATCCAGGGTGCCACCCGGGGTGATGGCGAAGTGGGGGAGAATGTTACCACTAACCTTAAAACGATCCGAACCATTCCATTGCGCTTGCCGGAATCGATAACCCTGGAAGTTCGGGGTGAAGTGTTTATGGGCAAAGCCGATTTTGAAAAACTGAACCAGCGTCGCCAGTTGGAGGAGGAAAGTCCTTTTGCCAATCCGAGAAATGCGGCGGCGGGATCCCTGCGGCAATTGGACCCCAGGCTAACGGCGTCCCGGCCATTGGATATTTTTGTCTTCAATCTGGAAGCAGTGGCAGGCTTTGAGCCCAAAACCCATACCGAGACGCTGGCTTATTTAAGAACCTTGGGTTTTAAAACCAGTGAGGTTAAATCGTTTAGTGATATCGAAGCAATCATTGACTACTGCAGTCTGATGGAAGTGGAAAGACGAAACCTGCCCTTTGAAATTGACGGTCTGGTGATCAAAGTTGATGAATTATCTTTTCGGGAAATGCTGGGAAATACCTCTAAAAGCCCCCGTTGGGCGATGGCCTATAAATTTGCGCCAGACCAGGCGATTACCACTGTGGATGCCATTACTGTCCAGGTCGGACGAACCGGCGCCTTAACCCCGGTGGCTGAACTTGCGCCGGTGTCATTGGCAGGATCAGTGATCGCTCGGGCAACCCTCCATAACGAAGATAATATCCGCGATAAAGACATCCGTATTGGCGACCATGTGGTGATTCAAAAAGCCGGAGATGTGATTCCAGAGGTGGATCATGTGGTGTTTGAAAAGCGATCGGGAAACGAGGTTGTTTTTCAAATGCCAAAACACTGTCCGGTTTGTAATGAACCCACCTTTCGGATTGATGGCGAAGCCGTTACTAAATGCTTGAATATGGCCTGTCCGGCGCAGGTGTTCCGAAAACTGGTACACTTTACCTCAAGAGATGCAATGAACATTGAAGGTTTGGGACCGGGAGTGCTGCGATTGTTGATGGACGAGAAACTGGTGATCAACCCGGTGGATATCTACCATCTGGATCAAAAAAGAGAACAGCTGGTCACGCTTGAAAAGCTGGGCGAAAAATCGGTGGACAATCTTTTAGCTGGAATTGAAGCTTCTAAAAAACGGGAACTATCCCGACTTGTTTTTGGTTTGGGAATTCCGCTGGTGGGTGCCAGAGGGGCCAAAATTCTAGCTGAAAATTATCAAAAAATGGACAACCTGATCCAGGCTGAAGCGGAGGATCTCAAAGAAATTTTTGAGATCGGTGAAAAAATGGCTACTGAAATTGTCGATTTTTTCCAGACTCCCACCAACATTGAAATCATCAGAGGCTTGGAAGAATCGGGGCTGAATATGATTCAGGAAAGCCGCGTGGATTCTCAGACCCTGGCCGGAAAGACCTTTGTGCTGACCGGAACCCTGCCCACCCTGGACCGACGGGAAGCCAAGACACTGATCGAAGCCAATGGCGGGAAGGTAGCTTCCAGTGTCAGTAAAAAAACCGATTTTCTCTTATCTGGAGAAAAATCTGGCTCTAAATATGCCAAGGCTCAAGAGTTGGGGATTGCAATAATTGATGAAGAACAATTTTTAGCCCTTGTCACCAGTGGTGGATTTGATCTATAATGAAGGATGATTTTTAGAATCAGACTGACAGCTCCGGCTGTTAAAATAGAATATCATAGAAAGTCAACAGCAGAGAAAGAAAGGATAACGAATATGAGTTTAACACGAGAAGATGTCATCTACGTGGCCAATCTTGCCCGTTTGGAATTTTCAGACGATGAAGTGACCGCCCTGTCCGATCAACTGGGTGCAGTGCTGGATTATGCCGAGACCCTCAGCGGATTAGATACCTCAAAAATAAAAGCCACCGAACATGTATTGGCAGTGCAGAACGTCTTTCGGGAAGATGAGATCAAGCCCTGTCTGACCAATGAAGAAGCTTTGGCCAATGCACCGGAAAGCGAAGCCGGGTGCTTTAAGGTTCCCCGGGTTATGGAATAGGAGGCAATAATGGAATTAAGTCAAAAAACGATACATGAAATAAATGACCTTCTGGATAAAAAAGAAGTGACCATAACGGAGGTAACCCAATCAGTGGTTAACCGTATTAATGCAGTCGAAAAAGCGACCGATGCCTATCTCAGTCTGCAAACCGAAGCGGCTTTGGAAGTGGCTAAGACGCTTGATGGCGAACTGTCCGGACGGGCAAAAAGAACCCAGCTTGAAGGGATTCCCTACGGACTTAAAGACAATATGTGTACCAAGGGGATTTTGACCACCTGTGCGTCAAAAATGCTCTATAACTTCAATCCGCCTTATAATGCCGAGGTTTATGACCGGCTGATTGAAGATGGCGGCATTTTATTGGGAAAAACCAATATGGATGAGTTTGCGATGGGGTCTTCCACCGAAAACTCAGCCTATAAAAAAACCCGCAATCCCTGGGATTTAAACAAGGTACCTGGAGGCTCCAGTGGTGGCTCTGCGGTTGCTGTGGCAGCCGATACAGCTTTTTATACACTGGGATCAGATACCGGTGGATCGATCCGTCAGCCGGCATCCTTTTGCGGGGTGGTGGGAATGAAACCAACCTATGGTTTAGTATCCCGCTACGGTTTGGTGGCCTTTGCATCATCACTTGATCAAATTGGTCCGTTCACCAAGGATGTTGAAGACTGCGCGCTGGTATTAAATACCATTGTCGGCCATGATGCCAAGGATTCCACCTCCCTTAATCTGGAAAAGATCGATTATACCCAAAACCTCAAACAAAGAGTTAAGGGCTTGAAAATTGGCGTTGCCAAAGAATTTTTCGGTGAAGGTCTCCAACCGGAAGTCCGAAAAAGTCTGGAAGATGCCATTGCCATCTATAAAACTCTGGGGGCTTCCATTGTCGACGTATCGTTCCAGCACCTGGACTATGCCTTATCAGCCTATTATATGATTTCGTCGGCTGAAGCCAGCTCCAACCTGGCTCGCTACGACGGGATTCGTTATGGTTTCAGAGCCGAAGAATACAACGACCTGGTTGATCTTTACAAGAAAACCAGAAGCCAGGGATTTGGCGATGAAGTAAAACGACGGATCATGCTGGGAACCTATGCCCTCAGTTCGGGATATTATGACGCTTACTATAAAAAAGCGATGCAGGTACGAACCATCATCAAAGCCGATTTTGATCAGGTATTTGGCGGTTGCGATGTGCTGCTGACCCCAACTGCTCCGACCACAGCCTTTGGTATTGGCGAAAAAACCAGCAATCCGCTGGAGATGTATCTAACTGATATTTATACGGTGCCGGTTAATATTGCGGGAATTCCCGGGGTTTCAATTCCCTGCGGATTGGATAAAAGCGGGATGCCCATCGGGATGCAGCTGCTGGGACCGATCTTAAGTGAAGAGACCCTGTTAAAAGTTGCCTGGGCGTTTGAGCATGAATCAGGTCTGACAAATTTAAAAGCACCATTGGGAACGGAGGTCTAAACCATGGAATATGAAATTGTCATTGGAATGGAAATCCATATCGAATTAGGCACAAAAACAAAGATATTCTGTTCCTGCCCAACTGAGTTTGGTCAGGATGAGAATACCCATACCTGCCCAGTTTGTTTAGGAATGCCCGGGGTTTTACCAGTATTGAATGAAAAAGTCGTGGAGTACGCCACCCGAGCCGGTTTAGCCCTGAATTGTGAAATTGCCCACTTCAGCAAAATGGACCGAAAGAATTATTTCTATCCGGATTTACCCAAAGCCTATCAAACCTCCCAGTTTGACTTACCCATCTGTACCGGTGGTGTGGTTGAAATCGACATGGATGGGGTTAAAAAAGATATTGGCATCACTCGAATCCACATCGAGGAAGATGCCGGCAAGTTGCTTCATGAATCAGCCGATGGGACGTTGCTGGACGTTAACCGCTGTGGGGTACCGCTGATTGAGATCGTCACCGAACCGGATCTGCGCAGTGCCGAAGAAGCACGGGCTTTTGCTGAAAAAGTCAGAAATATACTGGAATATACCGGCGTCTCTGACTGTAAAATGGAACAGGGCTCAATGCGTTTTGACGTGAATCTGTCGATTCGGGAAAAGGGATCTGAAGTACTGGGAACCCGAACCGAAATGAAAAACCTGAACTCTTTCCGGGCGCTGATCCGGGCCGTTCAATACGAAAGCAAACGCCAGATCATCGAGATTAAAAAGGGTCACACGATTATTCAAGAAACCCGGAAATGGGATGACACCAAAGGCACTTCTTCTTCACTTAGAAGTAAAGAAGAAGCCCACGATTACCGTTATTTCCCCGAACCGGACCTGGTGCCGATTGTCCTGGAACCGGCTTATATCGAAAAAATCAAAAATGAATTGCCGGAACTGCCGGAAGCAAAAAAGAAGCGCTATATTGATGAATACAAATTACCGGAATACGATGCCGGGGTTTTAACCACCACTGGCGTCACCGCCCGATTCTTTGAAGAGTCAGTTGCTTTGTACAACGAACCCAAACAGATTTCTAACTGGATGATGGTAGAAATTCCACCGCTGTTAAAAGAAAAAGAACTCAGCATGGAAAATATCACCATTACCCCGGCGCAATTGGTAGAATTACTGAAACTGGTCAAAAACAATGAAATCAGCGGAAATACCGGTAAAGAAGTGTTAAAAGAAATGTTTACTACCGGTAAAAACCCAGGCGATATTGTCAAGGAAAAAGGTCTTGCTCAAATGAGCGATACCGGGGAACTGGAAGCCATCATTGAAGAAATCGTTTCGGCTAATCCCAAATCGGTTGAGGATATTGGTGCCGGCAACGAGAAAGCCTATGGTTTCTTAACTGGTCAGGTGATGAAAGCAACCAAGGGAAAAGCCAATGCCCAGGTAGCCAACGAACTTATTCGGACTGTTGTAGCCAGACATCTGGCATAAAACATAACTGATTTCAACAACTAAGGGATTACTGCAAACTTGCAGTAATCCCTTAAAAAATAATAGAATCATAAAGGAAAAATATGGAAAACATTGAAGAAATAAAAGAATTAGCAGAGATCAACAAACGGATCGACGGCCGCGAAGCGCATGAACAAAGACCAATGGTTGTTACCCGACACTTTATTAAACATGCTCAGGGATCCGTGCTCATTGAGGTCGGAGATACCAAGGTAATTTGTACTGCCATGGTGGAAGACAAGGTCCCGCCGTTTTTAAAAGGACAGAAGAAGGGCTGGATTACCGCCGAATATGAAATGATTCCCGGGTCAACCAACACCCGCAAAAGTCGAGATCGCAACCGGGGGAAAATTGATGGCCGGACCATGGAAATTCAACGTTTAATTGGCCGAAGTCTGAGATCGGTTATTGACCTTAATAAGCTCGGTGAACGAACGCTGTGGATCGATTGCGATGTGATTCAGGCCGACGGCGGAACTCGGACAGCGGCGATTACCGGATCATTTCTGGCCCTTCACGATGCCTTATCGGATCTGGTTGAAAAAGGAAAAATCAAAGAAATGCCGATTACCAACTTTGTCGCCGCCACCAGTGTGGGAATTTATCAGGGTGAAGCCATTGTTGATTTGTGCTATGAAGAAGATTCAAACGCAGAAGTTGATATGAATATGGTGATGACTGAAACTGGCGAAATCATCGAGATTCAGGGAACCGGAGAAGAACGCCCCTTTAATAAGGAAGAACTTCAAAAAATGTTAACCTTGGGAGAAGAAAGTATCAAAAAAATTATCGCCTTCCAAAAAGATACATTATTGGGGTAATGGGTAAGTTAATATGAGAACAATACTTTTAGCCACCGGAAATCGGGATAAGGCCAAAGAGCTTAAAGCCATACTGGGACAGGATTTTGAAGTCCGTACGATGAAAGATTTTGGCGTTGAGATTGAAATTGTTGAAGACGGTCTGACCTATGAAGAAAACGCTCTGATTAAGGTTCGGGCATTGAAACCCTATGCCCAGGGTAAAGATGTTATCATTATGGGAGACGACTCCGGGTTGTCGGTAGATTGCCTCAATGGCGAACCGGGGATCTATTCGGCGCGTTATGCCGGTGAAAATGTCACCTATACCGACAATAATGAAAAACTCCTAAAGGAAATGACTGGTGTGCCGGAAGAGCAGCGGGGGGCGTCCTTTATTACCGCTATCGCGATGATATTCCCTGACGGTCGGGAATTGACCTGTGAAGGTCTGGTCAGAGGTAAAATCGCCTTTGAGTATTGCGGAAAAGGTGGGTTTGGCTATGATCCTTTGTTTATCCATGAAGCATCGGGATGTTGCTATGGAGAGATGACCAAGGACGAAAAAAACCGGCTGAGTCATCGGGCGATGGCCATTGAAAAAGCCAGAGAAATACTGAGTCAAAAGATTTAACAGAAATGGCAATATTAATACTTAGTTAATTAGTTAAGCAGAAAATAACCAGGGATGGGGGATAAAATGAAAATTGGAGTTATGAGTGACAGCCATGGTAATCTGAAAGCGGTGAAACAGGCCGCTGAGGAAATGGGTCAGGTGGACGTAATTATTCATCTTGGAGACTACGTGGAAGATGCTCTCTATCTACGAACGCTCACCAATATCCCGGTCCACATCCTAAAGGGAAACTTGGATTCTTTTGCTGATGACGGCAGTATGTCGCTGGAGACGACCTTGGGCGGATTTAAAATTTTTGCCTGTCATGGCCATAAATATGGTGTGAAAAATGATTTGCACCGCATTTACTATGCCGGTCTGGAAAAAAATGCCCAGGTAATTCTCTATGGTCATACCCACCAAGCATACATTGAAGATGATGGCCGAATCTTGATCATGAATCCTGGTTCGGTGGGGGCCCCCAGAATGGGTGATCCTGAAAGCTATGGGCTGATTACCATTGAGAATGGCGAAATTGATGCAAAAATTATCCCGCTGTGGAACGATAACCGATAATTGTATAAAACAATTATGCTTGACAAAGTTTGATTGTTCGACTACCATAGAACTATGGAAAATATTGATTTAGTAAAGATTTTTAAGGCGCTTTCAAGTGAACAACGGTTAAATATTTTTAAAATGCTTTATGAATGGAATCAGACAACTTCTGAAGCTACCACGGACTGCCTGTGTTCTGAGGAGGGGGTAGAAAAGTGTTTTACTAAGACATGTGATTGTCTGGATTTATCAAAGTCGACCATTTCTCACCATTTTAAAGAGCTTGAAAATGCCGGTTTGATCAACTGTACCCGAATTGGACAAAGTTCAGTTTGTAAGATTAATATGGAAGCCGTTCAGGCGATCAGGGATTTTTTGAAATAGACCTGCCTGTCCGCTTGAAGTTCGATTATTATAAAACAATAAAACTAAAATGAGGCTAAATGAAAGTAGAAAGGAAGCAATTTATGCTTAAAATTAACAATGTGTCAATGACCTATCAAAAGGGCAAAAAAGAGGCGTTAAAAGATGTTAATCTAAATATTGAAGAAGGTGAATTTACAGCCTTGTTGGGCCAAAATGGGGCGGGAAAAAGCACCTTGATCAATATCTTGGCTGGTAATGTCAAAAAGACAAGCGGTACTGTAACGATCGGAGGGTATGATATTGATAAAAAGGAGCTTGAAACAAAAAAAATAATCGGGATTGTTCCTCAGGACACCGGTTATGATTTTGTCTTTACGGTTGACGAGGCCTTAAAAAAGCAATCGGGTTATTTCGGGATCAAGAATAATAAGGAATACATTGATGAACTTTTAGAGGCGCTATATTTAACTGAAAAAAGAAGTGCCCGAATAAGGGATCTTTCCGGTGGGATGAGAAGACGGTTTTTAATTGCCAAGGCGTTGGTTCATAAACCTAAAATTCTCATTTTAGATGAGCCCACCGCTGGCGTTGATATTGAAATGCGCCATACCTTGTATGATTTTTTAATCAAGTTGCATGAATCCGGAACCACCATCATTCTCACCACCCACTATATTGAAGAAGCGGAAAAACTGTGTAAGCGGATTGTGATCATTGATGGCGGTAAGATTATTGCTGATGAACCAAAAGAAGAGCTGATGGATGCTTTTTCCAGAGAATCTGTCATTGAGGTTCACTTTGATGTGGCGTTAAATTTGGCAGATTTTGATTTCTTAAGCGAGTATCACCCGCATATCGAAGATAAAACAAGACTTCAGCTGAAGGCCTCAAAAAAGGACTTATCTAAAGTCTTTAAACAACTTTCAGAGAGAAATATGGAATTTACCAATCTGGTGGTGGAAAGACCAAAACTGGAAGATATTTATTTAAATATCATAAATCGTTAGGAGGCGCGTATGAAAAAAAACATCATATTTTATAACAGGATCGGTTTTATAACGCTCTTTAATAGAGAAATTCATCGTTTTATGAAGGTGCCTGTTCAGACTGTTCTCGCACCCCTTATTTCGAACATTTTGTACATGTTGATTTTCGGGGGGATGCTGCAAACCAGAGAGGTTGGCATCGATGGGGTAAATTATCTTCACTTTCTGGTGCCAGGTTTAGCAACGATGGGAGCAATATTTGCCGCTTTTCAAAATCCGGCCTTTTCAATCATTTCGCAGAAATTTCAAAATACGATTCAGGATTTGAATAGCTATCCCATCTCGATTACCGAAAAGATTTTAGCATTTGTTTTTGGTGGCATGTTTCGAGGTGTTCTAGTTGGCATACTAACCTATGTGGCAACTGGTTTTTTTGTTGGCTACGAAGTTGAACATCCACTCTTTTTTGTTCTGTCACTAACGGCAACTTCGTTTGTTTTTGCTTCCGTTGGTCTAATCGCTGGCCTGGTATTGGACAATTTCGAAAAAATGAATTTTATGCTTGCTATTATTATCACCCCACTTACGTATTTAGGCGGCGTGTTCTTTGAGGTTTCCAAACTGCCCGGTTTTTTATCCAGTATTATCTATATCAACCCCATTTTTCCGCTGGTTAATGTTTCCCGGTATGCATATATCGGTGTTTGCGAAGGCAATATCTATATCCATGTTCTGATCACAATTGCTTTAGTTATTAGCTCTTTCGTAGTTGCAGCATACATCTTTAAAAAAGGGATTGGGATTAAAACGGTATAAGTAGCAATTCTGATCGTGATTCATCTCAGGTTCCTATGCTCATTAAAATAAAAAAATAATGAAACGATAAAAAAGAGTTGACAACTCTTTCTATTTCAAGTATACTAACACTTGTCTCTAAGAGAGGCAATGCGGGTGTAGCTCAGTGGTAGAGCCCTGGCCTTCCAAGCCAGTCGCGAGGGTTCGATTCCCTTCACCCGCTCCATTTTTGCGAAAAAGATTGAGCGCCTGTAGCTCAGTAGGATAGAGCAACGGCCTTCTAAGCCGTGTGCCAGAGGTTCGAATCCTCTCAGGCGCACCATTTTATTTAAACGTATTTATATCGTGGTGGGTATAGTTCAATCGGTTAGAGCGTCGGATTGTGATTCCGGAAGTTGTGGGTTCGAGTCCCATTATCCACCCCATTTCTATATCATTATTTTTTTATAGGGGTATAGCCAAGTTGGTAAGGCACCAGATTTTGATTCTGGCATTTCGTAGGTTCGAGTCCTGCTACCCCTGCCATTTTTATAAGGCAGAGAAGACAGAAAAACTAAACAATTCACATGACCCATTAGCTCAGTTGGTATAAGTAGAGAACCCAAATCTTTGATTTGGTGTGAATCACTTAGTCAGGCAAACTTGAGTATTGAACAATCATTTGGAGACAAACATAACTAAATAATTTTTTCTGACCCATTAGCTCAGTTGGTAGAGCATCTGACTTTTAATCAGGGTGTCGGGCGTTCAAGTCGCCCATGGGTCACCATTTGAAATCATAACCGCAGAAATTGCGGTTTTTTTATTTTTTGAAAAGTGGTAAAATGACTTAATTGTTGTTTTATCACAGGTTGGGGTATAAATAGAGCAAATCTGAATCACTTTGGTCATCAAAGCTCAAAGGCAGTTTCGTAAATGGCTAAGACAGAATAAACAAGGAGCAAGCATGAAAGAACGTAAAACCGTAAAAAGAATCATAAAAATAATCGGAATTGTTTTAGTAGTCTTTATTATTGGAATATTGACCTATCTTGGGGATTATTACCATGCAGATCAAACGGCTTATGAGGCGCTGAACTCAAACGATCAGGTCAATGTATCCGAAAAGGGCAACCTGACTATTTTCACACCGACGATCGGTCAGGCTGCCACCGGAATAATTTTTTATCCCGGTGGCAAGGTTGAAGACATTGCCTATGCACCACTGATGCAAGCGCTGGCAAAAAAAGGCTTGACGGCAGTTATTGTAAAAATGCCATTTAACCTGGCTGTCTTGAATCCTAATGGTGCAGATGCAGTCATGGAGGCTTTACCGGAGATCAATCACTGGATTATTGGCGGCCACTCATTGGGAGGAGCCATGGCATCAGATTATGTTGCAGGACATGAAGACAAGGTGGCAGGCTTGGTTTTGATGGGTGCCTATCCTAACCAGGATTTGGCTTTGAGCAATCACCCGGTTATAAGTTTATATGGCAGTAATGATCAGGTGTTAAATCGGCAGGCGTTTGAAGCGGCCAAAGTAAAGATGCCTTTGGCGACAACGCTTTACGAAATAAGCGGCGGGAATCACAGTGGCTTTGGCAATTATGGACAGCAGGCCGGGGATGGGATAGCGTCCATTTCATCAGCAGAACAACAAGATATTGCCGTTGGAAAAATTCTGGAAATATGGAAAGGAAATTGAAATGTTAAACGAAAATATTAAAGAAATCACCTTGGCCGGCGGCTGTTTCTGGGGAACCGAAATGTACTTTCAGGCGATCAGAGGGGTTGTTAAGACAGAGGTGGGCTATGCCAATGGCAAAACCCAAAACCCAACCTATGAAGATGTGTGCCGTCACAACACTGGGCATGCAGAGGTCGTAAAGGTCTTTTATGATAATCAGGTGATCAGTCTGCCATTTTTATTAAGTATGTACTACGAGGTCATTGATCCGGTGGCCGTGAATCGGCAGGGTAACGATGTCGGGACTCAATACCGGACCGGTATTTATTACTCGGATCCGGCTGATCAGGAAGTGATATTGAAATCAGTCAATGAACTTAGAATGGAATATGGGGTGCCACTGGCAATAGAAGTACTGTCGCTGGAAAATTACAGCTCAGCGGAAACCTATCACCAGGAATATTTGAAAAAGAATCCTGGCGGCTATTGTCATATCGGCAACCATGAGTTTAAAAAAGCGGCAATCGCCCGGGATCCGTCGATAAAATAAATAGACATTGAAAAGAGGAAAAAGGATGAGCATCATTGGTAACATTATCTGGATTATAGTTGGGGGCCTGATTATGGCAATTGGCTGGTTTTTAGCCGGGATTATCTGTTGTATTACTATTATTGGCATCCCTTTGGGGCTGCAGGCCTTTAAAATGGCAAAATTGGTATTATGGCCTTTTGGCAAAACCGTTGATTATTCAAATATGGGCACCGGTTCAGTCATTTTAAATATCTTATGGATTCTCATTTTTGGTTGGGGTTTAGCCCTGGGATCAGCTGTTTTAGGATTGCTTTTTTGTATTACCATTATTGGGATCCCATTTGGACTGCAATGGTTCAAATTTGCTAAATTGGCATTGTTTCCATTTGGCGCACAAATCACCGATATTTAATGAGGGATTGACCTAATAAGCTTGACAAGAAAATCAAATCGAGTCTATAATAAAACGGTGGGTTGGCTATTAAACCCACTGTTTTGATATGAATAAGCTTATTTTGATTGATGACAACACAAAACCAAGTTTATGATACTGAAACTACAAGAATACAGATGTAAGTCTCTGGCGGACACTTGAGAGGCTATTTGTTGTTGCCAGTATTTTTTATAAATAAAGCGGTTTGTGTTGCCATTTCGTTATGGGCCATTAAAATTTGTTGTTTAGGAGGGTAAGGAACATCGGAACGAATAAGACATCCCAAAAACCCATCATTGAGATAAAAGATCTGGGAAAGACCTTTCGACCTAAAAGTGGTGAGGTAAAAGCTTTGGAAGGCATTAATCTCAGTATCAACCAGGGTGATATTTATGGAATTATCGGTATGAGTGGCGCTGGTAAGAGTACCTTGGTCCGTTGTATCAATCTGCTTGAAAAGCCGACCAGCGGCAGCGTCTTCATTGATGACCAGGATATTTCTAAAATAACCGAAAAAGAACTTAGAACCGTACGTTACTCTGTGGGCATGATTTTTCAGCAGTTTAATCTGCTGATGCAACGGACCGCCGAAAAAAATATATTATTTCCCCTTGAAATTGCTGGGGTGGATAAAGAAACGGCTAAAAAAAGAACGGCTGAACTATTAGAATTGGTAGGCTTGCCAGATAAGGCTAAAGCCTATCCTTCCCAATTATCGGGCGGACAAAAGCAACGGATTGCCATTGCCAGAGCTTTGGCCAACAATCCCAAAATTCTTTTGTGTGACGAGGCTACTTCAGCCCTGGATCCATCCACAACCAATTCGATTCTTAAGCTGTTAAAAGAAATTAATCAGAAGCTGGGCATTACGATTGTGATCATTACCCATGAAATGAGTGTGGTCGAGCAAATTTGTAGTCATGTGGCAATTATTGATAAAAGCAAAATTGCTGAAGACGGCGAGGTCGAGGATATCTTCCGCAACCCCAAAACCGAGATTGCCAAAAAAATGATCTTTGCCGAAGGTGATCAGGATCCGGTCGTTATGGGTAAAAACACCTATCGAATTGTGTTTGATGAAAAATCGTCCAGCGATTCGGTGATGGCAAAAATGATCTTGGAAACAAAATGCCTAGTCAATATTCTGCATGCCGATATGAAAAATATTGATGGGTTCACTTTTGGACAAATGGTGATCCAATTACCCGAGGATGAGCTAAGCGCAGCGCGAGCCATTAACTACCTTAGATCGCATCAAATTAGTGTAGAGGAGGTGGGGACCCATGTGGGATAGTTCAATGACGGCCTTAATCGTTCAAGGAACCTTCGAAACCCTTTATATGACATTGATGTCCACACTTTTAGCTTATCTCATCGGATTGCCGATGGGGGTGTTGCTGGTGACCAGCGACTCCGAAGGGATTGTTCCCATGAAGATGACCAATAAGGTGTTGAATATTGTGGTAAATATTACGAGGTCGATCCCATTTTTGATTCTTTTAATTGCAGTGATTCCGCTAACTAGGATGATCACCGGGACAACCATTGGATCCACGGCAACGATCGTACCACTGGTTATTGCGGCGGCGCCATTTATTGCCCGGTTGGTGGAATCTTCCATTAAAGAAGTGGATTACGGAATTATTGAAGCCTCGCTTTCCATGGGAGCCAGTCCGATTCAAGTGGTGACTAAGGTGATGATTCCCGAGGCCAAGCCTTCACTGATTATCGGCGCGGCGATTGCCACAACCACCATTTTAGGCTATTCAGCTATGGCGGGGATTGTCGGTGGTGGTGGCCTTGGGGATATTGCCATTCGTTTTGGTTACTATCGCTATGAAACCGGGATGATGGTAATTACTGTTGTGTTACTGGTTATAATCGTTCAGCTGTTCCAGGAAATCGGCATGAAAATTGCCCAAAAACAGGATCGCAGAAAATAAAGAAACGGGATTTTCCAGATATTGAGCGATTTGGGTTGACAGCATGTGAAGATCGTGTTATATTACGTATTATTCAACTAGGAATTATATGAAAAAGAAAAGAAGAAGGAGAAGATCATGAAAAAATTAGGTTCAGTATTATTGATCGGTGTTTTGGGTTTGTCCCTGTTCACAGGCTGTGCTGCTAAAGGTACCGATGATAAAACCATCGTTGTTGGGGCTAGTCCAACGCCTCATGGAGAAATTTTAGCGGTTGCCGGTGAAGTTTTAAAAGAAGAGGGCTACACCCTCGAAGTCAAAGAATTTACCGACTATGTTCAACCAAATTTAACCCTGGAAAACAAAGAGTTGGATGCCAACTTTTTCCAACATCTTCCATACTTGGAAGACTTTAACGTAAAAAACAATACTAAACTGGTTAGTGCCGGTGCGATTCATTATGAACCATTGGGTTTATATCCCGGAAAAGTAAAAACATTGGATGCCATCGTTTCTGGTTCAACCATTGCGATTCCAAACGATACCACCAACGAAGCCCGAGCCTTGTTATTACTGCAAACCATCGGTTTAATCAAGGTTGATCCCAATGCCGGTTTAGAAGCAACCCCAAAGGATGTCATTGAAAATCCTAAAAACATTGCTTTTAAAGAACTGGAAGCGGCTCAATTGGCCAGATCTTTGCCAGATGTTGATTTGGCAGTCATCAATGGAAATTATGCCATTGAAGCTGGATTAAATGCCGGAACTGATGCCATCGCCAAAGAAGAAAAAGATTCACTGGCAGCTCAGACCTATGCCAACATTGTGGCAGTTCGTGCTGGCGATGAAAAAAGTGAAAAGACCCTTGCTTTAATGAAAGCCCTACAAAGTGAAAAGGTCAAAACTTTTATCGAAGATACCTATAAAGGTGCAGTTGTTCCAATTTTCTAAATAAAATCAAAAAAACGTTTCATTTTGAGGCGTTTTTTTATTATCTGAATAAGTAAGCCCCAATGAAAGATAAATTTCATTGGGGCTTACTTTGTGCTGAGGTGACCGTGTTATTTGGTTCTTCCACCATGACGCAGGCCGGATCCATCTTGTGGGTGTGTCCCACCACCAACATCACAAACTCCGTCGCCATTGGCGTCAACAAATGCGCCGGTGCCAGAGCCACCAGCACCAGGGGTGTCACAGACTCCATCGCCATTGGTATCGTGGCTAGCCTGACGTTCAATCCGCTGTTGTTCAGTCAAGCCACTGCAGGTACCTGTTCCATTGCCTTGCCCATATCCAGGAGCAGCCATTGCGCTTCCTGCTGTTGCTAGCATCAATGCCAGGGATGTTACTAAAATTAGTTTTGCTTTCATGTTAATTCCTCCGTTTTTTTATTGTGTTCTGTTGATGTCTGTATTATATGACGGTTATATGTCATTTATGTGTCAAAAAATAAAAAAGCAAAAGCAAAAATAAAAGACAGCGATAAAAATCATATGATAAAATGAAATAAAGATCTGTTTTAGCGACAGCTATGAATTTTGACACAATGCTGTCATAGTAATGTGGTAAACTCTTATAAATAAGAAGAAAAGGGAGGCGAATGACAATGAAGGGGATTCGTATTCTGTTGGCTGAAGATGAAGATAAATTGCGGGAAATCGTCTTGAAATATTTAAAAAAAGAAGGCTATGATGGCTTTGGTGCAGCCGATGGTGAAGAGGCCTTGGATTTGTGGGCAGAAAAAAAACCGGATTGCATCATTCTGGATGTCACTATGCCAAAATTGGATGGCTTTGAGGTTTTGGACGAAATCCGGCAGACTGATAATGTGCCAGTGATTATGCTGACCGCCCGCAGGGAAGAAGATGATAAAATTCTGGGCTTTGAAGTCGGTGCGGATGATTATGTGACCAAGCCCTTTAGTCCCCGGGAGCTGATGGTTCGCATTAAGGCTTTGTTAAAACGAAGCGGGGTGGCCACCACGGAGAACAGGCTTGATGTTTGCGGGATGTGTTTAAATGCGGAAGAACGACAAATAACCATCGATGATGAAATCATTAACCTGACCCAAAAGGAATTTGAGGTGCTGATTTATTTTATCAATCATCATAAACTGGTCTTGTCCCGGGAGCAAATTCTGGATCGGATCTGGGGGTTTGATTACGAAGGTGATATTCGGGTGGTCGACACCACCATCAAGCGACTACGTAAAAAAATGAACGAAAAAGGAGAGTGTATTCAAACCGTTAGAGGGTTGGGATACAAGTTTAAAGAATGAGAAGTTCGATATTTTCGCGATTGATGCTTTACCTGGGGGCTTTTTTTCTGGTGCTGTGTTTATTGACCTATTATATTCTTGGTTCCTATTTTGAAGTGTATTATACTGAAAAAAGAACGGCGGTCTTAATTGACAAAACGAATCAGGCCGCCACGATGTATAATCAGGGTGGATTAACCCCGGAACTGCAAGCATATATTGATGTCGCCGAAGAAGAAGGGATAGTCATCCAGATTATTCAGCAACAAACAGGCGCTGCAGCGGTTTCCTTAGAAAACGTTTCGACGGAAAATAGTAGTGTCGAAATAGTCGCCGCAAGTCAAGAATTTTCTGGAGTGGATCAGACCGATAGCTCGGGGCTGACAATCGTTGCAAAGAAACGTTTGGCAGCAGGGAATGAACACAGTGGTGCGGGAAATGAAGCGGGTGCTGGTACAGGTGCAGGCAACGGTGCCGGTAATGGGTCGGGATCCGGCAGCGGAACTGGCAGCGGAACAGAACACGGCTCAGGTTCCGGCGCGGGTCAACAGAACAGCATCGAGAATCAGGTGAAAGAACATCAGCAGGATGAAAGCTTTGTGATCGTTCTGGGAAACGCTGATCATCAGGTTGAGTGGCTGACCCATAAAGTCGTGGCTGCTGATGGCGCTCAGATTATTGGGCGGATTCCCCTCTATTCGGTGCATGAGGTTGTTGAGATAGTGGAGAATTTTCTGTTGGTTTTCTTAATTATCGTTTTTGCCTGTTCACTTCTCTTTGCCTACTTTTTTTCCAGAGGAATTTCGAAGCCCATCGTTTCGTTAAATCGGATTTCCCGGGAAATGGGGAATCTGAATTTTGCCCAAAAATACAAAGGACATCGCAAAGATGAAATTGGACAATTGGGGGAAACCCTGAATCATATTTCCGATGAATTGGAAGAGGCGATTCTGAAACTTCAGGAAGAATTAAATAAAGAACGAACCTTTGAAAAAATGCGGCAGCGTTTTACCGCCCAGGTTTCCCATGAAATTCAAACCCCCTTGGCAGTAATTAAAAGTTATGCTGAAGCTCTGGAAGACGGGATACTTGAGAATCGGGACGAAGAACTGGAATACTTTGTGACGATCCAGAAGGAAGCCGATAAAATCAGTGGCATTGCCAGTGATCTCCTTGATCTGGCCCAAATTGAATCGGGAGCCTATCAGCTTAAAAAGGAGAGTGTTTCCGGGGTTGAGGTCATCGCTTCGGTGGTCGAACGTTTTGTGAATACCTATCCTGAAAAGAACATTGTCTTTAATAATAGTGGTGATCCTGACTTTAAAATAACCATGGATCGTAAACGGATGGAACAGGTTTTTTATAATCTCTTAAATAACGCCATCAAACATGTCGGCCCAACCGATGGAATCATTCAGGTTGGCTGTGAAATCCAGGCTAATGAGTGGATAGTTTCTGTTTATAATGTGGGTAAGTCGATTCCGGAAAATGAGATCGATCAGATCTGGGAATACTTTTATAAGGCTCAATCGGATAAAAAAGGCACCGGTTTGGGTCTGGCAATCGTCAAAGGCATCATTATCTGCCATGGCGGCAAGGTGGCTGTGGATAACCGCGGTAATGGGGTGTGGTTTGAAGTGCGATTGCCGATGTCAAATTTTTAAAATTTGAATTCTCAAAGTCCCCAGATATGTTATAATTAAAAAAATAGTTAATTTGACAGGAGTATAGAATGAGTTTATTAAATGAAACCTTGGAAAAAATCCAGCCACTTAATGAAGAAATGATGAAAACCGCCAAAGATCGGGTTGATTTTCTACTTAAACCAGTTGGGAGTCTTGGGACTCTTGAAGAGATAGCCGTGCAGTTAGCCGGGATCACCGGGGAAATGTACCCGGACGTCAGCAAAAAAGCAATGCTTGTTTTTGCTGCCGATCATGGCGTATTTGAAGAAGGTGTTGCCGCAGCACCCCAGGAAGTCACCGGTCTGATGGCGCAGATGGTTGTTGCCGGAAAAAGCGGCGTTGCTGCTTTAAGTAAACAAGCCGGAGCGGATATTTTTGTCTGTGACGTTGGCATGAAATCGGATCTTGAGCCGAAATCAAAAATTCTGGATAAAAAAATCAGAAAAGGCACCTCGAATATGCGAAAAGGTCCGGCGATGACCCGGGAAGAAGCAGTCCAGTCCCTGGAAGCAGGCATTGATGTGGCGCTACGCGCGCTTAACAATGGCTATAATATTTTAGGAACCGGGGAAGTGGGAATTTCCAACACTACCGCCAGTGCCGCCATCATTTCAGCACTTAGCGGGGTTGATGCGGGTGAGCTAACCGGTGCCGGTGCTAATCTTTCAGAAGACAAGCAGGTTGTAAAAGCTCAAGTGATCAGAGATGCCATTGCGCTGAACAAACCTGATAAAAACGATGCCATTGATGTGCTGGCAAAGGTTGGCGGATTCGAAATCGGTGCGATGGCGGGAGCGATGTTAGCCGGAGCGGCCAATCATGGCCCTGTTTTAATTGATGGTTTTATCTCAACCGCGGCCGCCGCCATTGCTATCGGAATCAATCCGGAAGTAAAAGGCTATCTGATTTGTTCCCATGCGTCAGCTGAAAAGGGTGCCGCCTTTGCTTCTGAATTTATCGGCGCCAAACCTTTCCTGAATATGGGCATGCGTTTGGGCGAAGGCAGCGGAGCAGCGATTGCCTTCAATATCGTTGAAGCAGCCTTATATATGAATCGCGAAATGGCAACCTATGGCGATGTTGGCCTGGGTGTTGTTTAAAAATTATATCATTAATTAGTTTAATAACATTAAAGCCCTTCAAAAGTGAAATCTTTTGAAGGGCTTTTTTTAGGCCGAATCATATCATGTCGGATTGACTCGATGCTAATAACAGCGATCATCAGTATGAACGGGTCTAGAATTTTGAGCGTTTCAACAGCTCAATCTGACCAACCATCAAAACCAACCCATAAGCAAGGCCAAAGGCAACCGGTAATAACATTGTCGGGATGCTAAAAAAATCCATCCCTGTAAATGAGGCGAGAATATCAAAAACCGGCGGAAAAACCCAGGAAGCAAAGCGGGTTTGGGGAAAACTGGTGGCCAAGGCGCCCTTTGAGATGCCCATGACGGCAACAAAAAATAAGATGAGCACGGCCATTTTTCGGTTTTTAATAATCCGGGGATGAAAAAATGAACCAGTCATGGCACCCAAAAAGGCCATCAAACAGTGAAGGGCAAACCCGATGACAACATCTTGGAACTGCAAGCTGCGGGTGAATAAGTGACCGTTATTGACAACATTATCAATCAAGGGATATAGGATGCCCAAGATACTCATCATAATGCCGATGATTAAAAGTACCGTCAATCGGCTCAGGTAATAAAGGGTATCGTTATTGACCCGGAGTAAAACCAGCTGCTCAGTAACCGGGTTTTCAAGTTCGGCGTAGCTGAATCCGACAAAGGCCATGATAAAGAAAAGTACGCCGGCCGATTCAGAAAAGCTGGAGACGATGGAAAAGGGCATAATCCCGTAGGCGGCAAACAAATAGATAAGATAGACTAAAAAGGGCAGTAATAATTTATAAGACTTGAGATAAGTACTAAAGTGGTAAGTTAATAGATTTTTCATTGCTCCAGTCCTTCCATGATCCGCAGTTTAAACTTATCTTTTAACATTGCTTTTAAAACGACATCGCTCTGATCCCGTTGAACGATCAATTTTAAACGATTATGCTCCCATTCGGTTTGCTCAATCAGAGCCTGAAGACTTGAATCAACTGTTTGCCCGGCCTGGGTTTCAAAGATCATTACATCATATTCGATTTCCTTTAAGCCGGATAAATCGATGAGCATTAACTGATGGTCTGATATTTCATAAGCTTCATGAGCCAGTTGATTGACAAGAAAAGGCTCGTGACAGGACATAATCGTGGCAACCCCCTGTTGATGGAGTTCCTGAACCATGCGAATAAACAACTTCTGAGATTGGATGTCCTGACCGGATAATGGCTCGTCCAGCAGTAAAACATCAGGTGTATCCAGTAAGGCTTGGATAACTGCCACTTTTTGAATCGTGCCTTTGGAAAGATGTTTGATGGGAACATCAATCATGTCGGCCATTTGAAAGGCCAGAAACAAGTCCTGCATTCCGGCGCTGACTTTTTTCTGGGGCAGACCGCCAATCAAACCCATTGATTTAATAAATTGACTGGCCGTCAGATCGATTTTGGGGAAATTTTCCGGGATATAAGCGATTTTGAGCTGCGGCTCATAATTAATACTACCGGAAGAAACTTTTGACAGACCACCGATCATTTTCAACAGGGTGCTTTTACCGCTGCCATTGTGCCCCAGTAAAGCAATGGCGGATTTTTTTGTGATCGTCAGATCAATATCTTTTAGGATTAATTTTTTTCCAAAATATTTAGAAATTGAGTTAAGTGAAATAAGAACACTGTCCATAGTAAACTCCTTATCGATCGTTGTGACAAGATTAAAACGACGAAATAATTAAAAACTAAGCAAACTAATCCTACCATATGTCTTTTCAAACATCAATGTTCACCGATTTAAAAAAATCGCGTACTTAAAATAGAGCACCGGCACCGGGCTGGCCTAAAAAAATCTTGACATTATTTTGAAGTTAGTAATATAATAATTGAAATAATTAAAAACTGTGAATGAGGAAAGTAATTTTCGTTGGAGTCGTCAGAGAGTTGGTCGTGCTGGAAGCCAATGACAATGATGTGAATGAAGTTCCCTCAGGAGTTGATTGGCTGAACGGGCGTGGATAAAGTAATTTATTCGTTTCAACATTAGGTGAATCCGGTGTCCCTCATCGTTAAAATAAGGAAGAACTTGGCCAAGATTGGTCGGGTTCTAAAAAGGTGGATTAGTTAATAATCAAATTAGGTGGTACCGCGAGTCAGGCTCGTCCTTTTCAATAAGGACGGGTCTTTTTATTTGCCAAGTAACGGATCAATCATTACTTATTGATAAATGTCAAAGAACCCCTAACCATAAAGATGCGACAGCAAGTGCGTCTTGAAATTCACGCCAAAACCAGAAAATTAAAAACATGCCGATTTAAAATTAAAAGAAAATTTTGGAGGAAGAAATGTACTGGAATAAGAGCTACGAATGCATGCCAAGAGAGAAATTGCAGGAACTGCAATTGGAACGATTAAAGCGAATGGTCAATCGGATTTATCACGATGTGCCCTTCTACCGCAATAAATTTCAGGAAAAAGGCCTGATGCCAGAAGATGTCAAATCCCTGGAAGATCTCCAAAATCTGCCTTTTACCACCAAGGTTGATTTGCGGGATAATTATCCCTATGGACTGTTCACCGTCCCATTGGAACAAATTGTCAGAATTCATGCATCATCCGGCACCACCGGCAAACCAACGGTTGTGGGTTATACCCGGAATGATATCTCAATGTGGTCCGAGCTGATGGCCCGCTGTCTGGTAGCCACCGGTGCCGGCCCCCACTCGGTAATTCAGAATGCTTATGGATATGGACTGTTTACTGGTGGTTTAGGTGTGCATTACGGCGCTGAAAGATTGGGGGCATCGATTATACCAATCTCGGGAGGGAACACGGCCAAACAGATCATGATCATGCAGGATTTTGGTACCACCGCATTGACCTGTACCCCTTCTTATGCCATTTTTCTGGCTGATTCTTTAAAAGAGCTGGGCATTGATCCCGAAACGCTGAAACTTAAAGTTGGTATTTTTGGCGCTGAGCCCTGGTCTGAAAACATCCGTAAAGAAATTGAGAAAAAGCTGAAAATTAAAGCTTATGACATCTATGGCTTATCAGAAATTATGGGACCAGGCGTTGCCATCGAATGTGAATGTCAAGATGGACTTCATGTCTGGGAAGATCATTTCATCCCGGAAATCATTGATCCGATCACACTTAAAGTGTTGCCCTACGGTGAACAGGGCGAATTGGTCATTACCACCATTACAAAAGAAGGGATTCCGATTCTGCGTTACCGAACCCGGGATATTACCACGATCAAAGCAGAACCCTGCGCCTGTGGTCGAACCCATTTAAAAATCAGCCGTCTCCAGGGACGAACCGATGATATGCTGATTATTCGGGGCGTCAATGTATTCCCGACACAGATCGAAAGTGTGCTGCTGGAAATTGGCGAAGTCGAACCTCATTATCAATTAGTGGTGAGAAGAGACGGATCTTTGGATACCTTAGAAATTAAAGTTGAACTCAGTGAAGGCTTATTTTCAGACCGGATCAGTAATCTGGAAAAACTGGAAAAACGAATCAAAGACCGGATTCAGTCAACCATTGGCGTCAGTTCCAAAGTTTCCCTGGTTGAACCCAAAAGCCTGCCCCGAAGCGAAGGTAAGAGCCAACGGGTTGTTGATTTAAGAAAAATTTAGGAGGAGAAAAAAATGATACGACAAGTTTCCATTTTCATCGAAAACCATGAAGGTCGTCTGAATAATATCCTGAAAATTCTGGCCGATAACCAGATTAATATTCGTTCGCTAAACATTGCTGATGCTACTGATTTTGGAATTGTGCGATTGATCCTGCAGGAGACTGAAAAAGGGATGGACGTTTTAAAAAAGAACGAGATCATTACCTCAATCACTCCGGTTTTAGCCGCAGAAATTTCCGATGATCCCGGCGGACTGAGCACCCTGGTGGATGCGTTAACGCAAGCCAAAATAAATATTGTCTATGCTTATTCTTTCCTTCCGAAGAACACCGATAATGCCATCATCATTATCCGGGTGGATGATGAAAATCAGAATAAGGCAATCGAAACCCTGGAAAATGTCCAGGGGGTTAATCTGCTGGATAGAGAAACCTTATTGCTGAAATAATTTATCATTTTAGGGTAAATTAGAAACTTTCGTTCATTTTACTATTGACATTCTGCGAAACTTTTCGTAAGATCAAAGGTAAGAGTTAAATATAACTAAGAAATTGATCGATAGTAGGAAAGGTAAACCATGGCAACGTCAAGAAAAGGAACACAAACAAAGAGTAATATAATAACAACGGCAAAGGTTTTATTTTATGAGAATGGTTATAACAAAACCGGGATACAGGACATCGCTGATCGTGCGGATGTGAAACTGGGAACCATCACATATTATTATAAAAAAAAGGATGATATGATCACCGACATCTACAATGTATTCTTTTTGGCATTGTATGATTATGTCTCATCGGTTTCGGAGAACCTCAATCTTTATACAAAGTATTGTTATTCCCTAGTGCTGTATTATGAAGCCATTCTGAATGATGAACATAACAAAACCCTCTATTATGAGGTGCTGGTTAAAAATGTAAATCCCCACGGACGAACGAACATCACCAATACGCTGAATCGATCCTGTCTGGATTTTCTCAATAAAAACTACATTGAGGCCGATCTGGAAGTGATCGCCCGTTCAGAATACGGGGCCCGAAAAGAACTTTTCATCGATTTCTATGAAAAGAACATCAAGTTTACCAGCCGGGCAATGATTTATTTCTTTATCAGAAATTTGTTCAGATTAATGAACCTGGATGGCGAAATGATTGAAAACACTATTCAACAAGGGTTTGAATTCTCAAATAAGAACAAACCGGAAGGCATTAAATTTTTAATCTAACACACTTTCGGGCAGCATCCCATGGATAGCTGCCTTTTTTTTGTTCGGATTTCATTGTAAGAATTTCTTAAGGAAATTCAGAGTTTTTTCGACATAAGTTTGTGTTAAAGTTAGCTTAGATAAAACGGAAAGGGTAAAAGTCAATAGGATGAGTATTTTAATATGCGATGATGAAAAAGAAATCGTTGAAGCGTTGGAGCTTTATTTAAAAAACGAAGGTTACGCGATTTTAAAAGCCTATACAGGAAGAGAAGCCATCGCCCTGGTGGAAAAAGAAGAGATCCAATTAATTATTATGGACGTGATGATGCCGGAAATGGATGGACTGCGGGCAACCATGAAAATTCGGGAAACAAAAAACATCCCGATTATCTTCTTGTCGGCTAAGACCGAAGATAATGATAAAATCATGGGTCTAACCGTGGGTGGAGATGATTATATTACCAAACCCTTTAATCCCATGGAGGTCATCGCCCGGGTCAAATCGCAATTGCGGCGCTACAATACTCTGGGAGGGTGTCCGGAAAAAGTCGGAACCTACCGCACCGGTGGACTGGTGCTGGAAGATGATTATAAACGGTTAACTGTCGATGGTGAAGAAGTAAAACTTACCCCGGTGGAATATAAAATCATGCTTTTTTTAATGTCTGAAAAAGGCAAGGTCTTTTCGATTGATCAGATTTATGAGAATGCTTGGGAAGAACCTGCTTATAATTCAGATAATACGGTAGCAGTTCATATTCGGCGGATTCGTGAAAAAATTGAAATCAATCCAAAAGAACCAAAATATTTAAAGGTGGTGTGGGGTATTGGGTACAAAATTGAAAACTATCTGGACCGATCAGAAATTTAAGATCGCCTGTTCCCTGTTAGCCGTTGTTTTTATTTCCCTTAGCTTTGGGGCTTTATTTGAGGCATACTGGTTCAACTGGGATGGTATGACAAACACGGACAACTATCTGGAGAGCGCCGAGTTGGAGGATAAAGTCCTGACAGCCTATGATAATATCGATCTGGTCTATAATTTTTACAAGAGCGAAGAAAATATTCGTGCGGGAAACACACTAAAACCAGAGGATATTGAGACATTTAAACTAAATAAACTGGCGATGCTGGGAATTGAAGAACCAGACGATATGGGACTTACAACCGAGCAGGAGATGATGAATGATTCAAGCTTCTGGGCGTCATATACCGCTGAAATTGAAGCTGAAAAAAAACGATTGATTAATGAAGATCTCTACCAATATGAACGACTGAAAAAAGAGCTGGAGCAAACGCAGGGGTTATCCTATATTATTGACAGTAAAGGAATCAAGAACAGTCAACCCAAAGATGCGGATCCGGATGACCTGATTAATAAACGGGTGACCTTTACATATAACAAGGGGGCAATTTCATCCAGTCTGCCAAAGATTGACAAATTTGAGCCCTTGAACTATTCAGTAGAGCCAGATTTTCAAGTGACCATCGGCTTTGATGATGCTTATATCGCTCAACGGGAAGTCATGTATCAGGCCGAACGACTGCAGTTTCTGTGGCTAATTAGTATTTTTATCGTATTTTTTATTCTGGCGGCTATTAGCGCGCTACTGGCATGCATTTCAGCCGGGCACAGAAAAGATGTGGACGGCGTCTATCTTTTGCCAATCGATGGATTCTGGATTGATGCTCACCTTTTTTTATTGCTGTGTGTAGAAACCATAATTATTGCCACGATTGTATTTTTTTATGATCAGAATTTCCCCAGGGTGGACATGCTATTGCTTTTTTTAGTGGGATCGGCTTTAGGACTGAATTTTTTACTATCACTTGTTCGAATTATAAAAGACGGGAGATTCTGGGAACAGTTATTGTTTCTGAAACTACTTAAGCGGTTTATGGTATTTATGAAAAAACAGTTTAAAAATATTGCCAGTTATTATAATGATGTCATGAAAGGATCAGCTACTGTGAAACGGTTTATGTTTTGGGCAATTGTTGTGGTTGTCTTAGCCCTGTCGGTACAAGTTCCAATTCTGGGTATCTGTAGTTTTATCTGTATTATTTACATTCTTTATGTCGGGGGAAAAAAGGCTAAAAAGTATGATCAAATTCTGGAGGGCGTGGAACGCATTAAAAATGGCGAGGTCGATTATAAGCTAGTGGGCTTTGACGGCGTGTTTCAGGAACTGACGGAAGGAATTAACGCCATCGGTGAGGGTATCAATCTGGCAGTTTCGGAAGAAGTAAAAAGCCAACGACTAAAAACTGAGCTACTGACCAATGTTTCCCATGATATCAGAACCCCGCTGACCTCAATTATTACCTCCATTGATTTGTTGAAAAATGGCAAGCTTGATTCAGCAGCAGAGCAGAAATATTTAGAGATCCTGGAAAACAAGGCTCATCGTCTCAAAGTCCTGACGGATGACTTATTTGAAGCAGCGAAAGCTTCATCCGGAAACATTGAAGTCGAATTTCAGGCTGTTGATCTGGAAATGCTGATGACTCAGGGCTTGGGTGAAATGGAAGAAGAACTGGAACATTCGCAACTGGAGTTTATTACCCAATACCCTAAAGAGCTTTTTGTCGTAACCGCTGATGGCCGGCTGCTCTGGCGGGTGATTGAAAATCTGCTTTTTAATATTTTAAAGTATGCTCAAAAAGAATCCCGGGTATATATTGAGTTTACAAAGTGTGAAGAAGACAAAACGGGAATGGTGATGTTTAAAAATGTCTCGGCCCAGCCGCTGAATATTTCCCCGGATGAACTGATGGAACGCTTTAAACGGGGCGACGAAACAAGGAACAGCGAAGGCAGTGGTTTAGGACTGGCCATCGCCAAAGATCTGATGACCATCCAACAGGGTGAGCTGAAAATTGAAATCGATGGTGATTTGTTCAAGGCCGCCATTGTCCTTCCGTTGGCAGAATCGATATGATAATCAGTTTCAAAAAGATAGTATCTAATAATGATGCTATCTTTTTTTTATTATGTCAGGAAATTGGGTAAGTAATCAATAAGGCATAAAATAGATATGAAAAAATAGTGGGTTTGCGCATAAATGATCGAAAATGATTATAAATGAAATAAAATGATTGACATTGACCGGAAATGGTGATATTATTCAGAAAAAGAGGTGAGATCATGATTATTGAAGAACGGTTTGCAAAAATACTTCAAATGGTTGAAGAAAAAAGAGTAGTTACAGTGTTGGAACTGTCAGAAACTCTACAAATTTCAGAATCAACAATCCGAAGAGATTTAACGGCTCTTGACAATAATAAAAAACTGCGAAAGGTTCATGGCGGCGCAACAGCCATTGATGGAAGATTTGCAGCCACTGATTTTGAGGTTCGCCTTAGAGAAGATCAATATCGCACCGAAAAACAGCAGATCGGAAAATTCAGTGCCGGATTGATTGAAAAAAACGATTTTGTCTACATTGATGCCGGAACAACCACCGAAGCCATGGTTGACTTCATTTATGAAACCGAAGCTGTTTATGTGACCAACGGCATGGTCATTGCCAAAAAACTTGTTCAGAGAGGTTGCCGGACCATTATTGTTGGAGGTGAAATCAAACCCATCACTGATGCGGTGGTCGGAAGCGAAGCTCTGAGCTGTCTGCGAAAATATAATTTTTCCAAAGGGTTTTTCGGTACCAATGGAATCGACATTAAAGCTGGTTTCAGCACGCCAGACCCAACCGAAGCCCAGGTAAAACGGGAAGCCTTCAGTCGCTCTAAAGTAGCCTATGTTTTGGCAGATCCGAGCAAATTTAATTTAATCGCGCCGGTAAGTTTTGGGGCATTGGAGGATGGACAGATCATTACCACCAAGCTTAGCAGCAACGGTTATAAAAAACAGACAAAAATTTGGGAGGTGGATGTAACGTGATTTTTACAGTAACCTTTAACCCGTCATTGGACTACGTTGTCGGGTTGGACACCTTCCGGGAGGGTGAAGTTAACCGCAGTGAATGGGAGCAGATCTATCCTGGGGGCAAGGGCATTAACGTATCAATGGTTTTAAAAAACCTGGAAATCAGAAATATTGCCCTTGGCTTTATGGGCGGATTCACTGGAAAAGAAATTCAGCGGCGAATCAAAGATTTTGGGTGCTATACCGATTTTGTGAAACTCAAATCCGGCACTTCCAGAATCAACGTTAAAATAAAAGCCGATCAGGAAAGTGAAATCAATGGGCAGGGTCCCAATATTAGTAAGAAAGAACTGGCGGAACTGTTTAGAAAGTTGGACTCCATTGAAAAGGGCGATATTCTGGTTTTGGCCGGAAGTATCCCAACCGCGCTGCCGGAAGATACCTATGAAAACATCATGAAATTTTTGGAAAATCGAGGTGTTAAAATCGTCGTCGATGCCACCGGGGAACTATTGCTCAGGGTGGTCAAGTATCAGCCGTTTCTGATTAAACCCAATAACCATGAGTTGGGCGATATGTTTGGGGTGATCCTAAACGGTCGGGACGATATCATTGGCTACGCAAAACGCCTTCAGCAAATGGGGGCTCAGAATGTGCTGGTGTCGATGGCTGGAGATGGTGCCATTTTAGTCGATGAAAACGGTAACACGCATGAAATGAAGCCGCCCAAAGGGGTTGTTAAAAATTCTGTTGGGGCAGGGGACTCCATGGTAGCCGGATTTCTTGCTGGCTATCTTAAAAACCAGGATCTTCAGGAGGCCTTTGAAATGGGCGTTGTAACTGGCAGTGCATCAGCGTTTTCGGAAACATTGGCCACTAAAGCGGAAGTTATGAAGTTGTTAGATGGATTGAAAAAATAAAAACTAAGGGGGCAGAAAAAATGCGAATTATTGATTTGTTGAATGAAAAAGGTATCGATCTCACCGGGAAAAAATCATCAAAGGAAGAAACCATTAAACAATTAGTTGATTTGATGGCCGAAAGTGGAAATATTACCGATAAAGAGATCTTTAGAAAAGCGGTTATGGCTCGGGAAGAAGAAGGTTCCACCGGGATTGGCGAAGGGGTAGCTATTCCGCACGGAAAATCGTCAGTAGTCAAAGACGCTGGTCTAGCTGCGATGGTCGTCAGAGAAGGAACTGACTTTGACGCTTTGGATGGAGAACCCGCCTATCTCTTTTTTATGATTGCGGCCCCAGAGGCGGCCAACAATCTTCATCTGGAAGTACTCAGCCGGCTGTCAACAATTTTAATGGATGAACAATTTAGGGCAAAGCTGATCGCCTCAACGGATGTTCAAACCTTTTTAAAACTGATTGATGAAAAAGAACAGGAAAAATACGGAGTCGAAGCATCATCGAAAAAGCGGGAAACTGCGAGAAGCTATCAGTTGCTGGCGGTGACTGCTTGTCCAACCGGGATTGCTCATACCTACATGGCAGCTGAAAGCCTGGAAAGCAAGGCCAAACAAATGGGCATCACCATCAAGGTGGAAACCAATGGTTCTGGTGGAGTCAAGAATCAGCTCACTGCGGCGGAAATCAAAGCAGCAGATTGCATTATCATTGCAGCCGATACCAATGTCGAAATGGGGCGTTTTAATGGAAAACCGGTTATTCAGACCAATGTCGCCAAGGGGATTCATAAACCCCAGGAATTGATCGAAGAGGCGTTAACAGGAAATGTACCGATATATTCCGGTGGAACACAAAAAAATGAAGAATCCAGTGGCTCAGGTGAGAAAGAAAGCGTGGGTCGTAAGATTTATAAAGATCTGATGAATGGCGTTTCCCATATGCTGCCTTTTGTCATTGGCGGCGGGATACTAATCGCCCTGGCATTTTTATTTGATGATTATAGTATTAATCCGGCAACCTTCGGCAGCAATACACCTTTTGCAGCTTTTTTAATGAAGGTTGGAGGAACGGCATTTGCATTCATGTTACCGGTTCTGGCGGGCTATATTGCTATGAGCATCGGTGACCGACCAGCATTGGCCGTTGGTTTTGTCGGTGGAATGCTTGCCAGTACCGGTGGCGCCGGTTTTCTGGGCGCGCTGTTAGCCGGTTTTGCGGCCGGTTATCTGGTTTTGGGACTGAAAAAAGGATTTGCTAAACTGCCAGCCAGTCTGGAAGGGATCAAACCAATTCTATTGTATCCGTTTTTCGGAATTTTGATAATCGGTGCCATCATGGTCTTTGTTATCAATCCACCGGTGGCGGCCCTTAATGCCTGGTTAACCATGTTGTTAAACAGTATGGGGACCTCCAGCAAGGTAATCCTTGGAGTTGTCCTTGGGGGTATGATGGCTGTCGATATGGGTGGCCCGGTGAATAAGGCTGCTTATACATTCGGCTTGGCGTCGCTGGCTACTGGTCAGTATGATATTATGGCTGCGGTAATGGTTGGTGGGATGGTTCCTCCGCTGGGCATCGCGCTATGTACGACCATCTTTAAAAGCCGTTTTACTAAAAAAGAAAGGGAAGCCGGTGTTGCCAACTATGTTATGGGTCTATCATTTATTACTGAAGGTGCGATCCCGTTTGCATCGGAAGATCCGATTCGAGTAATACCGTCCTGCATCATTGGATCCGCATTAGCAGGGGGACTATCGATGTTCTTTGGCTGTACGCTGATGGCACCTCATGGCGGCATTTTCGTATTCCCATTGGTTGGAAATGCCTTCGGCTATGTGATTGCACTAGTAGCAGGTTCAATTGCCTGTATGCTGATGCTGAGCATCTTGAAAAAACCAAAAACAGACGAAGTATTGGATATTATTTAAAAAAATTAAGTTTTTAGCCAATCGAAAAGTCCACTTTTAATAAGTGGGCTTTTCTATGTCTTTTTTATGTAATAATTGTAAACAAATAAAGCATGAAGTAAAATCTAAACGAACATTTGTCCGGTTTCATTGTGTAAAGTAGTTTAAATCGGTATAATTGAGAATAATCTACAAGATATAGTGATTAGACATCAGCGGAAGGATGTAACGAATGAAAAAGACCAAAAGTAATAAGCGTTTTTTGTGCTTTATCTTGACGATCATTTTGCTTGTGACATGCTCTCCTATAGGTGTTTTAGCCGAAAATAGCAATGACACATGGCAAAATGAAACCGATTCAGGATTCACTGATGCAATATCGGGAAATGGTATGGAACTAGAGACGTTGATACCAATTATTGTTTTTTTTGAGCAAGCTGTCTATAATGGGAATCCCCAGATTTTGGCGACGATAAATCCGCAACCGGATGGCCCGGAACTCGATCCGGAAAGGATTGAGATAACGTATCAAGGAATAAAATCAGATGGGGAAACTTATTCCCAAGCAACCATTCCCCCAACTGACGCAGGAACTTATACTGTGTCGGCAAGGTACAAGGGGGACGATGCCTATTCGAGCGTTGAAGAAACCAGAGTGATTAAACTAAAACCCTTGGAATTAAAAACAACTGAGTTTTTTACTGATAAGCCTATTACAAAAATTTATGATGGAAATACAAATGTTCCCGACAAGGCTATCCAGGGATTGCGAAATACGGGTGTTATTAATGCCGACATTAATGAAGTTGATTTTAGCTATAAGTCCGCCAACTTTTTATCAAAGGATGTCAAGGTGGTAAATCCCAATCGGGTAATTTTAAAAGAAGTTGCCATTTCTGGGAGTAAAGCAAAAAATTATATTATTATTGAGGAAAAGAAAGAAGCACAACCATTAACAAATATGGATGTGTATTTAGCGGCCAACATTACTGCCAAACCGGTTGAAGTTATTCTGACTGGACAGGATAAGGTTTATGACGGAACCGCAAACCTTTATGACTATGGACTGACCGTTAACCAGGCAGATCTTATTAAAGAGGAAGAAGTTGGCGCTTTTGGGGCGGAAAACTTTTACCCCTGGTATGGTGATGTTAATACTCAGCAGGATAAGGTGGGGACTTACAATGTCTGGGCCACTGGTGGATTCTACTTATATGGCATCAATGGGACAAATCCCGATAATTACAGCATCAAAAACGACACCATTGTATCAAAGAAAAAATATCAAATTACACCAGCTTCAGTGACGGTTATTCCTTCTTATGTTTCAAAAATTCAGGGAGAACCGGATCCGGCCTTAACCTATATTGTCTGGCAGGATGAATCTGGCGATGGTTTTATTAAAGGTTTATATGGCGATGATGTGCTATTTGGATCTTTAGAGCGAGCGTCAGGGGAAGCAGTCGGAACCTATGATATATTCCTGGGGAGTTTGAACAATCCCAATTACCGCATCACCTTGACAGATGGGGATGATAAGTTCGAAATTTTAAAAAGTGAAGAGACCGTTGCTACTTACACCGGCAATGATTATGACAACGGCGGAAACGGAGCGGGTGAAGCTGAAGAAAAATCGCCGGTTCCATATTTTGGCATTGCACTTCTTATTCTACTGTTGATCGCTGGCGGAATCTTTTTCGGGAAGAATCGTTTAACGAAGATGGACTAGGGTATAATGAAATTAAAAAAAGAGCTGTTAGAAATAACAGGTCTTTTTTTTCGTGGTTTATGAGATAAAAACAAATTTGAAGCAAAATGCGAATAAAAAAGAAACGTTTACACTGATTATATGTTAAAATAGGCGGTAAATATGATAGAAACTAATTAAAAAGAACGAATTATGGACAGATGGAAAGGAAAAGAAAATGAATAGTGGAAAATTAAACGGACGCATGTGGCAAACCGGATTGATTGCAGCATTGATTTTGCTGATGCTGCCAATGGGGATATGGGCAGAAGTTGATGGGAAAATGGCGACATCAGTATCCATTGCCAGCTCTCCTTCTTCGGTAACCTTTACTTCTTCAACCGCTGAATTGGACAAAGCGGTTTATAAAGCGATGAACATTGTGGTTGTCGATAGCGACTATAATAAAATCGATTTTACTTCAGACGATATTACGATGAATTATAATCGACAGGTTGGCACCCAAACAATAACCATCACCTATAAGGGAAATGCGCAGTATGAAACGAGTGCTGCAACCGGGACTATCATCATTAATGATGTTCCCAAAAAAGATACCTTGTTGGTATTAAAAGCCAATCCTCCATCAGTAGGTTATTCCAGTGACCCAGGTATTTTGGATAAAGCGGTTTACGATGATTTGGCTATTTCAGTTGTCGATGCTGATTCCAATAAGGTTGACTTTTCGCCTAGTGATATCACGCTGACCTATAACCGGGCAATTGGAACCCAGACGGTTACCGTATCTTATAAAGGCAACAAACAATATAATCCGACCCAGGCCAATGGTGTGGTTCAAATAACCGGAAAACAGGATACGAAGGTCTCTATTGCCGCCAAACCGCCGGCAGTAGCTTATACCAGCGATACGGCAAAATTGGATTTAGCCGTATACCAGGCGTTGAGTATTGTTGTGGTCGATGCCGGAAATAACAAAATCAATTTTGCTGCCAGCGATATTGAAATGAGCTACAACCGGGCTGTCGGGAAACAGGATGTTACAGTGAAATACAAAGGAAATGACCAGTATAGTCCAAGCTCGGCAACTGGAAATGTGGAAATCACCGGTAAGGTTGATCCACCGGTTCCTACTAAAGAGAATACCACTGTTAATCTGTCAAAAACACCAACCCAGGTAGCTTATACTGCAGATTCAGGGAAATTGGATGCAGCCGTCTACCAGGCACTGGGGATTCAGGTAGTAGACAGTAAAAATAATCCTGTTAATTTTACAACAACAGATATTGACTTGAGCTACAATCGGGTGGCCGGCGATCAGCCAGTAACGGTTAAATACAAGGGGACTGATAAATTCAACAGCAGTACGGCAACCCAAACAGTGACAATCACTAACAAAGCAGACTGTTCGTTGGTAATTACTGCAAATCCGCCCAGCGTTGAATATGATAGCAATACCAAAAATATGGACGATGCTGTATATAAGGATCTCGCAATTGCGGTAGTGGATGAGAATAATAATGAGGTTAAGTTTAATCGTGAGGATATAGAACTTAAATATAAGAACGAAGTCGGCGAACAGGAAGTGGTGGTTAAATACAAAGGGAATAATTATTTTAACAGTACCGTGGCCACAGTCCGAGTTAACATTGTTCAACCTGATCCCAACAATCCTTGGCTGATAGCCGGAGTTGCTGGCATCATTGGTGCGATTGTCGTGGTTCTGGGAATTATTGGCGTGGTGATTTATCGAAAAAACATAATGCCTGAGCAAGAAAATCAGAAATAAATTAAGAGAAGGATCTGTCGGTGACAGATCCTTCTTTATTAATGTGTAAAACCAAGGGCGCCTTTGTTCTCATCAGAATGCCCATAAATAATAATGTGTGCATGGTTCAGGGCGTTGATGCTTTCGGTGATATCTTTGATAAATAATGTGGCCAGTTGCATACTTAAATCCTGGCGGACAACAACTCGCTGGATGACAACATCGGACAAATTGTTGGGAAGTGGATAGGCGGGGACTTGCCAACCGTTGGTACGGAGGCGATCAGCCAGGTCGTAAAGGCTCCAGGATTTGTTGGCGGTTGTTTTCATTTTCCAGCAGACAATAGGAATATTTTCACCATCGTTGAGGATTTCAAAAAGGCCTGTTTGTTCAAGCTGGAGGGCAATGTATTTAGCAACACTTCGGGTTCGTTCATGGATCTCGCGATAACCTCGATATCCATAGGCTAAAAAGTTGAAATACTGACCAATTATTTGACTGGAAGAGCGGGAGAAGTTGATCGCCATGGTGGGCAGATCACCGCCGAGATAACTGACACTGAAAATAAGTTCAGAAGGCAAAAAGCGTTTATCTTTCCAGATGACCCAGCCAACTCCCGGATAAACAAGCCCATATTTATGGCCGGAGGTGTTAATGGAAATAACATTCTTAAGCCTGAAATCCCATTCTAAAGCAGGCAGAATAAATGGTGCAAACATCCCGCCGGATGCCGCATCCACATGGATGGGAACAGAAATTGCTGCGGTTTGGTTATACTGTTCAACCAATGCATCCAGTTTTTTTACATCGTCATATTTACCGGTATAGGTAATGCCCATAATGGCAATAATTCCGATGGTGTCCTCATCGACATAGCTCATGACGGTATCCATATTAAGACTCATATGGTCTTTATCCAAGGGCACGCAACGCATTTCAATATCCCAATAGACACAGAATTTTTCCCAGCAGACCTGATAACCCGAGGAAATGACAAGGTTGGGTTTTCGGGAAAGAGTGTCAATTCCCAATTTCTTTGCTTTCTCTCGCCAGGTAAATTTCATGGCCAGGCCACCAAGCATGCAGGCTTCGGAAGAACCAACCGTAGAAGTGCCCATAAATTCCATGTCTTCAGGAGCATTCCAGAGATTAGCAATAATGTTGACACAGCGATTTTCGAGGTCGGTGGTTTGTGGGTATTCGGACTTATCGATGGCATTTTTTTCCAAAGTTTCAGACATAATCCGTAAACCAGCGGGCTCCATGTAAGTCTGGCAAAAAGTAGCTAAGTTAAGCCGGGCACTGCCCTCGTCCAACAGATCATCCTTGATCAGACGATAGGCAAGTTCGGGATCGATGGAGTTATTGCACAATTGAAATTTAGGTAAAGTTGAATTCAGGGGATCATTGTTGAAAACTGGTATTTTGTAGACACTATCCAGTTGGTCTTTATCAGGTCTTGAATGTAGCATGGTTACCTCCTTTAAGATGGTGAAATTTTACTTGAATATTTGTACATCAGCGATTGGTACTTGATTCTCAGATCACTGGCCTAATCAAACTTGAAATGAAACGGTTAATCGTACATGGCGTGGTTATCTTTATGACTTGAATTGTACACAACATCAGGCCTAATAAGCAAGGGGTTCTTTATATTTCTGAAAATAAGGTTGTTGTTTACAAAGTGTTAACTTAAAAATCATTGACAATAAAAGGATAAAAAGATATAGTTAATGATAGATTATAATAAGAGAACCATGTGTTTCTTTTGTTAGGCGAGGCTCCTATACAGATATGGCTGCTGCCCGGAAACATCGAAAGATGCCAATGGGTTAACAGGTACTATCGAATTAAGGTTTTACTTAACGCAGTTGGGCTTAGCCCTATGCTGTATAGTGCCAAAACTCAACGAATAGAGGAGCCATTTTTTGCTGTGCAAAAACCTCCTCAAAAAGTGGGGTTTTTTTATTTGCGCGAAGGCAACGAGCCAATCGACTGCTTGCAGACAGTTGGCGACTGCCCGCGAATGACAAGAAAAGAGCAAAGCGATTTTCTTGAGTTTGCGCGAAGGCAACGAGCCAATCGACTGCTTGCAGACAGTTGGCGACTGCCCGTGAACTAATTGTAGAATTTATTTTAAAATGAAGAAAAGGAGTGAGATAGGATGGACGCAGACCCTGGTGAGAAGCGTATTGAACAAATGAAACAAAAACTGAGCGGCCAAAATATCTTACAGATCATCGGCTGCTCTTAATAAAGGAGGAAAGCAATGATCAAAATCTATAAAACCATTGATGGAAAGATTCAAGAAATTGAGACCATTGAAAAAAACAGTTGGATCAATATGGTTAATCCAACAGAAGCAGAATTGCAGTTTATTACCAAGGAATTAGATGTTGAACCTGATTTTCTGAGAGCCGCACTGGATGAAGAAGAAATTTCCCGGGTAGAATTGGAAGACAACAACCAGGCCCTGATCACCATTGATGTCCCTGTCATTGAAAAGGACAGCGCAATGGTACTGTATAACACCATCCCGGTTGGGATTATTCAAACCGATGATAATATTATTACAGTATGTTTACATGGGAACACACTCATCGATGATTTTGCAAAAGGTCGGGTTAAAAATGTGTTCACCAATCTGAAAACCCGTTTTGTCTTTCAGATTCTCTATCGGGTTGCCAGTCGATTTTTGATATACCTGAGACATATTAATCGAATGAGTACTGAGATCGAAAGACAATTAAATATTTCCATGAAAAACAAAGAGTTAATCCAACTCCTTGATCTTGAAAAAAGTTTGGTGTTCTTTTCAACTTCACTAAAAGCCAATCAGTCCGTTTTGGAAAAACTTCAACGGGGACGTATTATTAAGCTTTATGAAGAAGATAAAGATTTACTGGAAGATGTCATTATTGAAGTCCAACAGGGAATCGAAATGTCAAACATTTATAGTAATATTCTTAGCGAAACAAGAGACGCCTTCGCGTCCATTATTTCCAATAATCTGAATGTGGTAATGAAAATTCTCACATCATTGACAATTCTGATGGCGATTCCAACAATGATCTCCAGCTTTTTCGGGATGAATGTTGCCGGAATTCCAGTACCTAATTTCTGGTTTGTTGTGTGTATTGCTTTGGGATGTACGGGTGTCGCTGGATTCGTCTTGTTCTTGAAGAAGATGTTCAATTAAGGATATCAAAAAATATCATTGACAAAGAAATTCAACAAGGTATATAATGAAACCAATAAATGAATAGTCTGTTTCAGGGCGAGGTGTAAGTCCTCACCGGTGGTGATATACGAAAGTGTTAAGTCCACGAGCCGAAAGGCCGATCTGGTTAGAATCCAGAACCGACGGTATAGTCCGGATGAAAGAAATGGCGTACAATTTTGCACGCAAAGCCCTTGAAAAGAAATTTTCAAGGGCTTTTTAGTTTACTGAACAGACAATTGAAGGAGGATTTTCCATGAAAATCAAGACAAAACAATTGACACAGATGGCAGTATTGGCAGCAATGTCCATACTATTGGTTTACCTGATTCACTTTCCAATATTCCCGGCTGCTCCATTTTTGGAGTATGATCCAGCGGATATTCCCATTTTCATTGGTACATTTATGTTTGGTCCATTAGGTGGTTTAATTTTAACAGCGGTTGTTTGTGTATTACAAGGAGTAACTGTCAGTTCAGCCAGCGGTATAATCGGAATCTTGATGCATTTCTTCGCAACCGGATCGTTTGTATTGGTGGCGGGAAACATTTATAAAAGAAACAGAACCAGAAAAGGTGCTGTCATTGGTCTGGCTTTTGGTTCGGTAACGATGACAATTACCATGGCTTTATGGAACATCGCCATTACACCATTCTTTTTGGGAATTCCGGTTGAAGCCGTTCTCCCAATGATCTTGCCAATTATTGTTCCATTTAATCTGCTCAAAGCCGGTATTAATTCAGTCATTACCTTTGTTGTTTACAAATCAGTGAGCAAGGTGCTGGGTTTGGAAATACAAGAAACCAAGGTCGCAGAAAGTAAATAGCTAAATCTTCATTATAATAGGGAACCTGGAATCAATTGATTCCAGGTTCTTTTTTTATTAAGAAAGAATAACCTTAGTTAATCAGATCAAAACCCCGAATAATGGCCAACGAGACATAAATACAACACTATGAAAAAAGAATTGAAAAAATTTCAAAAAGATGTTGACAGGGTGGCTGAAAGAGCGTATACTAATGAAGTTGTCTCGAACAGAGGCGGCGCACACACAGCTGAATAACAGAAATTAACTTAAAAGAATTTCAAAAAACAGCTTGACAACATGAAGAAACAACGATATAATAGAAAAGCTTCTTCGGTAGGAAACAAAGAAAAAACTACTGCAGAGCAACGGTCATAGAAAAGAGAATAGTACCATAAAACCTGTAAAACAGCCGAAACATCCGCGAGGATGAATGAGGCTAAAATAGAAACAGAGAGATGCACTCTTTAAAACATTAACTCGGTAGAGTATAAATACGTTATTCAAATGAGACAGCATTTAAAGGCCGAAAGGCTTTAAATACAAACTTTTATTGAGAGTTTGATCCTGGCTCAGGACGAACGCTGGCGGTATGCTTAACACATGCAAGTCGAACGAGACAAGATGGAAGTGCTTGCACGGAAATCTTAGAAAGTGGCGAACGGGTGAGTAACGCGTGGGTAACCTGCCCTTTGGAAAGGAATAGCCTCGGGAAACTGGGAGTAATGCCTTATAAGATACATTTGTCGCATGGCAGAAGTATTAAACGCTCCGGTGCCAAAGGATGGACCCGCGTCCCATTAGCTAGTTGGTGAGATAACAGCCCACCAAGGCGACGATGGGTAACCGGTCTGAGAGGGCGAACGGTCACACTGGAACTGAGACACGGTCCAGACTCCTACGGGAGGCAGCAGTGGGGAATATTGCGCAATGGGGGAAACCCTGACGCAGCAATACCGCGTGAGTGAAGAAGGTTTTCGGATCGTAAAGCTCTGTTATTGGGGAAGAAAAAAAGACGGTACCCAAGAAGAAAGTCCCGGCTAACTACGTGCCAGCAGCCGCGGTAATACGTAGGGGACAAGCGTTGTCCGGATTTACTGGGCGTAAAGGGCACGCAGGCGGTTTTTTAAGTCAGATGTGAAAGGTACCGGCTCAACCGGTGACATGCATTTGAAACTGAAAGACTTGAGTATTGGAGAGGCAAGTGGAATTCCTAGTGTAGCGGTGAAATGCGTAGATATTAGGAGGAACACCGGTGGCGAAGGCGGCTTGCTGGACAAATACTGACGCTGAGGTGCGAAAGCGTGGGGAGCAAACAGGATTAGATACCCTGGTAGTCCACGCCGTAAACGATGAGTGCTAGGTGTTGGGGAGACTCAGTGCCGCAGCTAACGCAATAAGCACTCCGCCTGGGGAGTACGACCGCAAGGTTGAAACTCAAAGGAATTGACGGGGACCCGCACAAGCAGCGGAGCATGTGGTTTAATTCGAAGCAACGCGAAGAACCTTACCAGGTCTTGACATCCTCTGACAATCTGAGAGATCAGACTTTCCCTTCGGGGACAGAGAGACAGGTGGTGCATGGTTGTCGTCAGCTCGTGTCGTGAGATGTTGGGTTAAGTCCCGCAACGAGCGCAACCCCTGTGGTTAGTTGCCATCATTCAGTTGGGCACTCTAAGCAGACTGCCGTGGATAACACGGAGGAAGGTGGGGACGACGTCAAATCATCATGCCCCTTATGACCTGGGCTACACACGTGCTACAATGGTCTGAACAGAGGGCTGCGAAACCGCGAGGTGAAGCTAATCCCTTAAAACAGATCTCAGTTCGGATTGCAGGCTGAAACTCGCCTGCATGAAGTTGGAGTTGCTAGTAATCGCAGATCAGAATGCTGCGGTGAATGCGTTCCCGGGTCTTGTACACACCGCCCGTCACACCACGAGAGTTGGCAACACCCGAAGTCAGTGAGGTAACCGTAAGGAACCAGCTGCCGAAGGTGGGGTCAGTAATTGGGGTGAAGTCGTAACAAGGTAGCCGTATCGGAAGGTGCGGCTGGATCACCTCCTTTCTAGGGAATACAGGAAGTCATGGTACTATTTTCTTTTGTATGACTGGTTCATACAAAAACAGTTAAAACACGCATCTTAGGATGCATTTTTTAGCGGGACAAATACCGGAACAGTGGGAAAAGTCCAAACGATCATTGAAAACAGCATAGTGTATAAATAAAATTTTGAAATACAATTTCTTAACACGAAAACGTAACATCAAAAAGGATCAAGAAGAAAAGAGCACAGGGTGAATGCCTTGGCAATCAGAGCCGACGAAGGACGCGACAAGCTGCGAAAAGCTACGTGTAGGTGCACATAACCGATAAAGCGTAGATATCCGAATGGGGAAACCCGGCTGGTAGAAGACCAGTCACTGTAACGTGAATACATAGCGTTATGGAGGGAACCTGGGGAACTGAAACATCTTAGTACCCAGAGGAAAAGAAAGAAACATCGATTCCTTCAGTAGCGGCGAGCGAACGAGGAAGAGCCCTGATTACATCAAGGCTATATTATTAGTTGAACGGCATGGGAAGGCCGGACGCAGAGGGTGAGATCCCCGTAGACGAAAATAGTACAGCTGGGTAATCGACGAGTACCACGGGACACGTGTAACCCTGTGGGAAGATGGGGGGCCCACCCCCCAAGGCTAAATACTACTGATTGACCGATAGCGGAAAGTACCGTGAGGGAAAGGTGAAAAGAACCCCGGAAGGGGAGTGAAATAGAAACTGAAACCCTGTGCTTACAAGCAGCAGGAGCTAACGTGACTGCGTGCTTTTTGTAGAACGGGCCAACGAGTTACGGTATGTAGCAAGGTTAAGTACTTCAGGTACGGAGCCGTAGGGAAACCGAGTCTGAATAGGGCGATTAGTTGCATGCTGTAGACCCGAAACCGTGTGATCTATCCATGACCAGGATGAAGCTTGGGTAAAACCAAGTGGAGGTCCGAACCAGTGTCTGTTGAAAAAGGCTTGGATGAGTTGTGGATAGGGGTGAAATTCCAATCGAACACGGAGATAGCTGGTTCTCCCCGAAATAGCTTTAGGGCTAGCGTTGTAGAGAGAGTGATGGAGGTAGAGCACTGAATAGGCTAGGGGTCGTAAAGATTACTGAACCTTATCAAACTCCGAATGCCATACACTTATATACGGCAGTCAGACTGTGTGAGATAAGTCTCATAGTCAAAAGGGAAACAGCCCAGACCATCCGCTAAGGTCCCCAAGTCCAGATTAAGTGGGAAAGGATGTGCAACTGCAGAAACAACCAGGATGTTGGCTTAGAAGCAGCCACACATTTAAAGAGTGCGTAATAGCTCACTGGTCGAGTGGTTGTGCGCCGAAGATGAACGGGGCTAAAATCTGGCACCGAAGCGATGGATTATGGTACTACCATAGTGGTAGGGGAGCAATGTCTTGAGGGCGAAGCTGAACTGTAAGGTTTGGTGGACACAAGACAAGAGAGAATGTTGGCATGAGTAGCGAAAGTGAAGTGAGAATCTTCACCATCGAAAGCCCAAGGTTTCCTGAGGAAGGTTCGTCCGCTCAGGGTAAGTCGGGGCCTAAGCCGAGGCGAGCAGCGTAGGCGATGGACAACAGGTTGAAATTCCTGTACCACCTTTAATTGTTTGAGAGATGGAGTGACACAGAAGGATAAGCGAACCCAGCGGTTGGAAAAGCTGGGCCAAGCGTCAAGGCTGATCAGGGAGGCAAATCCCCTTGGTCATAAGGCTGAGGCGTGACGGGGAACGAAAAATAAGTAGGGAAGTCGCTGATTTCACGCTGTCAAGAAAAGCTTCTATTGAGAGAGAGGGTGCCCGTACCGTAAACCGACACAGGTAGGCGAGGAGAGAATCCTAAGATGAGCGGGAGAAGTGTTGTTAAGGAACTCGGCAAAATGACTCCGTAACTTCGGGAGAAGGAGTGCCCACGCAAGTGGGCCGCAGAGAAGAGGCTCAAGCGACTGTTTAGCAAAAACATAGGTCTCTGCTAAATCGAAAGATGATGTATAGGGGCTGACGCCTGCCCGGTGCTGGAAGGTTAAGAGGAGTGCTTAGCGCAAGCGAAGGTGCGAATTTAAGCCCCAGTAAACGGCGGCCGTAACTATAACGGTCCTAAGGTAGCGAAATTCCTTGTCAGGTAAGTTCTGACCCGCACGAAAGGCGTAACGATTTGAGCGCTGTCTCGACAACACACCCGGTGAAATTGTAGTACTCGTGAAGATGCGAGTTACCCGCGACAGGACGGAAAGACCCCGTAGAGCTTTACTGCAATCTGGCATTGAGTTTTGGTAGTACACGTACAGGATAGGTGGGAGGCAGAGAATTTGGGACGCTAGTTTCGAAGGAGCCAACCTTGGGATACCACCCTTGTACTATTGGAATTCTAACGAGTGGCCGTAATCCGGTCATCGGACAGTGTCAGACGGGCAGTTTGACTGGGGCGGTCGCCTCCTAAAAAGTATCGGAGGCGCCCAAAGTTACCTTCAGGATGGTTGGAAACCATCTCTTAGAGTGCAAAGGCAAAAAGGTGATTGACTGCGAGAGAGACATCTCGAGCAGAGACGAAAGTCGGGCTTAGTGATCCGGTGGTTCCGAGTGGAAGGGCCATCGCTCAACGGATAAAAGCTACCTCGGGGATAACAGGCTTATCTCCCCCAAGAGTCCACATCGACGGGGAGGTTTGGCACCTCGATGTCGGCTCGTCTCATCCTGGGGCTGAAGCAGGTCCCAAGGGTTGGGCTGTTCGCCCATTAAAGAGGCACGCGAGCTGGGTTCAGAACGTCGTGAGACAGTTCGGTCCCTATCCGTCGTGGGCGTTAGATATTTGAGAAGAGCTGTTCCTAGTACGAGAGGACCGGAACGGACAAACCACTGGTGCACCAGTTGTTCCGCCAGGAGCATAGCTGGGTAGCTAAGTTTGGAAAGGATAAGTGCTGAAGGCATCTAAGCACGAAGCCCCCTTCAAGATAAGATATCTCACCAGAAATGGTTAAGGTCCCTGGTAGACGACCAGGTAGATAGGCTGGATGTGGAAGTATGGTAACATATGGAGCTGACCAGTACTAATCGACCGAGGTCTTGATCCAATAATTTATACACTGTGCTGTTTTGAATGATCACTGCGTGATCATAACTAAGACAATTGAATATATAAGCAAGTAGGAACAAGGAACACCAATTCTTTCAAAAATCTCTTATGAAGAAGTAGAAGATTTCTGCAAGAATTGATGGACAATTTAGCCGGTTCAACCGCTAACGCTCCTTTAAACCTATTTGTTTTTTAGCAAAAACAAAGCTAAATTAGTCTCGCGACGATGGCGGAAGGGCCACACCTGTTCCCATACCGAACACAGAAGTAAAGTCTTCCAGCGCCGAAAGTACTTGGTGGGTAACTGCCTGGGAGGATAGGACGTTGCGGGACTTTTTTTGCGTGAAAAAACGAGCCATGCGGCGAAAAATATAAAAAGAGCGGTGAAGGAGCAAATTTATTTGTTCTTTCACCGCTCTTTTTGTATTTTTAAGGAAGGAGCCATCTGGCGACTGACGCGACGAAGGCGTAGCGAAGCGGAGACGAAGTGTCGCATGAGTGAGTATAACAAACGTTAATTTACGAGATCATTGATTCAAGTTCACTTGAAAATCAATGTTCCAATCTATTTTTTTATGAGGCGAAGCCCCAAACGGAGGCGCAGCGCAGCGAAGACGGAGTTGCACGTCTTCATTTAACGGCAGTGATTTTACGAGTTGTTCGAGATGAATGTATTTTGAATTGAGTAGAGCCATCTGGCGACTGACGCGACGAAGGCGCAGCGAAGCGGAGACGAAGTGTCGCATGAGTGAGTATAACAAACGTGAATTTACGAGAACATTGATTCAAGCTCACTTGAAAATTAATGTTCCAATCTATTTTTTTATGGGGCGAAGCCTCAAACGGAGGCGCAGCAATAGCGAAGACGAAGTTGCACGTCTTCATTTAACGGCAGTAATTTTACGAGTTGTTCGAGAGGGTGTATCAGATAAAGCTGCATCAATTCAGTAAATATATTCACAGTCTACACAAAAACATCACACTGGTTTGTTATATTTAGTAGAATATAACAAACCAGTGGAGGAATCTAAGTTATGAAGAACAAACGAATTCAATTAATTGTATTGGCAATGATCACCTTGAGTATTTTGGCTTTCAGTGGTTGCTCAAGCACGAGTAAAGCAAGTGAAACAGCAAGTGAGACAGCGACATCTTCAACAAGCGGGACAACTACCTATGGTGAAGTCACCGGAGCCAGCGGATCAGAGATTACTATTGCGTTGGGGACAATGAATGAAGGTGATGGTGATCATCCATCTGGCGATAAATCGAGTGGCGAAGCGTCAACAGGTGACCAGACAAGCGGAACTCAGGCTGCAGGAGAAACACCACCAGCTCGACCGACAGACGGAACGGCAATAGCTGATGGAACAACGCCGCCAGAAGGAACAACAGGTGGAGCCCCCGAAATGCTGACACTGACCGGAGAAAGTCAGACGATCACACTCTCAGACTCAATTACTATCACTAAGCAGACCATGACGGAACCGGGAAACCAATCAGCAAGCATAACGACAACCAGTGATGAATCGGCAAGTAGCTCTGATATTGTGGTAGGAAGTATTATCATGATAACCTATCAGGGTAGCTCGGATGAAATTGCGTCCATCCAAATTATGGGAGGCGGCCAGCAAGCTGCTGCTCAGACAACAACTTAAAAGAAAGTTCTAAAACCGTTCCGGTTTTAGAACTTTCTTTAGTTCAGTACATGGTTTTTCCTCAAATAAAAGCCCTCACCGCAGCTTTTTTAATTGCACAAAGAATAAGCTGAAGGATAAAACTCATGCATAAGTTACAGGGTCTTCCAAATATTTTTTTGATAATCCAGAATCGCTCGGTCACTGGAAAAAAGACCCGAATAAGCGACGTTGTTTAGGGACATATTAAATGATTTGTTTTTGTCTTTAAATAAATCGTTTATCCGGTTCTGCGCTTTTCCGTAAGAATCAAAATCCTTTAAAATAAAGTAGGTATCATTATATAAGAGTAGTGAGTCATAAACACTTTGGAAATTGTATAAGTGTCCAAAGGTACCATTGATGAGCTGATGCATAATCTTCTGGATGCGGTGATCACTCTCATAAATTTCTATTGAACTGTAACCACCATTTTTTTCATAATATGCCACTTCATCAGAAGACAGCCCAAAGGTAATAATATTGTCTTCGCCAACCGCCTCATGAATCTCAATATTTGCGCCATCCATCGTACCGAGAGTAATGGCACCATTCATCATAAATTTCATATTGCCAGTGCCAGAAGCCTCTTTTCCAGCAGTCGAGATCTGTTCGGAAATATTAGCGGCAGGATAGATGATCTCACCTAAAGATACATTGAAATTGGCAAGAAAAACGACTTTAATTTGATCGCGGATGTCGTTATCATGATTGACAAGATTGGCAATTGCATTGATCAATTTGATAATTTCCTTGGCAAAATAATATCCCGGTGCTGCCTTTCCAGCGAAGATAAAGGTTCGTGGGACGATTTCCTCGTTTGGGTTTGCCTTCAAATGATTGTACAAATGAAGAATGTGCAGCGCATTCAAAAGTTGTCTTTTATATTCATGAATACGCTTGACCTGAATGTCAAAAATTGAGTCTGGATTAACAATGATCTGGTTGTGTTTTTTTATATAATTGGCCAAATGAATCTTATTTTCAAGTTTGATCTGGTTAAACCGTTCGGCAAATGAAGCATCATTCTTAAAAGAAATTAGGTTTTCAAGGGCAAAAAGATTGTTAATCCAATCCGTGCCGATGGATTCAGTGATTAAATCGCGCAGGCCAGTATTACTGTTGATGAGAAAACGACGTGGTGTTACGCCGTTAGTCACGGAATGGAATCGTTCGGGAAATAGTTTATAATAACCGTTGAAGGTCTCTTCTTTTAATATTTTACTATGTAGCTCGGCGACACCGTTAACCGAGTGGCTGCAGACGATGGCCAGATTAGCCATATTGATTTGGTCATCCTGAATAATGGAAAGACTGTCAATCTGCAATTCATTCAATCCCGACTTATTTCTTAAATCTTCCAGGAACTGGCGGTTAATTTCTTCAATAATCATATAGATTCGGGGCAGCAAAAATTTAAGCATATCGATGGGCCATTTTTCCAGCGCTTCCGGGAGAACGGTGTGATTGGTGAACGTAAGAGAATTGACAGTCAATTTCCAGGCATCATCCCAACTCAAACCCTCCTCGTCCATAAAAATACGCATCATTTCAGGTCCGCAAAGAGCCGGGTGAGTATCATTGATATGGATACATATTTTGTCGGCGAATTCATCCAGACAATTATTATTGTATCGCTTAAAACGTGTGATGATACGTTTTAAGCCGGCACAAACAAAAAAGTATTCTTGTTTTAGGCGCAACTGTTTACCATCAAATTTGTTATCATTGGGGTATAGAATTTGGGTAATTGCTTCAGCTTCGGATTTATGACGGACTGCATCAATGAATTGGCCCTGATTGAAGCTGGGCAGATCAAATTCTTCGATGGGTTCAGCACTCCAAAGTCGTAAGGAGTTGACCGTTTTATTGTGGTATCCTTTTAATGGAATATCATAAGGTACGGCTAGAATCGGTTCGTAATCCTCATAAACAAAGGTAAGTACGCCGTTAATTTTTTCAGAATGAAGATTTCCATAGAATTTAACAACCACGGCTTCATTGGGTTTTCTTATTTCAAAAGGATATCCATGCCGTAGCCAGTTGTCAGCAACTTCCACCTGTTCACCATTGATAATCTTCTGCTCAAAAAGACCGTGTTTATAGTGGATACCATTGCCATGGAAGGGTAAGCCAAGGGTCGCAGATGACTCTAAAAAACAGGCCATTAATCGCCCCAAACCGCCGTTTCCCAAACCTGGGTCCGTTTCCTGATTGAGTATTGTTTCATAGTCCAATCCCAGTTCATGCATGGCTATTTTAACGATCTCTTCCATATCCAGACTATTTACATAGGCTTTTAACAATCGGCCAATCAAAAATTCGATGGAAAACAAGTAGACCCGTTTATGGGGAATCTCATCATATTGTGAACTCGTTTTAGCCCATTGGGAGGCAATTTTATCCATTACAATTTCCGCTAACGCTTCATATTGATTAAGTAGGGATGATTCAGCAAGGTATTCACCGGAAACTTCTTCAATTTTTTTAATATATGCAGATTTAAAATCTTCAATTTCTTTAAGGCGTTCGGTTGGCTTCATTGGCGTTCCTTTCAAAATCATTGTTTAATCGTTCGGACAAAAATAAAGCATACGTTTCTATTATGATTTTTTTACCCCGATTACAGAAAATAAAACAAAAATGGCTACGAATGAAGAAAAGAAAAAATAATGCGTTATGTTATGATAAAAAATAAACGCCAGCGATACAGGCATTGACCTTGACATCGCTGGCGTTTCTGATTGTTGCTAATGACTTAGTTTGTGGGGTTAATCTATTTCGAGTTGGGGAACCGGTTTACGGAAGCCTTTTGTGACAAATAACAGATAGACAAAGCCGATCCCGATCCATAAAAAACCGACCGTGTGTGCTGCCACCCCAAGGTTGATAAAAATAGCGGTGGTAATGATCAAGCCAATAACGGGTGCCACAACATATTGGAAAAGCGATTTGACCGGATTTTTACGTCGCTCACCTTTGTCTTGAATAAAAAACTTCCAGACTACGGCGATGTTTAATAGGATGAAGCCAACCAGCGCACCGAAACTTACCATTGTTGAGATTAAGTCCAGTGTGCAAAGCAGCGAAATCGGTGTTATGATCACGGCAACAACAGCAACTGCGACATAGGGGGTTCTGAATTTCTTGCTGACATAAGACAATTGCTTTGGCAGTACGCCATCACGTCCCATCGCAAAGAGCACCCGGGAGACGGCTGAATGGGATGTTTGACAGGTTGCCATACCAAAGGATAAAATCAGGACAATCGAGGTAAATACAGTTAACCAGCTGCCACCAACAAAATCGACAACTTCAATAAATGCGGAGTCCACACTAAGATTTTCATAGTTTGGATACGCCATACCAGCAAAGAATGTGATAATGATAAAGATCACGCCGCTAAGCAGAATCGACCAGATAATGGCCTTGCCAACCGCTTTTTCAGGTTCAACGGTTTCCTCGGCAAGGGTACTGATCGCATCGAAACCGAGATAGCTTAGAATAACAACACCCGTTGCTTGCAGAACACCGGATAATTCAAAGTGACCGGGATTGTAAAATGAAATGGTATTGAAAGCGATCTCGCCGCCAATCCACATATTTATGACACTGCCAACAAATAGAACAATTGCAATGATCTGAAGGGCGAACAGAATCCAGCTGATTTTTGACATCAGATCAACACCAAGAATATTGGTAATGGTACTAAAAAGAATAAAGCCGATTGTCCAGGCCCAGATTGGAACCGACGGAATTAAGGCACTGGCAAAAGCACTACCAATAATGACCACGGTAGCAGGCATTAAAAAATAATCCAGCAAAATAGACCAGCCGGCGATAAATCCAAGCCCTGGTGATACACCTTTCTGCACATAAAGATAGACCGATCCCGCCAAGGGATATTTGCGTGACATGGAACGATAACTAAATCCTGTGAAAAGCATGGCGATCATCCCAATTAAATAACACAGGGCAACCATTCCATTTGAAGGCCCAAGAAAGACGCCATACATCGCTGCCGGAGCTAAAGGGATCATAAAAACTAAACCGTAAATGACTAAATCCCTGGTTGCCAAGGTTCGTTTTAACGTTGGTTGGGCGGCAGTTGCTGTTTTAGCCCGGGTATTTACTACTGTATCCATAAAAATTTCCTCCTTGTATTTGTTAATACACATAACTAAACAATTTTAGTTATAAAAATAAACGGAGCCTGAACACTTGATTCAGACTCCGTTGTCTTGACACTGCTTATTTAAGCTTATTTAATTTTACGGGACATTTTACGGGACGAATCCCTTCCGAAACATTACTCAGGGTAATGTTTTTTTCCGCGGTGATAAAGAACGATTGATTCATCTCATTTTTACGGTGCCATCCTCCTAACGAACTGAAATACTTTGACATTTGTTCCGACATACACTTACTATGGAAGCCAAATGGTTCTGGCTGTTTTTGAAAACAAAAAGACGCTCTGCATCTTTTTGCAGAGCGTCATTGCTCGATAAGTTTTTTTAATATTATATCGATCATTAAGATAAAATAATTGTATTTTTCGGAACTATTTAAACCAGCGGAAATATTTTTTCCATCGTCATATGCATGATTGATAACTTTAGCTAATAAAAAAAGAAGATTGCAGTATCGGCAATCTTCAAAGGGGTAGGTGATAGAGACTCGGGAAACTGATTAGCTAAATCACCGTACAAGTATCGGGTGTGACCATAACAATCGCATAAGATAGGGGCTGAAGGACAATCGGGGTTAATGAGATGGCTTCCTCGGAGATCAGATCCACCCCCTTACATCCTTGAAAATCTGGATGCTTGAAAAGATGAACAGCCCGGGAATTTCGGTTGAATAGGCAAAAACAAAGGGATTCTTCATTGCGTCGTTCAAAAACAAAAAGGTCGTCACTGGCTTCATAAGGTTTCCAGGAGCCATTTTGGAAAACGTCATGGTCGGCCCGGATCTTTGTAATTTTACGGTACCATTCAAGCAGCTCCTGATCTTCATTCCCCCAGGGGTAGGTACGTCGGTTAAAGGGATCTTCAAAGCCCTGAATCCCGACTTCGTCTCCATAGTATAAGCAAGGGACACCAGGGAAGGTAAACTGAATGAGACTAAGCAGTTTTAGGCGTTTAACAGCCAAAGCACATTGAGTATCATCAAGGCGATACGCTTTTTTGGCATGGTTGCCGAGAAATTTATAAGCTTCCCCAAGGACGTTAAGAATGCGTCTTCGATCGTGACTGCCAATAAGATTCATATTCCCCATAAATTGATCGTGGGGATAATGTTCGTAAAGGGACATCATAATGCGGGCGGCCAGGCCAGAGCTTTTATCACCGAGAACAAAATCAATAAACGTTTCACGGAACGGGTAATTCATAACCGCATCCAGCTCATAACCAGAAAAGTAGGTGCGTAACTGGTCGTAAGCAACTTTTCGGGATGCGTCTTCCCAAACTTCGCCAATCAGAATACTTTCCGGATTTTCCTCAACCATGGCTTCTTTCAAGCCGGTAATAAAGGGATCCGGGAGCTCATCAGCGACATCCAGTCGCCAGCCGGAAGCCCCCGCCTTCATCCAATGCCGGATGACGCTGTCTTTGTTTTTATAGATGAACGCCTGAAAATTAGGATGCATTTCATCGGTATTGGGCATCGCATCAACGCCCCACCAACAGGCATAGCTTTTGGGATACTCACAAAACATATACCAGGGATAGTAAGGCGAATCTTTTGACTGATAGGCACCAACTTCAGGATAATTCCCATAACGATTAAAATAAAGGCTGTCATCCCCGGTATGACTGAAAACCCCATCTAGAATGATGGAAATACCTCTTTTTTGACACTCGGTGGCCAGGGTTTCAAAGCTTTCTTTGGTTCCTAAAACGGGGTCAATGGCCATATAATCGCCAGTATCATAACGGTGATTACTCTGGGATTTAAAAATCGGATTTAAATAAAGAATGGTGACATTCAAACTTTTTAAATAATCCAGCTTTTCGATGATTCCCCCCAGAGTGCCGCCAAAGAAATCCCAGTATTTTATGCCACCGTCTTTTTCCCGAAAATAGTGGGGGGTATCGTTCCAGTTGGGATGGAGGATGGCATTTTTATGAAAATTGTTGAGATCAAAATCCGCGCCTCGATTAAAACGATCGGGAAAGATCTGATACATGATGCCCTGAGTATACCATTTTGGGGTCTGTCGTTTGGGATCATAGACGGTAATTTGATAAGAAGGTGGTTTTGTTTGATAAACCTTCCCTTCTCCGCCTAAATGGTCGCTCTGAGTTCCGTAGGCATAAGCTCTCCCTTTGGATTCAAAACTAAAGTCGTACCAGAGGATACAGGGATCTCGCGGTAACTCGATCCTGATTTCCCAATAATTTGATTCTTTGGATTTAATCATTTGTTGAAAGATTTCGTGATCGTCATAATAAGTTCGGATTTTTAATTTTTCAATTTCGATGGCATAGACACGTAGTGTGACCGTACTGCCAATTGGCAAGGCGCCAAAGGGTTGACGAAATTCCAGTTCCCAAGAATGATGACGAAATTCCATAATTTTATCACTCCATTAGTTTATTGTAATACGAAAGATAAACGTCGGCCGATTGTTTCCAGTCAAAATGGGTGTTGAAGGCATTTTTGACCAATTTTTTAAAGGCAGTCGGCGAATGGTGGTAGAGTGAAACGGCATGCTGGATGGTGAAAAGCATGTCGTGAGCATTATACGTTGCAAAGCTGAAGCCATTGCCTTTTTTGGTTTTAACATCATAATAGCTGACCGTGTCTTTAAGTCCGCCGGTTGCCCGGACGATCGGGACAGCCCCATACCGCATGGCAATCATTTGCGAAAGACCGCAGGGCTCAAATTTTGAAGGCATCAGGAAAAAATCGCTGGCGGCATAGATTTTTCGGGAAAGCGCTTCATCAAAATCAATGATCGTGATCATTTTATCCGGGTAATTGTAGGCAATACTCCGAAACAGATTCTCATAAACGGCATCTCCGGTACCCAGGATAATGAGTTGCAGATCCTGCTGCATAATTTCATGAATGACATTGGCAACAAGATCAAGCCCTTTTTGCTCAACCAATCGGGTAATCATTGACACCATCGGAACATCATCTCGGACTGGCAGGCCAAAATACTCCTGCAAGGCTTTCTTATTTTCCACCTTTTTCTTTTCCGGGTTGTCATAGGGTATGAACAAGGCCGGATCGGTTTTGGGATTATAGATCGATTCATCGATGCCATTAAGGATTCCCACGACCTGATGACCAAGATGGCGGATTACTCCATCTAGTCCTTCGCCGTAATAAGGATCCTTCAGTTCTTCGGCATAGGTGGGACTGACGGTGGTGATTAGATCAGCGGCATAAAGAGCACCCTTCATCAGATTGATTTTGCCATAATACTCCAGATCGGAGGGTAAAAAACCGAGATGGAGATAGGGACTGATATCATGAAAACCATAAACGCCTTGATAGCGCATATTGTGGATGGTAAAAACGACTTTGGTTGCGGGAAAGGCCATCCGATACTGATGTTTAAGCAGATAGGGAATGGCCGCCGTTTGCCAATCATTACAGTGAATGATATCGGGCTCAAAATCCAATAATGGCAGGGAGTCCAGAACGGCTCGACAAAAAAAACTGAACCGTTCGCCGTCATCATAATAGCCATAAAGGGATGGTCGTTTAAAAAAGGCTTCATTATCGATAAAATAATAAGTAACGCCTTCATATTCACAGGTCAAAAGCCCGCAATAATGGAGGGTGTCAGACATCCACATCTGGAAATGCTTAAGGGGCCTTATTTTTTGGCGTAATGCTTCAGGAATGGTGCTGTAAAAGGGGATGATGACTCGGGCGTCGACGTCTTCCGGGAATGATTTTGGCAGAGCGCCAAGCACATCGCCCAGACCCCCACTTTTAGAAAAGGGGTACGCTTCTGAAGAGACAAATAGGACGTTTATCATTTAAATTACCGTGCCTTTCTTTAAAACAATGGGAGCGTGTGGTTTGCCGACCAAGGTTGTGTGGTCACTGATCTTCGTGTCTTTGTCCATGACAACATAGTTTAAATTAACATTTCTCCCGATTTCACACCGTTGCATGATAATACTATTTTGGATATGAGAACCAAAGTTCATATGGGTATCTCTGAAAATGATACTGTGATTGATGGTGCCATCGATGGTGCAGCCACTGCCGACAATTGAGTTGGACACCTGGGATGGATCATCATAAAGAGTCGGATGGTTGTCTTTTATTTTGGTATGAATGGAATTTTTGCCCAGAAAAAGTTCCTGCATAATCTCATATTCCAGCAAGTCCATACTGGTTTTCATATAGTTTTCCAGACAGTTTACCCGTTTAATATACCCGGTATGCTGGGCGCCAAACACCAGCAGGGTATCAATGTTCTGTTTGATCATATCCATTAAATCCCAATCGCCAGTACGTTCGCTGAGATCCAGTAACTCGATCAGCAGTGTTTTTTTGATAAAAAACATTTCCGTGAAAAAATGCCCGGTAGAATGTTCTTTTTTATAATGAAGACCACTGACCCGGTTTTTAGTGAAGTCCAGGTAAAGATCATTGTCTTTGAGATGGTATAAGGGATCATCTTTTTTAAAAATCAGGGTGACATCACTGTCGTTTTTCAAATGAATATCATAGGCGTTCTTAAAGTCAAAGGTCGTAACCAGATTAGGGGTGGCAATCAGCACATGTTCCGCCGTGGTGCTTTCCAAAAAGCCCCGATTATTCTGGAGATTTCGTAGATTGACCTTGATCAGGCGACCAATATGATAGTTGTTCGATCCGGATAAAATTGAAAGATCCTGAGTTTTTCGACTCAGCGACCATTCCTTGCCAGTTCCGAGATGATCGACAAGCGAACTGTATTTATGGGAACCAATGACACCAATATGAGATAATCCTGAATTAACCATGTTGGAGAGGGTAAAGTCGATCAGACGATAACGTCCGCCAAACGGCAGGGTGCTCAGGCTGCGATGTTGAAGAAAGTCTTTTAAGGAATCATCCTCTCCATCTACATTTAAAATAAGTCCAACGGCATTTTTCATTTTTGCTTACTCCTTTCAGCTGTTAATGACATGTATTTCCGGAGTTGTGTCAGTGTTGTCGGTAATATAACGGGCGTCCCCTTTAATTCGTGCCCGAGCGCCAACGATACAGTTTTCTAAAATTGCGCCATCCTCAATGATGGCTCCCGTATGAACAATGACATTTTTTAAGCTTGTTTTTTTATGAATCACAATATCATGGGAAAGAATCGAGTTCTCCACTTTGCCAAAAATAATGCAGCCATCACAGATCAGGCTGTTCCTAATTTTGGCCTGAGGACCAATAAACTGGGGATGACGGCTGGTGTTGTTGGAAAAGACCCGAAAATTTCGATCGCTGAGATCAAAATCACAGTTGATATCTAAGAGATCCATGTTAGCATCGTAATAACTTTGAACGGTCCCCACATCCCGCCAGTAGCCAGCATAAGGGTAAGCATAGATCCGTTTTTCATTGGCATGAAGGGCGGGTATCACGTTATGGCCAAAATCGTGTTCAGATTCCCGATCACCGGCATCTTCCAGTAAGGCTCGCTTCAATTCTTTCCAAGTAAAAATATAAATACCCATGGACGCCTTGTTGCTTTTGGGGTGTTCCGGTTTTTCCTGGAATTCCTTGATACAATGCTCTTCATCGGTGTTGACAATGCCAAAGCGGTGGGCATCTTCCCAGGGGACATCCATCACGGCGATGGTCAGATCCGCTTCTTTTTTCTTATGGAAGGCCAGCATTTTGGAATAATCCATCTTATAAATATGATCACCGGAAAGGATCAGCACATATTCGGGATCAAAACGGTCAATAAAATCGAGATTCTGATAAATAGCATCTGCGGTGCCAGAGTACCAGCGGCCGCCTTTTTGGCCCATATAGGGCGGCAGGATATGGACCCCACCCTGGACTTGATCCAGCGCCCAGGCTGAGCCATCACCAATATAGTTGTTTAGGATATAAGGCCGATATTGGGTCAGGACCCCGACAATATCAATATCGGAGTTCATGCAATTGCTTAAGGGAAAATCGATGATACGATATTTTCCGCCAAATAAAACAGCGGGTTTGGCATTATTAAAAGTCAGCGAGCCTAAACGGCTCCCTTGTCCTCCAGCTAGGAGCATTGCGACACATTCAGTATTCATTATGAGATCTCCTTAAATGATTTTCCAGATTTCTCGTTGATAGTCTCTGATGGAACGATCACTTGAGAAAATACCGGAATTTGCGACGTTGCTGATGGACATTTTTGTCCAGGTGGTTTGGTTGCGATAAAGCTGATCAACCCGATTCTGAGCATCAGCATAGGCACTAAAGTCTTTAAGGACAAAATAGCCATCGTTATATAAAAGCAAGGAATCATAAATGGCCTGAAAGCTAAGTCCGTGACCCAGCGTGCCATCAATGAGCTGGCGAAGAATTAGCTGAATCCGGGGATCCTGCTCAAAGATATCAACTGATCGATAGCCACCATCGGTTTGATACGTGTGGACCTCATCGGCCGAGAGGCCAAAGGTGACAATATTGCTGGGGCCAACGGCTTCATAAATTTCGATATTGGCACCATCCATGGTACCCAGAGTGATGGCCCCATTCATCATAAATTTCATATTACCGGTGCCTGACGCTTCTTTTCCAGCGGTTGAAATCTGTTCTGAGATGTTGGCTGCCGGATAGATGATCTCAGCTAGAGATACGTTAAAATTAGCCAGGAAAACGACCTTCAGCTTGTCGTGAAGGGTTGGATCATTGTTAACCAGTTCAGCAATAGCGGTAATGAGCTTAATGACTTCTTTGGCATAGTAATAACCGGGCGCCGCTTTACCAGCAAAGATAAAGGTTCGTGGCGCCATTTCCAGGTTGGGATTTTCTTTGAGTCGGTTATACAAATAAAGGACATGAAGGGCATTAAGCAGCTGTCGCTTATATTCGTGGATCCGTTTGACCTGGATGTCAAAAATAGAATTGGGATCGACCTTAATGTTATTATGACTGGCCATGTAATTGGCCAGTCGGATCTTATTCGAGAGCTTAACGGCATCGAACTTGTCAGAAAAAACCGGATCGTTGATGTAGTCCAACAATTTTTTCACTTCAAACAGGCGATAGTTCCAATCGGTGCCAATGGATTCATTAATCAGGGCCTTAAGTTCGGGGTTGCTGTTCATCAGAAAACGACGGGGCGAAACCCCATTTGTCACTGAATGAAACCGCTGGGGGAAGACCTGATAAAAGCCGTTAAAGGTCTCTTCCCGGAGGATTTTGCTGTGAAGGGCAGCTACGCCGTTAATGGAATGACTGGAGACAATCGACAGGCTGGCCATATGGACATAATTGTCCTTAATAATCGATAAGCTATGATTGCGCTCCTGATCGTTGGGATATTGGGTATCCAGGTCCAACAGAAAGCGGCGGTTGATTTCTTCGACAATCATGTAAATTCGCGGCAGTAAATCCTTCATCATCTCCACTGGCCATTTTTCCAGCGCCTCCGGCAAAACCGTATGATTGGTAAAGCTTAGCGCCGCCACGGTGATTTTCCAGGATTCATCCCAACCCAGACCTTCTTCATCCATTAGCACGCGCATTAGTTCCGGGCCGCATAAAGCCGGGTGGGTATCATTGATGTGAATACAAATCTTGTCACTGAAACCGTCCATGGAATTATTATTGGAGCGTTTAAAATCAACAATGATCCGCTTTAATCCAGCGCAGACAAAAAAGTATTCTTGTTTCAGGCGCAAAAGCTTGCCGTCAAAACCATTGTCGTTGGGATAGAGAATTTGGCTGATGGCCTCAGCTTCCGATTTGTGACGAACCGCATTTAAAAAATGTCCCTGATTAAAGCTGGGAAGGTCAAAGGCTTCCAGCGGCTCAGCACTCCAAAGTCGCAGGGAATTGACCGTTTGATTACAATATCCTTTGATCGGAACATCGTAGGGAATTGCCATAATCGGTTCATAGTTTTCGTGGACAAAGGTCAGATTGCCATTGATGTTTTCGGAATGGATCTGTCCGTAATATTTAACAATAACCGATTTATCGGGATTACGAATCTCAAAGGGATATCCGTTTTTTAGCCAGTTATCCGCCACTTCAATTTGTTCGCCGTTGATAATCCGTTGCTCGAAGAGGCCGTATTTATAACGGATGCCATTGCCGTGGGCGGGCATGCCCATGGCTGAAGAAGAATCTAAATAGCAGGCCATTAATCGGCCTAGACCGCCATTTCCCAAACCGGGATCGGACTCTTGTTCGAGAACTGCTTCATAGTTAAGTCCCATTTCTTGGGCACATTCTTGAACTAGATCGTCGACCCCTAAATTATTGAGATAAGATTTCATCAGTCGTCCAATCAGAAACTCAATCGAAAAAAAGTAGACCTGTTTGGATTCATTTTTGTTATAAAGGGTATTAGTTTTAGCCCATTGGGAGGTGACACTTTCCATCACCATTTCAGCCAGGGCCTGGTATTGATTCAGCACTGAGGCATCCGCCAGACAATTACCGGAAACCTCTTCTATTTTTTTTATAAAGTCGGCCTTGTAGGCTTCCTTTTTTTTGGTTCTTTCTGAAGCATTCATAATCGTTCCTTTCAAGAAAGATGGTTGCTTTCTATTTTTTTAGTTTAGCTTTTGGTTTTTTAACCGGTTCGGTTTGTTTTTTAGCGCTGGTTCGGGGCACAATCCCTTTTAGAATGATAACAGAAGAAGGTGGAATATTCAGAGAAACCGAATAGTCTTCTTCGTGAAGAGCGATAGTTTGAGCTTTCATGGTTTTTTTCGTTTTAAAACCGCTGCCGCCGTAGACTGGTTCATCCGAGTTAAAGGCCAGACGGTAATTACCGTCGGATGGCACCCCAACCTGATAATCCGTATAGCTGATGGGGCAGAAGTTGATAATGGTAATTAAGGTATCCCTTTCGTCAGTGCTCATCCGTTTAAAAATAAGGATGCTTTGCTCACTATTGTTGGGTTCCAGCCATTTAAAACCTTCCCAGCTGTGGTCATGGGTCCAAAGGGCGGGTTCTTTTAAATAGAATTTATTCAGGTCTTTAATATAGGTGTTAATCTCACCATGTTTTTCGTAATCGAGCAAAAACCACTCCAGCGATTCATCCACCCGCCATTCTAAAAAGGGGGCAAATTCGTTGCCCATAAACGAGAGCTTTTTTCCAGGATGGGTCATTAAATAACCAAACAGCATGCGAAACTGATCAAATTTCATTTCATAGTCCCCGAACATCTTATCGAGAATGGTCAGCTTGCTGTGAACCACTTCGTCATGGGATAAGGGGAGGATAAAGTTTTCATTAAAAGCGTAAGCCATCGAAAAGGTCAGCAGATTGTGAAAGCGATTCCTGAAGAAGGGATCGGTTTTCATATAATTCAGGGTGTCATGCATCCAGCCCATATCCCATTTCAGGTTAAAGCCCAGCCCGCCCTTATCCACCGGCCAGGTGACCATGGGATAAGAGGTGGAGTCTTCCGCCGACATTATCGCAAAGGGAAAATCCCTGAAAATAATGGTGTTTAATTCTCTGAGAAAAGATAAGGCTTCCAGACGGTCGGTGCCGCCCTGAGCATTGCGGAAGGGTTCGCCCTCCATACCGTGGTTTAACTCAATCATACTGGCTACGCCATCGATGCGCAACCCATCCACATGGTAGCGGTCAAACCAGAAATAAGCATTGGAGATCAGAAAATCCAGGACTTCCGGCTTGCCATAATCAAAGGCCATCGTCCCCCATTGGTTATGTTCGGAGAATTCATACTGATTGGTTCCGTCAAAATGACGGAGACCCTGATCATCTTTACAGAAGTGACCGGGAACCCAGTCCAAAATGACGCCAATGCCAGCCTGGTGGCAGGCATCAATAAAATACATCAGCCCTTGGGGGTCGCCGTAACGGCTGGTGGCAGCAAAATAACCAGTGAGCTGATAACCCCAGGAGCCATCAAAGGGATGTTCCATAATCGGCATCAGTTCAATATGGGTGTAGTGCATTTCCACCAGATAGGGAACCAGTTGCTCGGCCAGCTCGTGATAAGTAAGGTAGTCGCCGTTTTCATTGCGCTTCCAGCTGCCAAGATGGACTTCATAAATATTTACTGGCCTTTGGAGCCAGTTGATGTCATTTCTTTTGTTGCACCAGGTTTCATCCTGCCAGCCATAACCATCAAGCTCCCAGATAATTGAAGCGGTTTTGGGTTTGACTTCACTGTAAAAACCATAAGGATCGGCTTTATAGGCGATCGCACCGTCATTTTGGCGGACCGCATATTTGTAAAGCATTCCCTGGGACAGCTCCGAAATGGTCAGTTCCCAAACGCCGGCAGAACCAGAAACTGAATTCATGGGCTTTTCATCAATATTCCAGTTGTTAAAATCCCCCACCACGGAAACACCTTGGGCATGGGGTGCCCAAACTCGAAAGGTGACGCCATCTTCATGGAAATGGGCACCTAAATAATGGTAACTGAGATAACGCTTGTTTTTGGCTAAATCGGTATTGGTATCGTTTTTGTTCATGATCTGATGTGTCCTTTCAGTACGAATTAAGCTATTGCAAAGCTCACGGTAGTTTTGCAATTACCTGCTAAATAGAAAAACGAAGGCTTTTGCACCGCTGATGGTAACATTTTATCACAATACTGGAGTTTTGATCGTGCATCTTTTTAAACAAAGTAAATTCTTTTTAACAATTATATGCAAAGTGTAACACCTATAGTTTAAATGAGAATTCTTTGGTTTTATATAGAGACCAGTATAAATTGATTTTTCCACCTAAATTTAGAATCACACAAATAAAGTATATCGCCACCATCAGTGCAAAAAGACCGCCGAGACTACCATATAGTTCGGTATATTTACTGGAATGATTGATAAAAAGGGTGAAAATGCGAAAGGCAATATTAATTCCCATGGTTGCAAAGAGTGCACCTGGTAGGGCGTCCTTAAATTTTAACCGATGAGCCGGTGCCATCACATAAATCATATTAAAAATAAAGGTTGAAACCAGCCAGGAAAAAATAACGGCAAAAAGGCTTAACAATGGATAATAGTATGTATATAGCCCGATTTGTTTTAAAATAACAGCCCCAAGGTCGGCGCTAAAAATATAAGCAGCAACAATGATTAGAATAGCCAAGGCAAAAAGAATGGTAAACAAAAATGAAAAAAGCCAGATTTGCAAAAGATTTCGGGTTTCTTTTCGGCCATAGGTTTGGTTGATGCCAATCATAACGGCTCGAGCGGCTAATGTCGAAAAGAAAAAGCTGATCAAAATCAGGCTGAAATTTGAGTTGGCAATTTCGCTGGTCATGGTATCCAGTAAGGTCGTGACATAGTCATAGGAGAGATTGGGCAAAAAAAACTTTAAAATATCATATAAATAGGCTTCAAAGGGCTTGATGAAATTTCCGATAAAAGAAATCAGAAAAAGCAGCAATGGGAAAAAAGCTAAAAGCAGGTAAAAAGACATTTGAGTACAAATCCCGGAGAAATCGGTTTCTTCGAAATCTTCCATCAGAAAGAAGCCCAGCTTGACAATTCTGAGATTTAAAATACGCTCAATCATTGACCATTTCCTCTCTTTCAGTGATTTTAGTGGGTTCAGTTCGAGCTGAATAAAGATTAACCACACCACCTAAAGCCAGCGTAAAGCTAATCAGATAAACAACAAAGAAAAGTGAAAAGGGCCCTTGCAAATTTAGGAAAAAGGTGTTGAAATTGATGGTGGCATTGGCAAAAATTGCATAGAGAATGAGAATAACCATCCAGCCGATGCTCACGAATAAACCACCGGGAAGGGCTTGAAAAAAGCTCAGATGATTTTTGGGAGCAAACATATAAATCAGTGTAAAAATGAGGGTCGGGATGATAACGATATAAATTAAACTAAAAAGCGTGATAAAAATGGCAAATATATTGGAGAGATTTAAGGCGCCAAAAAGAAAGCCGAACAGTTTTATTCCGAATAGATAGAAAAAAAGGGTAAAAAGAATAATCAAGAGAAAGAGGAACAGATAAATTATCGATTGGACCCAGAGTGAAACTAAACCTCTGGTTTCCTCCTGGCCGAAAATTCGGTTCAGGGAGGTAATCAGGGAATGCATCGCCGAAACCGAGATATATAAAAGAAAGAATCCAATCACCAGATTCGTACTGGTAGAAACCGGGTAGGCGGTGGCATTTTCCATTGCAAAATTCACATAACTCATAATGGATCGGGGTAAAACCATCGCTAGAGCAGCAAAAAACTGCTTGCTAATACTCGCCGAAAACCAGTTAATAAAATTGTAGAGCAACATCAAGAAAGGAATAAAAGCGGAAAGGGTCCGAAAGGACATTTGAGCCGAAAGATTGACAATATTGTTTTTCTTTCCCTGGGTAATTAGAAAGCGGCTGAAGCATTTTATTTTAGTCATGGCATCCATCCTCCAAATCCACTTGAAATCGTTTGGGTTTGTTGAGCCTTAGTATAGCATAGTTTATATTGGAATTGAAGCGGAAGCGATAAAGTAAAAAAATGGAAAGTTGGGAAAAAAGATGATATAATAACTAAAAAAGGATTTAATTTAATAAAATAATAAATCACACCAAGAAAATCAAGCACTGAAAATCAAGAAAATTAGTTATGGAAGGAATTTGTAAACTAAATGGGAAAAACATTAACAGAGAAGATTATTGCGGCACACCTTGTAGTGGGAGAAATGATCAAGGGGGAAGAAATCGGGATTCGGATCGATCAGACCCTGACCCAGGACTCCACTGGAACCATGGCATATTTGCAGTTTGAAGCAATGGAGGTTCCGCGGGTTAAAACAAAAAAATCCCTGGCCTATATTGACCATAACATGCTCCAGGAAGGTCCGGAAAACATGGATGATCACCGTTATATCCAAAGCGTGGCCAAAAAACATGGCGTGTATTATTCAAAACCGGGCAACGGCATCTGCCATCAGGTTCAGATTGAACGTTTTGGTGTACCGGGCGATACCCTGTTAGGATCAGACAGCCATACCCCCACCGGTGGGGGTATCGGCATGCTGGCCATTGGTGCCGGCGGCCTGGATGTGGCCGTTGCCATGGCGGGAGATCCTTATTACATCACCATGCCAAAAGTGGTGAAGGTTGAATTAACCGGTAAGCTTCGGACTGGCGTATCGTCAAAGGATGTGATCCTGGAAGTGTTACGTCAATGTACCGTAAAAGGCGGCGTTAACAAGGTTTTCGAATACACCGGCGAAGGGGTTAAAACTCTGACCGTTCCTGAACGAGCCACCATTACCAACATGGGTGCTGAGCTGGGCGCAACCACCTCGGTGTTCCCATCTGATGAAATGACCAAACTGTTTTTGGAAGCCCAGGGCCGAGGCGGAGATTACATCGAATTATCCGCCGATGCCGATGCTGTCTATGATGAAGTGGTTAAGGTTGACATGGATGTGTTGGAACCTTTAACCGCCTGTCCCCACAGTCCCGACAAGGTGGTGAAAATTTCGGATATTGAAGGATTAAAGGTTGATCAGGTAGCCATCGGCAGCTGTACCAATTCATCCTGGTTGGATCTGATGAAGGTGGCCGCCATTGTAAAAGGCAAAACCGTGGCTGAAAATGTCTCTCTGGTTATTGCCCCGGGGTCAAAACAGGTGTTAACGATGCTGGCCGAAAACGGCGCATTGGCCGATCTGTTAAACGCCGGCGCCCGAGTGCTGGAATGCGGTTGCGGCCCTTGTATCGGCATGGGTCAGGCGCCATCAACGGATGCGGTGTCACTGCGAACCTTCAACCGAAACTTCTTTGGTCGTTCCGGTACCCCATCGGCCGACGTGTATCTGTTAAGTCCTGAAGCTGCCGCTATTTCAGCACTTGAAGGGGTTTTGACGAATCCTTTGGGCAAGATCGATCTGCCTGAAATTGCCATGCCAGAGAACTTTTTACTTAATGATACCATGGTGATGGCACCAGCGCCAGAAGGCACGGCAGTAGAAGTTATCAAAGGACCAAACATTAAACCGTTCCCGGCCACCAAACCATTGGAAAACACCGTTGCCGGCAAAGCGTTAATCGTTGTGGAAGACAATATTACCACCGACCATATTATGCCGTCCAACGCCAAACTATTGCCATACCGTTCCAATATTCCGTACCTGTCAAATTATTGCCTGGCTCCCTGCGATCCAGAATTTCCTAAGCGGGCATTGGATAATGGCGGCGGATTTATTATCGGCGGATCAAACTACGGTCAGGGCTCCAGCCGTGAGCATGCCGCTTTGGCTCCCGTTTATCTGGGTATTAAAGGGGTAGCGGTTAAATCCTTTGCCCGGATTCACAAAAACAATCTGATCAATAATGGGATTCTGCCACTGGTATTTGCAAATGAAGCTGATTATGATACCATCGCACTGAATGACGAATTGATCATTGAAAATGCCCTGGATGCAGTTAGATCAGGGAAAGCCAACCTGGTGAATAAAACCAAAGGCTTAACTTATGTGATGTTACTGGAAGTTTCCGAACGTCAAAAAGAAATGCTACTGGCCGGCGGACTGATCAACTTGATTAAATTAAAAAAATAATCTGAATAAAATAGAATAGAAAAAAAACAGAGTAAATTAAAATAAATCGCCAATTTTGGGGTAACTATCCATTAATTGGCGATTTTTGTATAGTCACAAAATGAGGAGGAAAAAATGAATTATGAAATCAAGGGAGGCAATCTCCCGGTGGTAACAGTAACTCTGGATAATGGGGAAGCCCTGTTTACGGAATCAGGCGGGATGTCCTGGATGACAGAAAACATCCGGATGGAAACCAATACCAAGGGTGGCGTCCTCAAAGGATTAAGACGTTCACTGGCCGGTGATTCGCTGTTTATGACTACCTACACGGCCGAGCGAGGAAACAGTCAAATTTCTTTTTGCTCCAGTTATCCGGGCGAAATAAAAGCGCTGACCTTACAAAAAGGCCAGTCAATGATCTGTCAGAAGCATAGTTTTTTAGCTGGCGAATCGACGCTGGATGTGGATCTGTACTTTAAAAAGAATATCGGCGTCGGCTTTTTTGGTGGAGAGGGTTTCATTCTGCAAAAAATCTCCGGGCCGGGAACAGCTTTTATTGAAATGGATGGCGCCATGGTCGAATATGATCTGGCTCCCGGTGAAGTCATTAAAATCGATCAGGGTCATATCGGCATGTTTGAAGAATCGGTAAGCTTTGATATCCAGGCTGTCAAAGGGATGAAGAATATCTTTTTAAGTGGCGAAGGATTATTCCTGGCGACCTTAAAAGGGCCGGGAAAGGTTTGGCTGCAAACCATGCCGCTAAGCCGACTGGTTCAACTGGTCGCGTCAAGCTTGCCGCCAAGAGGCTAGGGTTTATTAAAATAGACTTATATAAAATTCAATTGATATAATAAATAAGCGCCTTGCCGAGTCAAATTTGACTTGGCAAGGCGCTTGGATTTTTTTGTGAACAGCTGTTTAAGGGATAACATTGACATAATTTTCGGGAAGTTCATCAAAAAACATAATCCCCAGACAATTGGTACCAATGTGAACAGTCAGGGTGGAGCCAGCTTTTTCAGGCAGTAAAAAATTCTTGATCCCCAGCTCTTTTTCAAAATATTTTTTGGCCTTATCCTGGAGCTCCGGGGCGGTACTTTGGATCATTCCGAGGATTTGTTCTTTGTTGCCCATTTTTTCATTGATAATGGCAAATAGGGTTTTTAACGCTTTTTTCTGGCCGCGGATTTTTTCATAGACGAGAATTTCACCGTCTTTAAAGTAAAGAATCGGGACAATTTTTAACATATCGCCAATCATGGCAGCATTGCGGCTGATCCGGCCGCCCTGGGCCAGCCATTTGATATCGCCCACCAGAAAAAAGATCTGGGCGTGCTGAGCCAGAAAGGTCATGGTTTCAACAATTTCCTCGTAGGGACGGTTAAGTTTATTGAGTTTCAAGCCTTGATAAAGAATCAGCGCCGAACCAGTGGTGGCTGAAAGCGAATCGACAATCGCGACCTTTCGTTCCGGATATTTTTCCAGCAGATCTTTGGCCAGTAATCGGGCGGTCTGGTAGGTGCCGGAAAGCTTTGAGGAAAGCACCAAATAAATCACATCATCGCCATTTTTAAGGTGCTTCTCGATGGTATTGGTAATATCCAGGGGTTGGATCTGAGCCGTTTTGGGAAAGAGCTTGCTGTTGTGATTGACAAAATTGACCACCATTTCGGGGGTGATATTGATGCCATCAAAATAAGTTTTATCATCTAGGGTTACGGGAAAGGGTAATATATCAAAATCATAGCGATTTAAGATGTCGCTGTTGGTATCACACATGGAATCCACAATAAATTTTATTGCCATTAAGGTGCATCTCCTTTTGTTTAGTGCCTTTTCATTTAGTACGAGGTATTTTATCATGAACCGCTTGGTATTACAATCATTCACCTAATTAGCTTAAAGCAAATTAAACCGATTATCAGGGAAGATTTGTGATTATATCAAAAAAATGTTAAACTATTCTTTGGAATTTAAATATAGAATTTAAATATAGAAGAGTTCAATTCAAAAGTAAGAAATGGAGAATTTTGTGGAACAGATGATTAACCAGCTAGCAAAAGAGTTTTCAATACGCCCCCAACAGGTGGAAGATACCATCAATTTAATCGATGGCGGAAACACCATTCCCTTTATCGCCCGTTACCGAAAAGAGGTAACCGGAAATTTAAGTGATGCCCTTTTACGGGATCTGGATGTGCGTTTAACATATTTAAGAAAATTGGAAAAACGAAAAGAAGAGGTCACCGGCAGCATTGAGGAGCAGGGCAAGCTGAGCCCAGAACTAAAAGCCGCTATTTTAAAAAGCCAAACCCTTCAGGAAGTGGAAGATCTCTATCTGCCTTATAAACAAAAAAAGAAAACCCGAGCCTCAGTAGCCAGAGAAAAAGGGCTGGAACCGCTGGCGCTGCAGATTATGGAACAAAAGCTGACCGAAGCCGAACTGGCTGAAGCGGCTCTTAACTATATCGATGCCGAAAAAGAAATCATCACCGCCGAAGAAGCCTTACAATTGGCGATGGATATTATTGCCGAAATTATTTCGGACAATGGTACCTACCGGGGCGTGATCCGCAAGAGTACCTATGATAAAGGACAAATTAAATCCACCGTGGTCAAGGGCAAAGAAGAGGAAAGTCCAGAACTGGAAATGTATTTTGACCACACCGAAGCGATTAAAACCATCAAGGATCACCGGATCTTAGCGCTTAACCGGGGCGAAAAGAAAAAAGCGCTGTCGGTTAAACTATTGGCACCCACCGAAGAAATTGAAGCCTATTTAAAAAAAGAGCTGGTTAAAGCCCAGCCGTCAAGCTATTTGTTAAAATCAATTGCGGACAGTTATACCCGGCTGATTGCCCCAGCGATTGAGCGGGAAATCCGCACCGCTTTAAAAGAACGAGCCGAAGAAGGGGCCATTAAGATGTTTGCCCTTAACCTCAAAAAACTGCTGCTGCAGCCGCCATTTAAAGAAAAAGTCACGATGGGCTTTGACCCGGCCTTCCGAACTGGCTGCAAGATTGCGATTCTCGATAAGGTGGGGAAAGTACTGGACTACACCACCATCTATCCGACCTTTGGCAAGGGCCAGGCCGAAAAAGCGGAAAAAGAATTCCTGGAACTGATTGAACGGCATCAGGTCGATATCATCGCCATCGGTAACGGCACTGCTTCCCGGGAATCAGAACAGTTCGTCGCCGAAACCATTAAAAAAACGACGGTCCCGGTTCAATATATTGTCGTCAATGAGGCTGGCGCTTCGGTTTATTCAGCCTCTGAGTTGGGGACCGAAGAATATCCGGACATTAATGTCTCGATTCGGGGAGCCATTTCCATTGGCGGACGACTTCAGGATCCCCTTTCGGAGCTGGTTAAAATAGATCCCAAACACATCGGGGTTGGTCAATACCAGCATGACGTCAATCAGAAAGAACTGGAACGGGTGCTGGAAGCCACTGTCGAGGATGCGGTAAATAACGTCGGGGTTAACGTCAACCGGGCATCGGTGGCGTTGCTTAAATACGTGGCCGGAGTCAATAAAACCATTGCCAATAATATTATGGATTACCGTAACAGTGTCGGCCCGATTAAAAGCCGCAAAGAACTGATGAAGGTCAAAGGTCTGGGTGCCAAAGCCTATGAGCAGTGCGCAGGATTTTTGCGGATTGATGATGGGGATAACATTCTGGATAATACTGGCGTTCACCCGGAGGCCTATAAAAGTGTCGAAAAACTATTAAAGCTGAAGGGCATTAAGAAAGAAAAACTGGGAACCCGGGAACAGCAGGATTTGTTTAACGACATGAACTATTCCGAAATGGCAGCGCAACTGGAAATTGGGATTCCGACCCTTTATGACATTATTAAAGAGCTTAAGAAACCGGGGCTTGATCCTCGGGAGAATGCTCCCAAGCCCCATTTGCGATCTGATGTCCTATCGATGAGTGATCTGGAAGTGGATATGGAACTCATCGGCACGGTCCGAAACGTCATTGATTTTGGTGCCTTTGTGGATATTGGCGTCCATCAGGATGGGTTGGTGCATATTTCACAGATAACCGACCGTTATATCAAGCATCCGTCGGAAGCGGTTTCCCTGGGGGATGTGGTAACTGTTAAGGTGCTATCGGTAGATCAAAAGCGAAAACGGATCAGTTTAACCATGATTATTTAAATAAATATTGACAGGGGGATAAGTTTTTTATAAAATGAAAGGCTTATTCCTTTTTTATATGTTATAATAGAAGCAGTATCGATGATAGGAGTGGTTGAAATGTATAAAATTGGGGATAAAATTGTTTATCCGATGCACGGAGCAGGTATCATTGAAGCAATTGAAGAACGAGAAATATTTGAAGAAATAAAACCTTACTACATCATGCAGATCGTATCCGAAGGTTTGCAGATTTTAATTCCCGTTGATAAAGTTGATGATATTGGGGTAAGAACCATTGTGACCCAGCCAGTAATTGATGAAATGATTGAATCACTGAAATTACCAATGGATGAAATGGAAAAAAACTGGAACCGTCGGTATCGGGAACATCTGGAACGGCTGAAGACCGGCGATATTTTTGAAGTGGCTAAAGTTGTCAAAAATCTAATCCTATTGGATCGATTAAAAGGCCTCTCAACCGGAGAAAAGAAGATGCTGAATAATGCGAGAAACTTCATCGTCAGCGAAATGGTTTTAATTCAAGACAAAGATAAAGATGAAATTTTAGAGTTGATTAATAGTTCAGTACATAGCGAGGCGTGAATTTCACGCCTTTTGTTGTATTTAATAGTGTAATCTTAAGAATTGGGTGCTATAATTTAAAGCAAATACCATGAAAGGAGGTGAAGATAGTGATACAAAAGATACTTAGAGTGTCATTTGCGGTTATTGGAACCCTGGTCGGGGTAGCCTTGGCTAACGTTGTGCTGACAAATACCTGGCTTCTGACAACCATGCAAATAAATCTCAGCCCAGAATTGCAATTTATTCTTTATGCAGCCCTCATTGTTTTATTTGGACTTATTTTTTTCATTCTATTCCCGCTTATGCTCAAAGGCGTTAAAAAGCTATCAAAAATTGTTGAGACCAGTATGGAAAATGTCCGGCTTATCGACATTGGTTTGGGCATCGGCGGTTTGGTGATTGGTCTGGTCATTGCAATGCTCATCAGTTTTGCATTTTCGCAGATTCCAATTCCCTGGATCGGAGGAATTTTGACCATTAGCATCTACATTGTGCTGGGATACATTGGCTTTTCATTACCAATTAAAAAACGGGAAGAACTCCTGATGGCTTTTCAGAGTGCCAAACGGGAAAAAGATGCCAACGTGCCGGTTGGACAAAAGCGGCCCACAAAAAAGAAGGGTGCTGCCATCCCCAAATTATTGGATACCAGTGTGATTATTGACGGACGGATCTTTGATATCTGCAAAACCGGATTTATTGAAGGTCCATTGGTGATCCCGGTATTTGTGCTCAATGAACTCCAGCTGATATCCGATTCATCCGATGAATTAAAAAGAAATCGGGGCCGTCGGGGACTGGATATTTTGAACAAAATTCAGACGGATCTGGAAATTGAAGTTCAAATTACCGAAGAAGATTTCGAAGATACCCATGAGGTGGATTCAAAATTGGTAAAGCTGGGAAAATCCACAAAGGGAAAAATTCTGACCAATGATTATAATCTCAACAAGGTTGCCACGGTTCAAGGGGTTGACGTGTTGAATATTAATGAGTTGGCCAATGCTGTGAAACCAATTGTGTTGCCCGGGGAAGAGATGAAGGTTCTCCTGGTAAAAGGCGGAAAAGAAAATGGCCAAGCCGTAGCCTATCTGGATGACGGAACCATGATCGTTGTTGAAAATGGCAAGAAATATATCGGAACCACTGCCGCAGTTTTAGTAACCAGTATTTTGCAAACCGCTGCCGGGCGAATGATCTTTGCAAAACCTAAAAAATAGAAAAACCAGCAATCATAAATTAAACTAAAGAAAAACACCAACATGAACAGTTGGTGTTTTTCTTTAGTTATTTTGACAATTTTATTGTAATTGACAGGGGCTTTACGTATAATAAAACAAGTATTGTTATAAATCGGCTCGGGTAACACAAGGGTACTGATAAAAAATAATCAGTGGGAAAAATGGGGATCATCATGGAATTACCAGTAGCATTTAAAGAGAAAATGAAAAATCTTATGGGCGAAGCCTATGAGAGCCTGCTGGACTCTTATGACCAGCCGGAAAGTAAAGGAATCAGAACGAATACCCTCAAACTGTCGCCGACAGAGTTGGTAAATAAATTACCGTTTAAAACCCAGGGTGTGAACTGGTGTAGTGAAGGATTTTATATTGATCATGAGGTGCGGCCAGGGAAAAATCCCCATTATTATGCTGGCCTTTATTATGTTCAGGAACCGACAGCGATGGCGGCGGTTGAGGTGTTGGCCCCAAAACCCGGAGATTGGGTGCTGGATCTTTGTGCGGCGCCAGGCGGGAAATCCACCCAAATTGGAGCAAAACTTCAGGGAAAAGGCGTTTTGGTAGCGAATGAACTGGTCAATACGCGGGCGGGGATCCTATCCACCAATATGGAACGGATGGGGATCACCAATGCCATTGTCACCAATGAATTTCCCGAGCGCCTGGTCGATTCCTTTTACGAAAGTTTTGATAAGATACTGGTGGATGCGCCCTGTTCCGGCGAAGGGATGTTTCGCAAAGATCCCGGCGCTTTGGCTGACTGGAGTCTGGAACGGGTTGACCGGTGTATGGGCAAGCAGGAAAAAATATTAGAAAGCGCCCATCGGCTGTTAAAACCGGGAGGCGTGTTGGTTTATTCAACCTGCACCTTTTCGCCGGAAGAAAATGAACAGATAATTGAAGCCTTTATTCAGAAATATCCCTATATCCTGGAAACCATCGAGTTACCCGGGATTACCGATCATGGCCGAGTGGAATGGACCCGGAATCATGAGCAGGCGATTGCTAAAACCCTGCGGATTATGCCGATGACGGTTAAAGGTGAAGGCCATTTTATCGCCAGGTTGATAAAATCAGCAGCCTGCACCGAAGCTATCGAGGTCAAACAAGGCTATGCCAAATCACGCTTAAAGAAAGCCACCCGCACCGAGTTGCAAGACTATACCGATTTTGCGAAAAATAACCTGGAGCCGGAATTTTATCAAAAAATTGAAGAGCGACTTTATCTTTTAGGTGAACACCTTTATGCCATCCCAGAAGGGGTGGACCTGGAGCGAATTGCCAATTTGAAGCTCTTAAGAACGGGTCTTCATCTGGGAACCTTTAAAAAAAATCGCTTTGAACCCAGCTACGCTTTGGCAATGGCGTTAAAATTATCCCAGGCAAAAAATGTCTGTGATTTAAAAGACGAAGATCTGGCCTATCAGTATTTAAAGGGAGAGGCGTTGAATCTGTCCGTAAAAAAAGGTTGGGTTCTGGTTGGGTATGAGGGCTATTCACTGGGATTTGGAAAAGCCAGTGAAGGCTTAATCAAAAACCATTATCCCAAAGGGCTGAGAATCCGAAAAAAATAGGAGAAAATGTTATGAGCAACCAGGCGAACGAAACACAAATTCACCTCAGTGCGGTGATTTTGAAAGATGTCACCATCGGAAATAAAACGATCATCGGTGCTGGGGCGATCATCGGAGTGGGAGTTGTCATTGGTGAAAACTGTCAGATTGGCACTGGGGTAATTATTGAAGAAAATAGCAGAATCAGAAATAATTGTGTGCTGGAACCCGGAGTAATAATCGGGAAAAAAGTGACCGTGGGGGAAAATACTAAAATCGGCATCGGAGCTCGGATTACCAATGCGGTAACCATTGGACCCGATTCAGTGATAAAAATTGGCGAGATTGTTTTAAAAGATATGGTTTATAAGATGGTTTTTAAGCGGGGTGCCTGGATTTATCGGGAAGACAGTTTGAACCATAAGAATGAGGACTGAGGGGAAGAACATGAATCAGAAAGATTTTACTTGTTTAAAAGAAGCAATGGAAAAGAAAAAAAAGATTTTAGTCTCAAGCTGTTTATTGGGAATGAAGATTAATTATGAGGGAAAAGCTCACCCTGTTGATGAACTACGTCAGCTTTTTCTTCAGGGGCAAGCTATTCCTATTTGTCCAGAGGTCTTGGCAACCATGCCGATTCCCAGAGACCGGGCGGAAATCGTTATCGTTGACGGAGAACGAAAAGTGCGCAGTGAAAAAGAAGCAGATCTAACAGAAATTTATGCCCTTGGAGCTCAGCGAACCCTGGACACCGCCCGGACATCCGGAGCGAAAATAGCAATTTTAAAAAGCAAAAGTCCTTCCTGTGGCTGCGGAAAAATATATGATGGCACCTTTAGCAATAATCTGGTTGATGGGGATGGCATCGCAGCGGCTTTATTGAAGGCAAATGGGATTCGGGTTATCACCGAAGCAGATTTTTTGGAATGTATCAAATAAACAGATCGAGATCTCTAAAAAGAAAAGTGAGGATTTAGTATGGAAAATAAACTCAATATCGGAGTGGTTTTTGGAGGACAATCTGGAGAACATGAAGTATCCCGAGTTTCGGCATATAATGTATTAGGTGTCATTGATCGGGAAAAATACAATATTGTCACCATCGGTATATCGAAAAAAGGCAAATGGTTTTTATATTCAGGGGATTCAGAAAAGATCAAAGATGGTTCCTGGGAACAAGATCAGGCCAATCTTACCCCGGATATTCCAATTTTCTCCCATCCGGAAATTACCAAGATTGATGTTTTTTTTCCGGTTCTTCATGGACCAATGGGAGAAGATGGGACCATTCAAGGCGTTTTTGAAATGCTGAACAAACCCTACGTGGGTTGCGGTGTTTTAAGCTCGGCAGTGGGAATGGATAAGGTATTTTCCAAAGTCATGTTTGAAAGTGTGGGAATCCCCACCGGAAAATATATTTATTTCAGACAAAACGACTGGAAAAAGGATGCCGAAGGCAAGATTTCCGAGATTGAAGCAGCGCTGGGCTACCCGATTTTTGTTAAACCGGCGAATATGGGATCAAGTGTCGGAATTAACAAAGCCCATGATAAAAAGGAACTGATCGCCGCCATTGATGAAGCGTTTATCTATGACAATAAATTAATTCTGGAAGCCTTTGTCAAAGGTAGAGAAATAGAATGTGCAGTACTGGAGCAAGATGGCGTGATTCGGGCATCAATTCCCGGCGAGGTTATTCCGTCAAAAGAATTTTATGATTATGAAGCCAAATATTCAGCCACCGAAGACTCCCAGGTTGTCATTCCGGCGAACTTGTCTAAAGAAGTCACCGAAAAAGTAAGAAATTATGCCATAAAGGCCTTTGAGGCCATTGAAGGGTCGGGTTTATCCCGGGTCGATTTCTTTGTCACTGAGAATGATGACATCTTGATCAATGAAGTCAATACCCTGCCAGGATTTACAAATATAAGTATGTACCCAAAAATGTGGGAAGCCACCGGAATTGGGTATATAGAACTTGTAGATCTGATTATTGCGTCCGCTAAGCGTAAACGGATCACTATTTAAGGGTTCTGTTTTCGTAAGAGGCCGAATCCTAATAAAAACTTAAAAGGATAATTTTTCTTGATAAAAAAACCCATCAATGGTTTAATAGGAGAGAAATTATACCTCCAGGAGGAGACCGATGACTGAAGAAAGAAAAAAAGTATGGTTATCCATTTCGGGAACCGTTAAAAATGAAGAAGATAAGGATGCACTCGAGTTCCTTACTGAAGGAGCCTTATATAAAGAAGCTGATCGGTCCTGTGTGACCTATGAGGAATCGGAAGTTTCCGGGATGGAAGGAACAATTACCACGGTTTGTGTTGATGCTCAAAAAGTGTCGGTCATCCGGTTGGGAACGACCAATTCCATCATGGAATTTGAACGTGGTAAAAGAAACCTGACCTGGTATTCCACCCCATATGGGGATGTGACAATGGGGATTTTAACCAAGGATGTATTTGTGAATTATAATGAGGATAAAGAGCCGACCAAGGTATCAATTGACTACAATATTGAAATTGAAGGCGTCACCAATTCTCAGAATATCCTGAACATAAAAATTACCCAATAAACCAGAGGCGGGAATGCCAATAACAGGAGAAGTGCCAGGCGCACTTCTCCTTTAAATTTCAACGATAAGCAATTGCGAAAGTACCGTGAGCTTTGTGTCCAGTTTCGCACGAAACAACCAGAAGAAATCGCAATGCGAATTTCTTCTTTGTCGCGAGCAGTTGCCAACTACAAGCAAGCTTGTGATTGGCTCGTTGCCTTCGCGAATTTTTACACTGTACGTCGTACAGGCTATCGCCTGTTCGCCTACACATTACAAAATTGTTTGTGGAAACTGAATGCAAAGCAACTATTGTTCGACGTTTATGAGTTTCGCAATTGCCTAAATAAATAGAATAGTGAGAGGAAATTAAGGATGTACATACGTGAAAAGATCACCGAACAAATAAAACAAATCATTGGAGACTCCCTTAATCAAGTGGTGGAATCGGGAACCCTAGCCATAGAAACCATGCCCGATCTTTTTCTGGAAATTCCCAGAGAAAAAGGACATGGGGAATATTCCACCAATATTGCCATGCAGCTTCCTAAGCAGACAAAAAAAGCACCCCGTTTTATTGCTGAAACATTAGTCGCTAATATGAACACAGCAGATACCTACATCGAGTCCATCGAAATAGCGGGACCGGGATTTATTAACTTCAAGCTGAAACCGTATTGGCAATATGCCGTCTTAGCTGAAGTGGCAACCATGAAAGCCGATTATGGCCGGAGTCAGAAAAATGCCGGTAAAAAATTCAATCTGGAATTTATTTCCGCCAATCCTACCGGGCCGATGCACATGGGTAATGCCAGAGGTGGTGCCATTGGCGATATTTTAGCAGCGGTTGCCGACTGGACCGGCTATGAGGTAACACGGGAGTTTTATATCAACGACGCCGGGAACCAGATTGTCAAATTTGGGGATTCCCTGGATGCCCGCTACCGACAGTTAATGGGCGAAACGATTCCCTTTCCCGAGGACGGTTATCAGGGCGAAGATATTACCGAACATATGAAAGTTTTTATTGAAGTAAATGGTGATGTCCACCGATCAATGACACCGGAAGAACGAAAACCGATCCTCATTGATTATGCTTTGAATAAAAACCTTACCCAAATGCGAAGCGATCTGGAAGCCTATGGCATCCGTTATGATGTCTGGTTTTCGGAACAAAGCCTATATGACAGCGGCGCCATTCAGAAGACCATTGAACTTTTAGGTAAAGGCGGTTTCACCTACGAACAGGAGGGTGCCTTGTGGTTTAAGGCCACCGACTTCGGTTCCGATAAGGATGATGTATTAATCCGCGCCAATGGTCTGCCCACCTATTTTATGGCCGATATCGCCTACCATATGGACAAGTTTATTAACCGCGGCTTTGATCGTTGCATCAATGTCTGGGGTGCCGATCATCACGGCCATGTGGCTCGACTTAAAGGCGCTTTAACGGCGGTGGGAATTAATGCCGAAAATTTTGATGTGGTCATCATGCAATTGGTTAGACTGCTAAGAAATGGTGAAGTGGCCCGGATGTCAAAACGTCAGGGAAAAGCCATCGCCTTAACTGATTTGATTGATGAGGTAGGGGTAGATGCTACCCGATTCTTTTTTAATCTCCGTTCACCAGACAGTCATTTCGACTTTGACCTGGATCTGGCGATTGAGCAATCCAACGATAACCCCGTGTTTTATGTTCAGTATGCCCATGCACGAATTTGCAGCATTATTCGCCAGATGACTGAAGAACTGGATCAGACGATTACGCTTGATTACAGCCAGTTGGTTGAAAAAGAAGAATTGAACCTGATTGAAATCCTGTCTAATTTCCCCGATGAAATTCTGACTGCCGAAGATAGACTGGATCCCAGCCGAATTACCCGATATGCCATCGATCTGGCCACAGCATTCCATAGTTTTTATAATGCCTGCCACGTTCGTGTTGAGGATAAAGCGCTAATGAAAGCCAGAGTTGCATTAATTGAGTCAACCCAACAAGTGATTCAAAATGCGTTGAGCATTTTAGGAGTATCTGCTCCAGAAAGAATGTAAAGATGAAAGTAGAATCAGGAATTTTTGACCGAACTGAAAAATTAATTGGAACATCTGGTTTGGAAATTCTAAATAATTCGCGCGTCATTTTGTTCGGTGTTGGCGGGGTGGGCTCTTTTGTAGCCGAAGCTCTGATTCGTAGCGGCGTGGGTTTTTTAACCATTGTCGATAAGGATATTATTGAACCCAGCAATCTGAACCGTCAAATCATGGCCAATGTAAAAACTATCGGCAAGAAAAAAGTCGAGGTTATGGCCCGACGACTGATTGCCATTAACCCCCTTTGTATTGTCCATCCCATGCATAAATGCTATACCCCGGAAAATACCCAGGACTTTCATCTTCAGGATTATGACTATGTCATTGACGCAGTAGATATGGTAACAGCAAAAATCGATCTGGTGGTAAAAAGCCAGAGTAATAAGGTTCCAATTATCAGCTGCATGGGAACCGGAAATAAAATGGACGCCAGCCGTTTTCACATCACTGACATCTATGAAACCTCGGTTTGTCCGCTGGCCAAAGTGATGCGGAAAGAACTGCGGGAACGGGGCGTTAAATCGCTTAAAGTTCTCTATTCATCAGAAGAACCAATGATCAGAGAAAATCCCCCCGGCAGTATTGCTTTTGTACCCTCGGTGGCGGGACTTCTTATTGCTGGTGAAGTGGTGCGGGATTTGTTAAAAGATACTCGTTCAGCTGAAAATTAAATGCTAAGAATGATGCCACCAAGTAAATAACTGAGACTCTTTTAAAGTTATCTATTTGGTAGCATTTTTTTGATTTATTTATGTTATAATTTTAAAGTAAACAAACACTCCGATGATTTAAATCGTCGGAATCAAATAAGACAGAAAAAAGCGAGGCTGGTTTTACATGAAGTTTCGCAAGAAAAATGGGCTAACACTTTAGCATTTGTAAAAATAAAGAAGCTGATAAATTTATCGTTTGAAATTATTTGAATAATAAATTTATCGCGAATGAAATTAAAAAAATCTGTACAAATGGCTGAAACTATGGTTAAATTTATTTGAAAAGCAGGCTGAAAGGAGCAAAATGATACGAGTAGGGATCGGTTATGATGTCCATCGTCTGGTTGAAAGTCGAGCACTCATTTTAGGCGGTGTAAAAATAGAACACTCTTTAGGTCTATTGGGCCACTCCGACGCAGATGTGCTGGTGCATGCGATCATGGATGCGCTTTTAGGTGCTTTGGCGCTGGGAGATATTGGTAAACATTTCCCGGATACGGATGAGGCCTATAAAGATTGTGACAGTTTAATGCTGCTAAAAAAAGTAGGACAGCTGATCGCTCAAAAAGGGTATCGAATCAATAATATTGATTCAACCATTATTGCTCAGGCACCGAAACTGAAGCCCTATATGGAAACCATGATCGAAAATATTAGTAGAACACTGGATTTATCCGGAGGCCGTGTCAGTATCAAAGCCACGACCGAAGAAGGTCTGGGTTTTACCGGAAGTGAATTGGGAATCGCTGCCAATGCAGTGGTGAGTCTTGTGAAAGGAGAAATAATATAATGATCGGAATTATTGCAGCCATGGACAGTGAGGTTCGTGACATCAAGTCTGCGATGGAGGATGGAATCAAGATCCACCACGGGGGGATGACCTTTTTCAAAGGAAAACTCAACGGAAAAGAAGTAGTTGCGGTGAAAAGTGGCATTGGGAAAGTCAATGCAGCGATGTGTACCCAGGTTTTGATTGATGTTTTTAAGGTAACCACTATCATTCATGTTGGTGTAGCTGGCGCCGTTCATCCCGAGCTGGAAATTGGTGATATTGTCATTTCCGAGGACAGTTGCCAATATGATATGGATGCCCGAGCCTTTGGACATCCGCGCGGCGAAATCCCAAACATGGATATTACTTTTTTTAAAGCTGACCCGACGCTGATTGCACTGGCGGTCGCAGCCGCTGAAGAACTGGAGGCATCCTATCGTGTCGGTCGCATCATGACGGCTGATTTAGGAGTAGATTCCAATAAACTTAAAGAAGAACTCCGGGAGGAATTCGGCGGACTCTGTGTGGAAATGGAAGGCGCAGCAGTTGGACAAGTAGCCATGCTGAATCAGGTTCCTTACCTGGTTATTCGTTCCATGTCCGACAAGGCCGACGCCAACCTGACCGATGATTATAAGGCCAATCTGGAAGCATCAATAAAAAATGGAGTAGCCATGGTATTGAGCATGGTTAAAGGAGTCGCATAAGAATGAAGGAACTGGCACTCCGCCCGACCTGGGTGGAAATTGACCTGGATGCATTGACAAGCAATTACGAAGAAATACGCCGGATTGTCGGACCGGATATAAAGATTCTGGGGGTTGTCAAGGCTGACGCTTACGGACATGGCAGTCTGGAATGTGCCCGGACCTTGTGTGATGCCGGGGCAGATATGTTGGCCGTTGCCTTCATTGATGAGGCTATCGCTCTCCGGCAGGGCGGCATCACCGAACCGATTTTATTGCTGGGCTTTACTGCCAAAGAACACATCCCGGATCTGGTCCGATGGGATGTCATTCCCGGCGTTTATCAGTTGGATTTTGCCAGGGAATTATCAGATTATTGTATGGAAGCAGGTATCCGACACCCAATTCATATCAAAATCGATACTGGCATGGGTAGAATTGGCATTGGCTGGCGTGACGCGGCTAAGGAAATTGAAGTTATAAGTCAATTAGAAGGTATTGAACTCCAGGGCTTATATAGCCATTTTTCAACGGCGGATGCCACCGATAAAAGATATACCAACGAGCAGGTCCAACGTTATCAGCAAGTCGCTGCAGGGCTGGAAGAAAAGAATATTCATATTCCCATTAAACATATGGCTAACAGTGCCGGAATATTTGATGTGGAAGGGGTTCATTTTGATATGGTGCGCCCGGGGATTATCCTTTACGGGCTTTACCCCTCAACGGAAGTGGATCGGTCAAAAATTGATATAAAACCGGTAATGACTCTGAAATCAACAATTGTTCATCTGAAAACGATCCAGCCCGGAGAGTCGGTGAGCTATGGCAATAATTTTGTAGCCACCGAGAACCGACTCATTGGCACACTGCCCATCGGTTATGCCGACGGATATACCCGGATGCTAAACGGTATCGCCAAGGTCTGGATTGTGGGTCAACTGGCACCGGTGGTTGGCAATATCTGCATGGATCAGTGCATGATCGACTTAACTGACATTGACGAGGTTTCTCTTTATGACGAAGTGGAACTCTTCGGAAATAATATTTCAGCGGACATCCTGGCAGAGGCATTGGGAACCATCAATTATGAGATAACCTGTATGGTGAATAAACGGGTACCCCGGGTCTATCTTAAGGACGGCGTTGCACAGACGATCCGCCGGGACATTTTAGATCGGCAAATAAACACAAATTGTGATAATTATTAAATAGGAAATTACGAAACGGCACCCAAAGCTCATGGTACTTTCGCAATTAACTAAATTATTAAACTCAAGGAGAATCAAATGGCATTTTTAGAAGAAACCGTTAGGGGCATTCGTAAAGATATTGTAAAAATGATTGGTAAAGCAAACTCAGGTCATCCCGGAGGTTCATTGTCTTCGGCAGAAATTTTAACGCTGCTGTATTTTGAACAAATGAATGTGGACGAAAAGAACCCCCAAAAAGACGATCGGGATCGTTTTGTTTTGTCAAAGGGTCATGCTGCGCCGGTGCTTTATGCAACCCTGGCAGCAAAAGGCTTTTTCCCCAGAGAGGAACTACAGGATTTAAGACAACTTGGCTCCATGCTTCAGGGCCACCCAGATATGAACAAGGTACCTGGGATTGATATGTCAACCGGTTCGTTGGGACAGGGAATTTCGGCGGCCGCCGGAATGGCACTGGCCGGAAAAATCGATAACAAAGCGCATAAGGTCTTTGTTTTATTGGGCGACGGCGAATTGCAGGAAGGCCTGGTGTGGGAAGCCGCAATGGCTGCCAGCCACTATCAATTGAATAATTTGATTGCTTTTGTGGATAACAATAATCTTCAGATTGATGGCGCCATCTGTGAAGTTATGTCACCATTCCCGATTGATGCCAAATTTGAAGCCTTTGGTTGGAATGTGATCACCGTGGAAGATGGACATAGTTTTGATGAACTGCGAACCGCTGTGGAAGCCGCAAAAAAATCAGAAGATAAACCAACCGTCATTATTTGCAAAACGGTTAAAGGTAAGTGTGTCTCATTTATGGAAAACAATGCCGGATGGCATGGAAAAGGCCCGAATGCTGAAGAAGTCAAACAAGCATTAGCGGAATTGGAGGCGTAATCATGGCAGAAAAAAAATCAACACGACAAGCATATGGTGAATATCTGGTTAAATTGGGCGAAACGAACGAAAACCTGGTGGTTTTAGATGCGGATCTCTCGGGTGCAACCAAAACGAATATTTTTAAAAAAGCTTATCCCGACCGACATTTTAATGTCGGCATTGCCGAAGCAAACCTGATGGGCATGTCGGCAGGACTGGCTACAGCTGGTAAAGTACCATTTGCCAGTACCTTTGCTATTTTTGGTGCCGGCCGGGCTTATGAAATTATTCGTAACAGTATCTGCTATCCTAAATTAAATGTGAAAATTGCCTTAACTCATTCCGGGATCTCGGTTGGCGAAGACGGTGGCTCTCACCAATCCATTGAAGATATCGCCCTGATGCGGGTGATCCCTAACATGACTGTGCTATCACCGGCAGATGCCGTTGAAACAGAGAAAATGATGGATGCGGCGCTGGCAATTAACGGGCCCGTTTACATTCGTTTAGGTCGAAGTGATGTGCCAGTGCTATTTGACGAAGACTACGTTTTTGAAGTGGGAAAAGCTGGGTTGTTAAAAAGCGGCGAAGATGTGACCATCATTGCTACTGGTCTGATGGTGGGACCAGCGATGGAGGCGGCTGAACTTTTGAAAGAAAGTGGTATTTCGGCTCGGGTTCTCAATATGGGTTCGATTAAACCCATTGATGTCAATGCTATTTTCGATGCCGCCATTCAAACCGGTGCCATTGTTACTGCTGAAGAACACAGCATCATGGGCGGCTTAGGTGGTGCGGTGGCTGAAGTTTTAGGAGATGTCGCCCCAGTACCACTGGAACGGGTTGGTGTCAAAGACCTGTTCGGACAATCCGGAAAGGTTGCGCCATTGATGGAAAAATACGGTTTAACCGCCAACGATATTGTTGAAGCAGCCAAAAAAGCCATCACGCGGAAGTAATTTAAAAATTTACCTAAGAACCAAAGCTTACGAGCTAAATTGATTTGTAAAAACAGAGTCTTCCGGACTCTGTTTTTTTGAACAAATTATTGAGTTTACTAACACTTTTATCATGGCAATTATTTCGAATTGATGTATAATATATTAAATAGGGGTTAAACGAGCTAATAATATAGAATGATAAAGGAGAAATCATATGCCATTAGGTTTTAAGGAAGCAATGGAAGGACGCCGCTCAATATATGAAATATGTGATGAAAGTCCAATTTCCGCTGAAGAAATACTTGAAATTATCGATAGTTCAACCAAGCATGTGCCTTCAGCATTTAACAGTCAAAGTCAACGTGTCGCTGTTTTATTTGGTGAACGACATTTGGAGTTTTGGGGAATTGTGATGGAAACCCTCAGAAAAATTGTTTTAGCTGAAGATTTTCGTGCAACCGAAAAAAAGATCAATGGTTTTGCAGCAGGATGCGGTACGCTGTTATTTTATGATGATACCTCAGTTACCAAGGGTCTTATGGAACGGTTTACGCCATACAAAGAGAGTTTTCCGGTTTGGGCCGAACAGTCCAATGGGATGCTCCAATTTGCAATTTGGAGCCAGCTGGAAGCAGAAGGCTTAGGGGCAACCATTCAACACTACAACCCAATTATTGATAAAGAAGTTAAGGATGCCTTTAATATTCCGTCGGCCTGGCGCTTAATTGCGCAAATGCCCTTTGGAGGCCCAACAGCAGAACCGATTCAAAAAGAATTTGTGCCAATTGAAAAGCGAGTGATTGTAATCGAATAGTAAAATGGATAAGATAAAAAACCACGGAGTTTGCGCTTCGTGGTTTTTGTGTTAACAGCTTCAGCATAAACTCAGGTTGCGGTAATAATTTCAACAAAACGAGTTAGAAATCGTAGCTTTAATTGACTTATTTGTGAATTGTTGCTATTCAAGCAGCAACAACCCATAATACTTCGCAAAGTCATCTTTAGCGGCCAGGGTTTTCAGGGTTTCGCCGTTATTGCGAACCGTTGAGAATACATCAATGCCCGAGCCTTCCATGGAAGGACGGCGGTTTTTGGTATTAAGACAGGGTTTTTCCAGATCACAGGAAGCGCAGATATGACAGGGTCCAGCCCAAAAGGCAAAGGCTTTATGAAAGCCATCAATAAAGGCCAAACGCTCGGCAGCGAGGATTTTTCGTTGAAATTCGCCAGTCCCCGGGGTTCCTTTAATCAGAAAAGCTCTGGAGTAGGTGGTCAGCAGTTGTTTGGTTTCATCCATGGAGAGATCATTGGCCTGACAATGTTTGAGATTGGCCGATGAACAGCCGAAAGCGCATTTTTTTTTGGCAAATTCGGTAACAACTACCGAATCAGTGGCGATTTCCAGGACATCATCGAAGCCAATGCTTAGAATGGGATGTTTTAAGCGTTGAATGGGGGTCAGGGTCAGTGACTCCAAAAATGATGATGATTTTGCGGCAAAAATAACAGCGGTGTCGGTTTCTAGTGGAATCAGAGCAGTAGTTAAGAGACCTGCTGTCTCTAAGTTGTGGATGACCTCGTTTCTGGAACAGACCTGGCCCCCAAAATGGATCATCCGATTGACGCCAGATAGTCTGGCCATCAGGGTTGCATGCTCATCAAAGGCATCGTGAAGCATCAGGATGCCGTCGGGCTGAAGCAGCGGCAAACAGAATGATAATTGATCGTGAAGAAGTTGCTGATTATCAGTGACAAAGAGGCCGGTAAGGATAATCAGGGTATAATCATTGTCGGAATTACCGGCAGTGATTTCCAGATCTGTTTTTGTTGCCGTATGAATCTGTGCAACATCCGTCATGGACGTCAAAGTCGGTGAGAAGGCACTTTTATCAGTTAAGAGGGTCACGTAAATATGGGGAAAGGTTTTGGCAAAACAGCGTCCCATTGTTTCGGAACCAGGACCGATGATCAGGATTTTCCCTGATAAGTCATTGAAAAACCCCACACACTCAAGGGCTTTCATGCGGGTGAGTTGATTAACTGCCTTATTTTTTAGCGTAGCGATGTCCAAATTGGCGGCAGGATCAGCTTGTCCGCCGATTTCAATGGATTTGTTTTGCAATAGTGCTGTCTTCAAATGATGCCACTGGAGGGCCTGGGTTTTTCGGAAGCGAATAGCATCTCCCAGATAATCCGGGCTGGATGAAAGCAGATAGCGTTTGGTCAGGCTGGCATTAGTGAAGATTCCTTCAAAGCAGAAAAGCAGCCCCAGACTTTCCAGTAAGGCCAGATAGGGTGTGAGTACCGCAGCTTCAGTTTCTAGCTTTTGTGAAAGAAGGACCGCCGAAGCACCGTCATTGCCATAGGGCTCGAGGATTTCGAAAAGATCTAAGTCCAGGGCTGTGAATAAAGCCTCGGATACCCAGGAAGCTGATGACATGTTTTCCAGATACTGACCGCCATGGGTATGAGGATCGTAGCTGTTTAATGAGAAATAATTGTTATTTTCAGAATTTTTCATGGTTTTATTTCCTATTCTTTATATTTGAAACTAAAACAGACAAAGCATAATCCATTGTTTATTATAAATGCTTTAATTAATTATAGAGTCTAAAATTGATTATTGAAAGTAAAATTTATTTCTGATGATCAATCAACCGACATTTGGGATATTATAGTTGACAAATGTAAGCAAATTCGTTATGATAATGTCAATAAAATATTAAAAGATTTATGGTGCCTTGTAAAAGGAGAATAGGGAATCAGGTGCGAATCCTGGACGAACCCATCACTGTGAATGGTTTTGTTTTTGCACATGCCACTGGAAACGGGAAGGCGCAAAAACAGATAAACCAGAGTCAGGAGACCTGCCATTAAATTATAATAGTATGAAACGACGGTAAAGTTTCGGCTATCCTTAGGATAGCTGAAACTTTTATTTTTTTTGTGAAATCACGAGGACACCCAATGAAACCCATCATCCAACTGGATATCAAAGCGCTCACCTTTCCGGACGAGCAGGAACCAGCGCTAAAAAACATCAAACTAAATATCAATGAGGGCGAATTCATTGCCATTACCGGCGGGGCGGCTTCAGGGAAATCACTGCTGCTCCATGCCATTACCTCGGCGGCACCGAAGTTTTATCCCTGTACGTTATCTGGGACAGTGACGATAGCCGATCAGGATGTGTCAAGCATTCCGCTTTGCCAAATGGCCGACTATCTGGGATATATGATGCAGGAACCGCAAAACCAGATGGTTAACCGGTGCGTTGGCGATGAGTTGGCTTTTGGGGTGTCTAATCTCAATTTGAGTCAGGACGAAATTGCGAATCGGGTCAATGAGATCATGGATTTTCTGGGGATTCGGGCGTTTTCAGATCGGACAACGGATGCCTTATCCGGCGGACAAGCTCAGAAGGTGGTGTTGGGGAGCATTCTGGCATTGAAAACTCCAATCCTGCTGCTGGATCAGCCCACGGCCGAACTGGACCCGAAAGCCAGCACCGAGCTGTATCGCCATCTGGGTCAGCTGAATCGGGAGAAAAAAGTGACCACCCTGGTGGTCATGGATAAATCCGGCGAAGTCTTAAAAGATGCCCATCAGGTACTGGTGATGGAAGCTGGGACGGTCAAAGATTTTCTGCCGGTCGCCGAATATCAGCAAAAATATGGTTTCCGCAAAAACAACCGTCGGGCCGAACCGATCCAGGTGGATAAAAATACCGACGTGATTAAGCTAAACGGCGCGTCCCATACCTATAAGGGCGGGATAACCGGATGTCTGCCCCTGAATTTTAGTCTGAAAAAAGGCGATTTCACGGCTGTCATTGGTCAGAATGGTTCGGGTAAGTCCACCATGCTTAAACTTATCGAAGGTTTGGTCAAACCGAGCTCAGGCTCGGTCGAACTGTTTGGAATCCCGGTGACAAAGAAAAATGTGGGTGAATTGCGACGCCGAATCGGATTTCTGTTTCAGAATCCCGATGATCAGATCTTTTGCAGTTCTGTCAGAGATGAAATAAGTTATGTACTTAAAAGTAAAAATGACAGTAAAAAACTTAATGAGCAAGAGACGAACCAAAAAATTCAGGAAACCCTGGCCCTGATTGGACTGGAGGGGCTGGAGGAAATGCATCCCCAGCGATTGAGCCGGGGCCAGCGCCAATTATTGGCACTTGGTTCGGTGGTTATTAATGATCCAGAGCTGATCATTGCCGATGAACCGACCTCTGGCTTAAACGGTGCCCAGAGTCAATTGGTGATGGAAAAACTGGCCCTGCTCAGCAGTCAGGGTGTCAGCATTTTGCTGGTGACCCACGATTTAACGGAAGCCAGAGACTTTGCCAATCGGATTGTGGTGATGCACAACCATCAGCTGGCCTTGGAATTTGAGGCAGAAGAAATGGATAATTATATTAAAGAATTAGTTCGACTGGAACTCATGGAAGGAGGCGATTTATAAATGTTTAAACTAAAAGAACTGGATCCCCGGCTCAAACTGACCTGGTGCCTGTTTCTGGTGTTTTCAGCATTGGTATCAAGAAGTATTCTGCTCAATGGCATTTTATTGGGGGTGATCCTCATCAGTGAACTGCTCTCAGAGAAATCTTTGAAAGCTTTTAAAATGTTGTCAGTTGTACTGCTGATTATCGGCACCCAGGTATTGATTATCAATCTGATCTTTGGAAGAGCAGGCGAGCTGCTTTATTCCTGGGGAATCCTACAGATTTACAGTGGCTTTATCGTAACTTCGATCCTGGCTTTTTTAAGAATCAGTATTATCTCGTTTTCGGCCTATCAGTTCGGGGTCCATACTGATCCTATGGATATGGCTCAGATGCTCATTCACTGGCGGATTCCCTATCGTTATGCCATGCTGGTGCCAATGGTGGCCCGGTTTTTCCCGGTGATGATTGGGGAATATCAGTCCATCTGTAATAGCCAGTCGGCCCGTGGGGTTTCAAATGATACCGTGGTTGAGAAAATCCGGAACCTGCCGGCCTCAATTTTACCCTTGATGTACCGGGCCATGCGGATATCCAATGATGCGGCGCTGTCGGTGGAACTCAGAGGCTACGGCCGTTACGCATCCCGAAATTTTGAAAAAAAAATTAATCTCCATCCCCTGGAAGGTATGACCATCATCTGTCTGATTATTGGGTTTGGTGGGGTCTTAATAAAAACGATTTTGTAACAGTTGAAAAACTGTGTAAATAAAAAATTAATCTTTACAAAAAAAGGAGCACAACATGCAAAACGAACAAGCAATTGGAAAAAAAAGTATTTTTAAAACTGATACCAAATCTTTAATTGGTGCCGTCGTCATGGGGATTGTCTTTGTTATCGCCTGCCAGATTACCGGCCAGATTGATAACATGCTACCCTGGGGAAAAATGGGAATGTTACTGATTAACGGAACGGTCTGGGCATTCTTTACCGGGATTCTGACGCTGCTTTACAGACAGCCAGGCGGACTGATTGCCGCCGAAGTAGAAGCCTTGATTTCAATCATGTATACGCCCCTTTGGCCAACCTTTATCTTTGCCAACGGCATTGCGTCCATCTGGGTATCCTTCGTGGCTGTAAAATGTGATATGACCAAATGGTCTCATCACATTCTAGCTCAAGGTGGCGTTTGTATTTTAGGGAACCTCATTGTTGCTGTGGGTCTGGTTTTCATTCTTGGGCTGCCAGTAAGTGTTGCGGCAGTATCCACCCTGATAACCATTGGTGTAACCTGGCCATTGGCGACACTGGCTCAAAAGAAAGTTTATGATGCATTATTGAAATCAGGTATGGTAAAATAATCTTCAAAGCATATACAGGTAGTGATGAAATACCGTACCGACCAATTGTTAATCTGTTGATTGCTGCAAATCGTACAGGCTATCGCCGTGTTCGCTTTGATGTAAACAACATGATATAACAATTGTCGGTACTGCGTTTGTGTTTTGTCATGAGTTTTAATGCTAAAAAAATATGTAAAGTAAAATCATAAAGAAAAATCAAATGCTTTGGTATCTGTTTAGAAAACAGGTGCCAAAGCAATTTGTAGTTTTACAAGTAGTTTATTCAATCACAATTAAGGAGAAATCGAAGATGAGTCAGGATTTACGTGTGTTTTTAGAACAATTGGATAAAGCTGGGGAAATCTGCCATGTGACGGAACCTGTCAAGCGGGAATATGAAATCAGCACCCTGATGATGGAGCTGGAAAAACAACGGAAATATCCGGTGATGTGGTTTGATCAGGTGGAAGGCGGCGATATTCCGGTGGTGACCAACATTCTCGGCACCAAAGACCGGTTTGCCAGAGCCATGGGTGTTAAAACCGAAGATCTGTCCTTCGAATTTGCCGAGCGGATCAAAAACCGCTTTGATGATGTTAAGGTGGTGGAAAACCCGCCTTGTAATGCGCATTTGATTACCGGCGATGACGTTGATTTAACCAAGTTTCCAATCATCACTCATTTTCCTATTGATGCCGGTCCCTATATTACCTCCGGCCTGACCGTGGCCAAAGATCCGGAAACTGGCTGTGAAACACTGGGTTTTCATCGTCTGCAACTGAAGGGAAAAAACAAGCTGGGAATTTCCTTCCACTCCCGTCAGCGGATGTGGGAATTTTTCAGAAAGAGTGAGGAACGGGGCGAAAACATGAAAGCCGCCATTTGTATTGGCGTTCATCCAAATATTGCCTTGGGTTCGCAAGCTTCGATTCCGTATCATTTAGGAAAATACGGTGCCATCGGCGGATTATTCGGGGAACCCCTGGAAGTATCTCCCTGTGCCACCATGGATCTCAATGTGCCTACCTATGCGGAAATTGTGCTGGAAGGGGAAGTGCTCTGCAATGTCAGAGAACCGGAGGGCCCTTTTGCTGAATATACCAATTACGCCTGCTTCCGCAGCACCGAAAATGTTTTCCAGGTCAATGCTATCCGTTATCGGGAAAAACCGATTTTCCATGATATTACCCCAGCTATGAGCAGCGAACACATTACCATCGTATCGATCCAGCGAGAAGGCGATATCACCAAGTTTTTAAAACAGAATCTGCCCAACATCAAGGCCGTTCATTCGCCGTTATCTTCCTGCGGGATTTTCCACTGCTATGTGTCGATGAAGAAAACTGCCGAAGGCCAGGCGCAACAGGTTATTTTAACCGCCTTGGGGATGGATCATCACATTAAAATGGTCATTGTTGTGGACGAGGATGTGGATGTCTTCAACGAACAGGAAGTGCTGTGGGCCATGGCCACCCGGCTTCAGGCTGATAAAGGTGTCATGATCTTCCCCCATATGATGGGCGAAACTCTGGATCCCTCCACCGGTGACGATGGCCTTACGGCCAAAATGGGCATCGACGCCACCAAGCCCCTCAGCGGCTACTCACCAAAAATCGACATTGACGAAAATGTCATTAACGATATCAAGCGATTGTTTAAACACGTCAAATAGAAGAAGGTCAAATATGATAAAAATTGCGATTGACACCGGCGGTACCTTTACCGATTATACATCGGTGGGCTGTTTCGGGGATCAGGCCGAACAGCGGATTGCCCTGAAAAACCCCACCAATCATGACCATCCGGCTCAGGGTATTCTGGCAGGACTTAAAGAACTGGCAGTGGTCTGGGGAACTGACCTGGAAAAGTTATTGGCTCAGACCGAAAAAATATCCCTGGGAACCACTCTGGCACTCAACGCCCTATTGGAGAAAAAAGGGGTTAAGACCGCCTTGTTCACCACCGAGGGATTTCGGGATGCCCTGGAAATCCGCCGGGCGCAGTTGGCTAATCAGTGGGATCTGGCCATTGAAAACCCGATGGTTCTGGTACCCCGGCGGTTGCGACTGGGCATTGAACAGCGGATGGATTACCAGGGGGCTGTGATTAAGCCCCTTAATGAAGCGGCTGTTCGGGCAGCCTGTCAGAAATGTCGGGAAGCTGACGTAAAAGCGATTGCGGTTTGTTATCTGTTTTCATTTCTTAATCCGGGTCATGAAAAGCGGACCGCTGAAATTATTCGAGAAGAACTGCCTAACGTTTTTGTGTCATTATCTTCGGAAGTCTCCCCCCGAATCCGGGAGTACGAACGGACCACTACCACGGTGATTAACGCCTATTGCACCCCGGTGCTGGCCGATTATCTGAAGAATGTCAAAAAAGAACTGGCCGTTTTTGGCTGGGATAAGCCGGTGCATATTATGAAAAACAGCGGCGGCCTCAGCGATTCACAAGCCTTGGAGAACTTTGGGGTTAAGACCCTGTTATCCGGGCCCGCCGGCGGCGCCGTCGGTAATTTATCCTTAGGCAAATACCTGGGTCGAACCCATACGGTTCTGGCAGACATGGGCGGAACCAGCTTTGACCTCCATGTGGTCAGTGGCGGTGTCAATCAATTGGTGCCCCAAACCGAACTGGATGGCTATCCCTTAAGCATTCCGATGATCGATATCCGCTCCATCGGTGCCGGTGGCGGCAGTATTGCCCATGTGGAAGCTGGCGGGCGGGTGCAGATTGGCCCGGACTCAGCCGGTTCGATTCCCGGCCCGGCCTGCTACAACCAGGGCGGCGAGCAACCCACGGTTACCGATGCGCTGCTGGTGTTGGGACTGATCAACGGCGACAATTTTCTGGGCGGTAAGCTGCCGTTGTCGATGGATCAGGCAGTTAAGGCCATTAAAGAAAAGGTGGCAGACCCCTTAAATCTTTCGGTGCAGGATGCTGCTCGGATTATCTACAGCATCACTGCCGAAATGATGGCCGATGCCATGCGGCTGGTGACCACCCAAAAAGGGAATGATCCGCGAATTTACAGCCTCATCAGTGCCGGTGGCGCCTTTGGCCTGTTTGCGGCCAAGATTATGGAATCCCTGCAGATGCCAGAAGCCCTGATTCCGGTACAGGGGCCGGTCTTCTGTTCCTGGGGAATGCTGGGAGCCGCCTGCCGTTATGACATTAACCAAAGTATTCTGATGGAAAAAAGACAATGGGATGCCCAGCGGTTAAATACCATGGTTGCGGCGATGAAGGCCGAAGGGTCGGCGCAGTTGGAACGGCTGGGAGTAGCCAAAAGCCGTCAGCGCTTTGATCTGATGCTGGAAATGCGCTATGTCAGCCAACACCACGAAATCTCGGTACCCTGGACGCAAGGCGAATTTGGTCCCGAAAGTGTCAAGGACGTGGAGCAAGCCTTCTATAAAACCCATGAAGCTATTTATGAATATGCCGAAGCCAAAGATTGGGAAATTATCGATCTGCACCTGGCCTGCTCCGAACTCGATCAGAAGAATATATTGTTCCCGACTTCAAAAGCGACAAGCAGTGTGACAACAAAAATGATGACAACCAAAACCGTTGCCGGCGAAGTCTTTAACTGCCAGGGCGAGATTGATGTCCCAGTTTATCGGGATGGCGATTTTAAAGAATCGATTTCTGGTCCGGCGCTGATTGATTTTGCCTATACGACGCTGATCGTTCCCAACGGCTTTTATTGTATTCAGGAGGACGAAGGCATCTTCGCGCTCAGAAAGGAGGCGACCCATGAATCAGCGAACTGACGATATCATTAACCGCACCGTAATTATGAACCGGCTGGACAGCATCACCAGTGAAATGGGCATCGCCCTGGAGCGCTCGGCTCATTCCCCAATTTTTGCCGAAGCCTGTGATTTTGCCTGCTGTATTTGCGATGAAGACGGCGAGTTGGTCTCCCAACTCAGCGGCATCCCGATCCTAGCTACAGCGGGATCCTTCAGCGTTAAAGCAGTGCTGCGAAAATTTGGAGGAGTCATCGAAGATGGCGACGTTTTTATTATCAATGATCCCTATGACGGCGGCAACCATCTGCCAGATATCGGAATCATTACCCCGGTGTTTTATGAGGACAAATTGTTGTTTTTTTGTGTCAGCCGCGCCCATCATGGTGACATCGGCGGTTCCACCGCTGGCAGCTACAACCCCAAGGCGACGGAGATCTTTCAGGAAGGGCTGCGGATTCCGCCGACCCGCCTGATGAAAAATAACGAAATGATTACCGATGTGCTAGAGCTGATCCGACTGAATACCCGGAATCCGGAAATGCTCACCAGCGATTTTCTGGCTCAGATCGGTTCCAACCGACTGGCAGCCCGACGGATCAAAGAGATGTTAAGCACCTATTCGGTGGCCACCGTGAAGAAAGCGGTGACGGAGTCGTTGATTCAGACCGAAACTCTGACCCGCCAGCGGATTGCCGCCATTCCTGATGGCACCTACACGGCGGTGGATTATATTGATGACGACGGTTTTCAGACCGAACCGGTCAAAATTGCGGTGGCAGTTACCATCACCGGCGACCGGATGCTGGTGGATTTTTCCGGCACCGATGCCCAGGTTAAAGGCTTTATCAACACCTCGGTGGTGACGGCCACCTGTGCTTCCGGGATTGCCGCCCTGTGGTTTCTGGGCAAAGACATTCCCCGGAACAGTGGCGCTTTCCGTTGTATTGAGGTCAATCTGCCAGTGGGCTCGCTGGTTAATCCCAATCTCCCGGCACCGATGACCCTTTGCACCCTGACCCCGGCCAGTGAGATCATCGGCGTGATCTTCAAAGCTTTGGATCAGGCGCAGTCGGGTCGGGTATCCGCTGGCTACCATCGTTATTTGGGGCCATCTTTTTATGGCGTGGATCCCCGGAATGATCGCTACTACGTCGGCTTTTCCTTCTGTTCGCTGGGCAGTGGCGGCGCCATGTCCGGCCATGACGGCAAACCCTATATGGCGACCTTATCGAATTTTGGCGGGGTCAAGGCACCGAATATCGAATCCAATGAGGTCCAGTACCCGCATATGACCCTGCATCATGAAATGGATGGCGATACCGCCGGAGCCGGCGAGTATCGCGGTGGCTCCGGCATGAAATATGCCTTTGAGATCACTGCCGAAAAAGGCGATGTGGTCAATTTTGGCGATGGCATTAAATTTGCTCCCTATGGGCTCCGAGGCGGGCATCAGGGCAGCCTGAACCGCAGCGTTTTTGTTCATGACGGCGAGAAAATCATCATGGAAAGTAAGGAAGCCCCCCGCCATGCGGTGAAAGGTGATCGGATTTACCTGAATACCAGCAGTGGCGGCGGCTGGGGCGAGCCGATGAAACGACCCCCGCAAAAAGTCTATGACGATGTACTCGATGAGATTATTTCCAAAGAAACCGCCGAAGCAGTTTATGGGGTCATCATTAATGAAGCGGGCATCGATTATGAAAAAACAGAAAAACGGAGAAACCTTTCATGAAAATTGCAGTGGGAATTACCGGGGCATCTGGGGTCGTTTATGGCATCCGGTTGCTGGAAGCTTTAAAAAATACCGAACACCATGTCTCACTTGTCTTAAGTGAATGGGGCAGCAAAACCATTGGCCTAGAAACCAGTTATTCTGAAGACTATGTGCTATCACTGGCCGACCAGGTCTACGACTGCCGGGATATGGCTGCTGCTGTGTCCAGTGGCTCCTACGGCATTGACGCCACGGTGATTGCCCCCTGCAGCATGAAAACCCTGGCTGGCATCGCCAATGGATTTAGCGATAACTTGATCGTCCGGATTGGCGATGTAGCCTTAAAAGAACGCAAACCGCTGATTTTGATGGTTCGGGAAACCCCGCTGACCTTGATTCATCTCCGGAATATGACCGCAGTTACCGAGGCTGGCGGGATTATTTTACCACCGATGCCGGGTTTTTACCATAAACCCCAATCAATTGATGATGTGATTAACCAGAGTGTCGGTAAGGTCTTTGATATGCTCAAGATCCCCCACAATCTATTTACCCGCTGGGGCCATGAGGATAGCCATGAATGAGCATATCAAACTGACCCAGGGTACCGGAAAAACGGCCCTTAATTATGAGATCATACCCGTCGGCAATGACTGGCTGATTCTCTTAACCGGCGGGGATGCCCATATCGGCTGTACTGCCATTGGCGATGATGGCCGACTGAGCAGTTACACCCCCCAATCCCATAAAGATGATGCCCTGGCGATTCCGCTGGCAAAAAAAGTGTCGGAAACTTTTCATTGTGTCTGTACCGTAGTAGCGGGATTTCATCTGGACGATATTAGCCGGGAAGAAATTGCTAAGGTTATTGCTAATGCGGACATCGGGATGGTTCAAGTTTTAAAAACCATTAAAAAAAATGAATCAGAAAGAATGATAAAAAACAGGGTATAGAACCCTGTTTTTTTATTTGGCGGTGTGCCCGGCGTGGGCGCAACCTAACGGGTGAAAGTCCCGAGCACATGCAGGTAGTGCCATGTGTACGGTGATCGAACTTTTTTTCTTGTAGATGACGTATCATAACTCCTATAATTGACAAATTTATAAATCTGTTGATAAACAAAACAAATTGAAAAAATTGATGCTTGAACAAATTCACGCTTTAATTATAATAAATACAGAGACAGATAATCAACACAGTGTTGATAATGTTACAATCTGTAAAGGAGAAGAAGATGGGTCATATTATCGCATTAGCAGGTAAGGGTGGAGTGGGGAAAACAACCCTATGTGGATTACTGATTCAATATTTGAGTGAAAGTGGCAAAGGGCTGCTCGACGAGATTATACAAATAAAAAAAAGGATGGAATAATAACGATGAGAATTGCGATATGTGGAAAAGGAGGCTGTGGAAAAAGCACAATTACCACCCTCCTGGCAAAAGCACTGGCGAATAAAAATAAAGAAGTGTTGATCATTGATTCGGACGAGTCAAACTATGGACTACATGCACAACTGGGAATGGAAATGCCAAAAGGTTTTACCGGCTATTTTGGTGGTAAGGAAAAAGTGTTGAACAATATGATGCTTTCCAAATTCAGTCATCAGTTTTTTCATGAACAATGGACGATTGCGGATATTCCAGAGGGGTACTTCTCGGAAAAAGGCTCTATAAAACTGATGGTAAGCGGGAAAATCAACCAGGCCAATGAGGGTTGTTCATGCGCCATGGGTACTGTGATTGGACAATTCATTGCAAATCTTCAGTTGAATGAGAATCAGGTAACTCTTATTGATATGGAGGCTGGCGTTGAACATTTTGGAAGAAGCATCGATAATGGGGTGGATGTCATTCTTATGATTGTGGATCCGTCTTTTGAATCGCTGAGGCTCTCGAAAAAAATTGCGGATTTAGCTATAAGTATTGGAAAACCGATTTATTATGTGCTTAATAAGACCACAGATGAAAACAAAAAGCTGATGTATGAAAGCATAGAAAAGCCCGAGAGTATTATCGCTGAAATTGGACTGCTTCAAGAAATTATGGAAGCAGGGTTAACTGGTCAAGAGTTGTTTCTAGCAGAAACAGCCACGACTGAGCTGGTGGATTTTTTTCTTGGACAAGATCAAAGAATGTGATATTTTCAGTGATTGGAATTATCTGAAATTAATATAATGTTCCAGATAATATAGCGGTTCTATTAGTATCATATGGATACCTTGTTACAACATTGTGCCTACTTTACATTATAAATCTGGAGTTCTAAAATAAAAGAGGTATCATTAAGATGCCTAATAAATTTTCACCTGGAGGTCTATAAAATGAAGGAAGTCGTAAAGTTTTTATCTAAAAATCCGTTGCAATATTTTGCAACGGTTGGACGTGATGGCAAGGCAAAATGTCGTCCGTTTATGTTCTGTTTTGAAAAAGAGGGTAAACTGTGGTTTGGAACAAATAATAAAAAAGAGGTCTATACAGAGATGCAACAGAATCCTCATGTGGAGGTTTGCATTTCAAGCCCGGATTACGTATGGTTAAGACTAAGTGGTAAAGCAATTTTTGAGAATAACATGTCGGTTAAAGAAGCGATGATGGAGAACCCAATCATTAAGGGACAGTATCAGACAGCAGACAATCCACTTCTCGAGGCATTTTATCTGGAAGATGCAACCGCAGTAATTGCGGATATGTCTGGAAATCCGCCAAAGGAGATTAGTCTCTGATACCCGGAAACAAGCAGTTTGAAAAGGGAGGGCTTGAGTATGGAAAAAACATCGATCGACGTGACAAAAATGTTTATACCGCATCCGATGCAGTTGTTTATTTTGGGGACATACAAGGAAGACGGTAAGGCAAACTTAGGTCTTTTTTGTTGGCTTAACTTCTGCTGGGATGATGAATTATCGGTCATGGTTTGCTTAGATGGTAATAAACTTACAAAAGATATAATAAAAGAGACAGGAGTGTTCTCTGCTAATCTAGTGACAGAAACCATTCTACCAATTGCAGATTACTTGGGTCATAAAAATGGTTATGATGGAAAAGAAATTACAAAATTAGCAGAACTGATTCCCGGTGAAGTTTTAAATGTACCAATTCTACAAGAAAGTCCGATGAGTTATGAGCTTGAAGTTAAAAAAACAATTGCGCTTAATGGCAGTGACATTTTCATTTGCAGGATTGCAAATACGTTGGCTTCTAATGAAATTGTTGTTGATTCACATCAACATCGTTTAGAAAAGGAATCGCCGGCTCTTGTATCACAAAACAGCTATTATGGGCTTGAAAAAAAAGGGAATTTGGGCGATTGGAAGTATACTGGATTGGATGAATAAACGTTTAGGAGTTACATAGGATGTGATTATCGATATTACTATGCAGACTTTGTTGGTTATGAATATGATGACTAAACCAGTGCTGATTAAAGTAAGAGAGGAATAGACTGATGATCGATAAGATTCAAGAGATTGATACAAAAAGTATTTTGACAAAATCTAATCTGCCCATCGCAGGTTATTCGGTTAATCCGTATGTGGGATGTCCTCATAGTTGCAAATATTATTATGCTACTTTTATGAAGCGTTTTACCAACCACAAGGAGCCATGGGGAAGCTTTCTGGATGTTAAGAATTGGCCCCCTATACGCAACCCGAAGCGATACAAAGGCGAAACAATTATCATTGGTTCGGTTACTGATGGGTATCATCCATGGGAAGAGAAATATAGACGCACACGTTTGTTTTTAGAGCAAATGAAGGGGAGCGAAGCAAACCTTATTATTACGACCAAGTCAGATCTGGTACTGCGAGACTTAGACTTGATAAAAACATTCCCCAATCCGTTGGTATGCTGGTCGATTAATACGTTAGACGAAGATTTCCGCACTGACATGGATACGGCCGCTACGGTTGAACAGAGAATTGCTGCCATGAAGATTTTTCACGATGCGGGAATTCGTACGACCTGCTTTATATCACCGATTTTTCCAGGAATAACAGATGTGGTTGCAATTATTGAGAAGATTAAAAATCAATGTGATTATATCTGGCTTGAAAACTTGAACCTCAGAGGAGAATATAAACCCGTCATACTGGAATATATTGAAAATCGCTATCCCGACTTAATCCCGTTATATCAAGAAATATATCAAGGAAGAAGCCGATTATATTGGGAACAATTAGACCATCAAATAGCATTATATGCAGAACAGAACGGATATATATCTTGAGTCCGATAAACCCTTTCAAGAAAATCCGACAATCAGCTAAAAAATGACAAAGAGTAACTGACAGAATATTTGCAATTGCGCATACAGGGAAAAAGCAAAGCACTGACTAGATGCATCAATGCTTTGCTTTTTGTAAAAAGATTATCGGATGGTTTTGATAAATCTAATTAAACATATAGTTTGAACACAGTTGAACTAAACTCGGGGCTTTAAATTCGGGATATTTTCCAAGCATGGACTGACTATAAATTTGTGTTTTGCTTTCTTTATCATTACCCTCTTTTAAGGCTTTTTGAATTGCAATTGTCGCGTCGTGAAGGTAGGCTATTGCAGGAGTTAAAATGTCTCCCGCGGAAGGGGTGCCATGTCCACCTAAGATTAATGAATAATTCTTTGATTGGATGCTTTCAAGAATTTCAATCCATTTGTTTTGTCCATTGGCTAATTCTGCTGTAAATGCATGCGTAAAATCATAAACAATATCTTGAGCGATCAGAATATTCTCTTTCAAAATTTCGATGCCTGCAATAATGGCGTCTTCTATATCTGTAAACTTAATAACTGAGAATTCCACGCCATCCAGGGTAAATAATCCTTCCTTCAAAGTGGAGTTTGGAAGTGTTTTTGCCGTTGGAACTAAAGAATCATTTTCGTTCATAAACTGATAGCTTTCGACAATTGCATCGCCGGCTTGCTCAAGGATCGCACGAACTTCTTGCAGCGCAAAAATCTTTTGATCCTGAAAGAATTCATTCCCAAACCAATGATCTGGATGTGAATGGGAGATAATAATTCTTTCAATTGGTTTTTTGATACCTGACAAATATTCTTTCAATTCGGTCGCAAATGGCAGCAAGTACTGCGTGTCTACAAGAATAAGGTGATTGCTGGTCTCGATAATTTGAGAATTCACAAATCCGCCTGACTCCGGTGAAGTGTAAGTGTGGATTGAGAAATTTGAAAATTCATTTGTTGTTACTGTCCCTGCCTGTAAATTAATTGTTTTCATTTTGATAGACCTCTCTTCATTAATTTGATTTGCATGTTAAGTTGGCTAGAATTTTATGAGCTAGCTACCTGACACATGCAGTTGAATTGTGTTTCTAAATGAAGTATACTAGATACAGTATCACTTGAGAAGTAAGCACAATATTGTGCTATAGTATCCATTTGGATACTAATGAGAAAGGAGCGCGTTGTATGAATGATAATTCAATATTATGTCCAGTAGAAACGACATTATCTTTGATTGAAAACAAATGGAAAGTAATGATTATCCGAGATTTACTAGACGGAACAAAACGATTCGGTGAGCTAAAAAAGACAGTTGGCAACATTACGCAAAAAGTGTTGACTGCTAATCTCAGGCAAATGGAAGCGGCAGGACTGTTAGTCAGGAAAGTTTATGCCGAAGTTCCACCCCGAGTAGAATATACACTTACTGAAGTAGGGGAAAGTTTAAGAACCGTTCTTGAGGCGATGGTGGAGTGGGGAAATAATTATAAAAAGCATAATAAGAATTTTTTAAATCTATCTATTGAAAACATGACGGCATATACTAGAAATAAAACAATGCTAATTCACGACTGTCGGTCTCTGGATAGTTTTATTACTACGTTGAGAGAAGAATGCGGTGCGCCAGTAGACACAATTGTAGTTGATGAAATGAATGTATCCGATTCATTTTTTAATGTGCTAGCTGAAGCTAACGATGTGCTGGCCAAAGAAAACTATAAATTGGTGGTAGACAAAAGATTATTATTAAATCGGGACGGGTCAAAGCTTTCTAACATTACTGCTCATCTTCCTATTTAATGAGATTTTAGAACGTTGCAAGCAATCCGGGGAACCGGTTTATCAGACTAAACCGGTGAGGGTGAGCTCGTGGTGATGAATACCGAAACTTTTGCCAAATAAGAAAAAAAGCTCTGAAACGCCCTTTTTTAAAGGTGTTCAGAGCTTTTTTATTTACCCGGAATTAAGCATTACCGTCAGAAGCAATTCATGCCCGATCAGGATCAAGAAAAGCTTGTATACCAGCACGAAGAAAGCCATCGATGGTCTGTTGAATTTTTTTCCAGTCAGTGCAATGGTTTTTAAACATCATTTGGTTGATGGTCAGACAGCCATTGATCTGAAAATAAAAAATGGCTTCGGCCTGTTCATAGGTTAGAATACTGCTTTGCATAAGTCGGGTCACAAAATCTTCCTTGGCCAAATCCGACATTTTACCAATGAGTCGTGAGGCTGCGATCTCATCAAAAAAAAGTGGCCGGAATTCCTGATTGGATTGCATTTTTTCGCAAAAGGGATAGGTACAGTTCATTTTGTCCGGACACAAGACCTGATCAAGAACATCGGAGGTATCGGCTAACGCATCGTTTAATACGTCATCTAACACATCATCCAAATCATAATAATGGAGGTAAAAAGTTCCCCGATTAATTTCACAGATTTGGCAGATCGCGGTAACGCTGATCTTGCCAAATTTTTTTTTTGTCAGTTCGTCTAAAAAAGCCTCTTTAATAGCTTTTCGTGTGTATCGGGTTCGCCGATCGTTCTTTTTTACTTCTTGATTTCGCATCTTTCCTCCTGAAATCAACAGATTTATCAATCTGTTGATAAACAAAACAAATCGAAAAAACTGATGATTGAACAATTACTCTCCCGTTATTATAATGAATGCAGAAAGAAAAATCAACATGATGTTCATAAAAATACAGTGTGTTGAGTTGAGGAGGAGAGAAAATGGGACATATTATCGCATTAGCCGGTAAAGGTGGGGTTGGTAAAACAACTTTATGTGGTTTACTGATTCAGTATTTGTGTGATGCCGGAAAGGTACCGGTGTTAGCAGTGGATGCTGATGCCAATTCAAATTTGAATGAGGTACTTGGTATTGAGGCGGGTCCAACGATGGGTGAACTTCGAGAAATCATCGAGCGAGCTGGCGTCGATCCAAGCTATGAGATTCCTGAAGGAATAACCAAGGCCACTTATATGGAAATGCGGATGAACGACGCAATTACCGAAGAAAAAGATTATGATCTGATGGTGATGGGACGTTCACAGGGGCAAGGATGTTACTGTTTCGTCAATGGGATTGTTCAAACACAGATTCAGCGACTTCAGACGAATTACCCTGTTATTGTTGTGGATAATGAAGCCGGGATGGAACATATCAGCCGGGGATTATTGCCAAAAATAGATACGATGATTCTGGTGAGTGACTGTTCTCGACGGGGCGTACAGGCAGCCGGAAGAATTTCCAGGCTGATTAGCGAATTAAAGGTTCAGCCAACGAAAATTGGTCTGATTATCAATCGGGCACCAGAAGGAAAACTTGATCCCGGGACGCTGGAAGAGGTTCAAATTCAGGAATTACCACTTTTGGGTGTTGTTCCACAAGACCAGCAAGTTTATCAGTATGACTGTGATGGCAAACCAATTATTAAATTACCTGATGATTCACCAGTTCGTGCTGCACTAAAGCAAATTGCCGATAATCTGCAATTGTAAAGGAGTTAAAAATGAGTATCTTAGCAGGATGCCATGAGGCCCGCAATAATTTTGCTTTAAAAGAAATTGCTTGCCCCGAATGCGGTGATCTTATTGAATTATTTGTCCGGGATGGAAAAACGATCGGAATAGAAAAATGTGCCAGCTGTGATTATGTGATTGGTGAAGGTTTAGGTCTATCAGAAATTGTCAGAGGACAACATGGCGCTTGATCAAATAAAACAGTTTATTGAATCAAAAGGCTGGCCCTATCATTTCACCGATGTCGAAGAACTGGGAAGTATTGATTTTGAATACCTGGGTGTCAACTACCATGTCTGGGAATTTAGGGATGATCAGTGTGGGGTTGAAAGCAATGTGAAAAGTATTGGTAAACTTGAAGAATTTCTTGGTGATTACCAGAATGATCTGATTGCGATTATGGAAAAATGGGGAGAATAGTATGAAAATAGCCGTAACCGGTAAAGGTGGAGTGGGAAAAACAACGATTGCCGCAACGCTGGCACGTTTGTATGCAAAAGAAGGAAAACGGGTGATTGCGGCCGATGCTGATCCCGATGCAAATTTGGCATTGGCATTAGGATTTACCGAAGCAGAAGCGGATGCCATTGTTCCGATCACCGCAATGAAAAAAATGATTGCTGAACGGACTGGAGTAATCGAGCAGAACACGTTTTTTAAAATCAATCCCCGGGTTGATGATATTCCGGAAATTTACAGTCGTGATCACGAGGGTGTTAAATTGCTGGTTTTGGGAACGGTTGAAACAGCCGGTGGCGGATGCATTTGCCCGGAGAATGTCATTTTGAAACAGCTGATCAGCAACCTGATTTTATACAGAGATGAGGTAGCTATTTTGGATATGGAAGCTGGTCTCGAGCATTTGGGCAGAGGAACAACCCAGGGAATGGATCAGTTTATTGTGGTCATTGAGCCGGGTGCCCGAAGCATCCAGACGTATCGCAATGTCAAGCGACTAGCTAAAGATTTAGGGGTGCCGCGGGTCGGCGTGATTGCCAATAAAATTCGGGATGAGAAGGATGAAGCGTTTGTCCGTTCAAAAATAGCCGAGGAGGAGCTGTTGGGTCTGATTCATTTCAACTCGGAAGTCATTGATGCAGACCGTCATGGCATCTCCCCTTTTGATTGCAGTCAGGGTCTGATTGATGAGATTATCCGCATCAAAGAGCGAATTGAACGCTTACAGTGAAAATTGTGCTATGCGGAAAAGGAGATTGTGGAAAAAGTGATGAATGATTTGATTCATCACTATATGTTCGATTTACCTGAAGATATACTTTATTCCTTGATTATTTTAATGGCTTTACCGTCAATGACAGTCGTACCAATGATTGTTAAGGTAGTATGGTTCATGACGAAGACTACGCTACGGGTATAACAGTTGCAATACTGATCATACGCGTTATTACTATTTCGCTTGTAGTATTTTTTCATTTTAATGCGATGCCAGATTAATTTGCGATAAGGTTGATTACCCTTATTCATGTCATATGCACCTTTCTTGTCTGATTTTTATTAATCTCAGATGTTGGGTGCATTTTTCTGTCAAATTTGCGATGGGATTGATATTTTAAGGGATTTTGTCATTTAAGCCAGTAGTCTTAAAAAGGGATAAATTTTTGTCGTTTTGCATTTTTTCTAACCATTCCGCTGGGTTTTATGGTATATTAAATTCATTCTAAATAACACTGAAGAATCGATGCAAGGCATTGACAGAAAGGAAAAAACGAAATGAGATTAACTCAGGAATTACTAAAACAAGGGATCAGCGAGAAACTTCTTGATGATATAAAATATTTCAAACATTTTTATAAATTGGGGGAAAACCTCCAGGATCGTGTTCCCAGCACTGAAACTGTTTTTTATGGCAAAGATATCTGGTCCATGTGTATTACCGCAATTTTAGAGGGGGAGAACATTCTGCTCTCTGGACCCAAGGCCACCGGAAAAAATGTCCTGGCTGATAATATCTGTGAGCTGTTCAACCGACCCCAGTGGAATACCTCCTTCCATGTCAATACCGATAGTTCAAGCCTGATTGGCACCGACACCTTTATTGACAATGAGGTGCGGCTGCGCCGGGGCTCCGTTTACGAATGCGCCATCAACGGCGGGTTCGGGGTTTTTGATGAAATCAATATGGCTAAAAATGATGCCCTGGTAGTCCTTCACTCGGCGCTTGATTACCGGAAGGTCATTGATGTGCCAGGCTATGAAAAAATTAAGCTTCATGAAGCCACCCGCTTTATTGGTACCATGAACTATGAATACGCTGGCACTAAAGAGCTCAACGAAGCTCTGGTATCCCGTTTTATGACCATTGATATTCCTCAGATTGAAGAAGAAACCTTGATGATTATTTTAAAAGAGTACTTCCCCGATGCTAACGAAGAAATCCTGCCACAATTTGCCGGGATCTTCTTAGACCTTCAGGAAAAATCCAAGAACTCGGAAATTTCGACCAAGTCGGTGGATTTGCGGGGGATTATCGGCAGTCTCAAAACCATTCGCCGAGGACTTAAACCGATGCTGGCCGTGGATATGGGCGTTGTCGGCAAAACCTTTGACCAGTTTGAAAAAGAAATTGTTTTGGATGTCATCAAAACCCGGATCAGAGAAGGTTGGGAAGCATCTGATGTTTTTACCAGCCGCTAAAACCCAAAAATCCAGAGGAAGGAGGAAAACACTGTGAAGGATGCCAAATGGATTTATGAAGACTATGAATTTGACAATCGTATCTCTAATCTGATGTGGACGGTTTCCGGAGACTACGACGAGAACATGGACAGCGGCGAGAAAAGCTTTATTTCCGAAAATGTAGCCCTCTATCACGCCGTCACCGCCGGAGGGCGACGAAAATACATTAACTGGCCTTCAGTTAAGAAATACGTCATCAGCCGCCATCGAGCCGGTTTTAATAAAGATATTTTATTAAGTTTGATTGCCATGGGCAGCGATGTGGTGGTGGAAGAAAAAATCATCGCTGAGCGCCCCGGGATCTATGATATCCGCAAAAAAGCCTATGATGATATCCTCAGCAATTATTACAAACTCCACACCGATAACGTTCTGGAAAAGGTCCGTCATGCGATGATTCTGGAAAAAATTGGCAAGACCCCGATGGTGGACACCGAAACCCGAAACATCACCCGGGATTTAGTCGATCTGCAGAAGCGGGAAGACACCATTGATATGCTCAGAGGCATTGAAGACATTTATGTGAAATACTTTCCAATGTTTGTGGAAGCAGAGAGCGGCGAAGACTATGAGTCCGGAAACAATAAAAATCATATCCGGGGCGATTTTTCTGACTTTATGCTGGAAGAAATGTTCGAAGACCCGGAAGATCAAGATATTGAAGCCTCCATTGAAGAAATTGCCGAAGCCCTGATGGGGGAATCCCAAGGGGATTTGTCTAATGTGAATAATGCCGCGGACAATCGGATTTTGCGGGTTCAGGAAGAAGACATTGAAAAAATCTACGAGAAAGTCGCCTATTATTATGGCAACTCGTTTTTAGATATCAATCAGGTCAAAAAATTGCAAAACCGGGTCTGTCAGGGCGAACACGGCAGCTGCCGGATTCATATGACCGATGGGGTGATCCGCAGCGAATCCGACAATGAATTCCAACAAAAATACGTCCAGCGACATCAGATTAAAAATATCGATGTGTTTCGGGCCAATTATAAGGTCTTTAAACGAAACATCAACAAATTAAAGGAAAGCATGTCACGAACCCTGGTTCAGGAAGAAATTGTCGACGCGATTCCGTCGGATGCCGGACAACTGATCCCCAACAAACTCTGGCGGATTGGTCGCAGCAGCAATAATAAGGTGTTTGTCAAAAACATCGATAACAATAAGGGCAGCTTTGTGGTGGATATCCTCATTGATTCCAGTGGGTCCCAGCGACGGAATCAGTCTAAGGTCGCCATCCAGGCCTATATTCTGGCTCATGCGCTGACCTTGGTGGGCATTCCCAACCGAGTGCTGGGCTTTTCCAGTTTTCTTGATTACACAGTGATCAAGCGCTTTCGGGACTATGAGTCACCGCTTTCCGCCAATGACAATATCTTTGAATACTACTGCTCCGGGAATAACCGCGATGGCTTGGCGATCAAGGCCACCTGCGAAGATTTAATGAAACGTCGGGAAGATAATAAAATTCTGATCGTGTTAAGTGATGGCCGTCCCAACGATATCAAAGTGGGTAAAGGCCAGGTCAATGATCTAACCGAAGCCTACCGGGGCCGGATAGCCATTGCCGATACCGCCAGAGAAGTGCGTTCGGCCAGGCAGCAGGGGATTATGATTCTCGGGGTTTTCACCGGAAAAGAACAGGATCTGATGGCTGAAAAACTGATCTATGGCAAGGACTTTGCCTATATCAAGGACATCAATCGTTTTGCCGATATGGTTATTAAGTATTTAAAGCAGATTATTATGAATTGACAAAACCGCTGTCTGGTGAGAGGGATTATTGGGCAGCGGTTTTTATTGATTTTGAGAAAGGGGGATAAAAGGTGCAGATCAATCGATTGCTGGAAACGGTCTATATTCTGATCGAAAAGAAAAAGATTACCGCCCGGGAATTATCCGACTATTTTGAAGTGTCCCAGCGGACTATTTACCGTGATGTGGAATCCCTGTGTGCTGCCGGGATTCCCGTTTATGCCGAAAAAGGCAAGGGCGGGGGGATCCGGCTACTGGATAACTATGTGATCAAAAAATCGCTGCTTTCCGAGCAGGAACAGGTTAATCTGCTAGCATCGCTCCAGGGAATGAAGGCGTTAAACGGACCGGAGCTGGATCCGGTGCTGAGAAAACTAGCGACCCTTTTTGAAAAAAAAGATGCCGACTGGATTGAAGTAGACTTTTCCCATTGGGGCGGCGGTGCCTCTGAGCGGGAAAAATTCAACGATCTGAAAAGCGCGATTCTCAATAAAAACCGAATTGCTTTTGATTACTTCAGTGCCTCCGGCCAAAAGACCGGGCGCTGCATTGAACCGCTTAAGCTGTTGTTTAAGGGGCAGTCCTGGTATGTTTATGGATTTTGTCTGGACAAAGAGGCGTTGCGTTTTTTCAAGGTCAGTCGGATCAGACAACTCAGGTTATCAGCAGACTCCTTTGCCCGAACCCTGCCCGCGGGCACTGTTTTTGAAACACCGGAAATAAGCGCTTCTGAAATCCGACTGGTTCTGAAAATTGACGCAGCGATGGCTTATCGGGTTTATGATGAATTTGACCCGGTGGCGATCACTAAAGATCAGGACGGTTCCTTTATGGTCGCAAGCCCCATGCCTGGTGATGGCTGGGTGGAAGGCTATATTCTTTCTTATGGGGATGCCATCGAGGTAGTAGAACCCCAATGGCTGCGGGAGGCGATTAAGAAAAAACTAGAGAACAGTTTAAAAAAATATCTTTAATATGACATCGGGTGTCAGGTTAACAGGCGTATACTGATCTTATCAAATAGAAAAAATAAATAATCGAAAGATAAGAGAAAAGGGGTATACAAATGAATTATGAAGTGGTACAACTAACAGAAAAGCAGATAGCAGGTTTGAAAATACGCACCAGCAATAATGATCCCCAGATGGTCGAAAAAATTGGGACGACCTGGCAGCGTTTTTATGGCGATGGGATTGGAGCATCCCTGACTGGCCGAGAAAATGATAAGTGTATCGGTCTTTACAGCGATTATGAAAATGGTGTAACCGGTGACTATGATGTCATGGTTGGCTGCGAAGTTGCAGCCGGGGTTTCGCAACCAGCGCAGGTCGAGAAAAAAACCATTGCGGCAGGCAACTATGCAAAATTTATAGTACAGGGTGATGTCCAGCAGGCCGTCGGCGACTTCTGGATGAAGCTTTGGGGGATGGAACTTGACCGCAGGTTTGGCAGCGACTTCGAGGAATATCAACCCGGGGAGGACATGGCAAACGCCGAAATACATATCTATATTTCACTGAATTAAGGGGAGAATCAGACGATGGAGAAAGTGGATTATAAAAAGCAGTTTAAGAGCTTATACCTGCCTAAAAAGCAGCCCTCAATTATTGCGGTGCCGCCGATTCGTTTTGCCATGCTGGACGGTCATGGTGATCCCAATGGGGAAGAGTTTGCTGAAGCAGTGGCAGCGCTTTACAGCTTCAGTTATGCGGTAAAAATGTCCTATAAGAGTAAGGCAATTCCTGATGGCTTTTATGATTACATTGTTTTTCCCCTGGAAGGGGTCTGGGATCTGGTGGACAAGACCAAAACAAGTGCAGATAAAAGCAATTATGCCTATACGATTATGATCCGGCAGCCGGATTTTTTGACTGCTGAACTGACCGATCGTTTTATCGATGAAGTTAAAAAGAAAAAGCCCAATAATTTTCTCGATCGGATCCGGATAGAGGAACTGGAGGAAGGGTTCTGCTGTCAGATGCTACATTTAGGCGGCTATGATGATGAGCCAGCCAGTTTTGCCCAGATGGAAGCGTTTTGCAATGAGAATGGCTATCGGCGCAGCGATAAAACCCATCGAGAAATTTATCTGTCCGATCCCCGGCGGACCGAGACGGCCAAATTAAAAACGGTGTTGCGGTTTAAGGTAATAGCTGATCAATAAGGCTGATAGGTGATTTGACAAAGGCAGAGTGTTAAGTCGGAAAAGAAGAATCGGGTAGGAGGCTGATCAACTAATGGTCAACCTCCTACCCGATTAGATTAGGGTTGGAATTTGTGGTAAAACAACTTAAAATGACTTCGGAAAGAAGGCCGTTTTAATGATCTTCGGGCGGGGTATTATCATCTTTTTTTTCTTCTGGGATGACATCATATTTCACATCATTTAAAAGCATATTAGGTTCATCGATTTCTTTGCTTGATTCTGCAGAATTATCTTCTAAGTAAGTCTCATCAAATATTTTTCTTTTGCCCAGACCGACAAAGATCAATAAACATGCAATGACAGCGAAAATAACGATCGCTAATGTATTGCGACTCGATATTGCAAAAACCCCGGCAACGCCACCCCAGATAAACCAGGAGGTGCCGTTTGATAAGTTTTTCTTTTTTTCTCCATTTTCCATATACAAGATCCCCTTTCATACTAAAAGCCAGATTCTAAAGAAGTGTGAATACTCTTTTGTTGTAAAACCTTTAGCAATATGCAGATTATAATATATTTGTTAGCGAAATACAATATTCGCTGTAATAAAAAGAAGGCGGAGAATCTTTGGTAACGTAGTATAAAAAGAAAAACAGAGGACCGTTTGCCCTCTGTATAGTGGTTATCTTTTTTACAACGAAAATGTCAGGAATAAGATAGCCTATCAATTAGCACAATGCCGGGAAAAATTTTGCGAACAAACAAAGCCCATCATTACCGGCGGTTACCTGATGTTCGATACCGGCTGGCATAATCGAGAGGGTGCCAGCTTGATAGGGGATACTTGTTCCGGCATTGATACATGTTCCAGAACCGCCGATCACTTCATGGGTCTCCAATTGTTTTTCATGGGTGTGATTTTCAAGTCTTTTATTAGGAGCAACCCTTACAAGATGATAACTGAATTGTCCATTTGTATCCTGGGCGGTGACGATGTGTTTCAATCCCACGCCGTCAAATGTGGGATGCTTTGACCAGGGAATATCACTGAATTCTTTTTTATAACCGGGAATTACCAATACGCCGTTGTTAAACTGGGTGAAGGTTTCGGCTTTGTTCATTTTAAATACCTCGCTTTTGTTTAGTTGCACGTCTTTATCAGATCGTGCTTTCTACAACAAATATAGCAAAGATGTGTCACAAGCGATTGTAAAAAATTGCCCATTAATCCAGCACTTTCAGTGAATCGATATATTCAGTGGGTGTGATGCCCACTATTTTTTTGAAATATTTAATAAAATGACTCTGATCATAAAATCCCATAGCTATTGCCACGGCAGTAATGGTTGCCCCATTTTGAAGAAGATGCTGGGATTTTCGAATGCGATTCTGAATCTGAAATCGGTGTGGTGATAAACCGATGGTTTTTTTGAATTCTCGGATCAGGTAATATTTACTGATAAATATCTTATCAGATAATTCATCAAGTGAGACGGCGTCTTCTGGTTGAGCTTCGATAAAGTCCCTAGTTTGGGAAATCATCGGGTTAGATTCAAAATTAATTTCGCTATGCACCACATACACCAACTCCAGGGCGGCGGCAAAAGCATCGACTTGCAGAGCTGTCAGAATTCCATCCTGAATGAGTTGGTCAGCAAGATCGATCAGCAGCGTTTGTCCATCCCTTAAATTATTGGTGTCCAGAAATTCAGTGCCAAGGCATAAGGTTATAATGGAATATTTTCCAGAAGTTGGAAGGATTGAATGAAGCAGGTATGGCGGAATAATAAATAAATCCCCGCAAGTGCATTTTTGGGCAATATCATCTTTAGTAACCAAAACACTGCCATCAACGATCAAACCGACGGCGTAAATTGAGATGTGATTATGACTCTCAAAAGAAAGGCTGGTACTGTCCAAAAAAGTGAATTCAATTTTGTGTTTGTCAGATTTATAATATTTCATCGGGTTATCGATCGCTTGAATTATTGGCGATGCAGTGGCGGACAACTAAGTCAAGGGGTACAAAGTTAGAGATGACCATAACGATTTTTTCAGACAATGTGAAATCCTCCTTGAAACAGCGGTATTAAGCATTGATATTAATTGATCTTATTTTAGCATATTTTTGGTGAACTATGGAAGTTATCTTTAAAATGGGTTTGCTAGAGATGAATTACCGAAATCGCCTTTAAAGTGCACGTTAAAAGGTGGCTTTTTCAGTTTTATAGGGTTGACAAACGGACTTGATTCGTTTATGATAAACAGAATATAAAAAAACGTTGATGAGGAATAGTAGTTGTTCGATGATTTTCAGAGATCTGCTGGGTGGTGCGAAGCAGAAATCAGAAGATGATGAACTCACCTTGGAGTTGCTTGCTGAAATGTCGCTGATGAAACGATTCTAATACCAAATTCAGTGAAAAAGTAGGTTAAGACGGAAGCCCACCGTTACAGGGGATGGATATCGGTTTTATTAAACCCGTATTGAAGGCTAATATATAAAAAGAGTGGTATAGCAGATTTTCGTCTGTCTCGTTTGAGACAGGCGTTTTTTTATACAAATTTTTTTCTATAATTAGTCTTTCATGGGAAGCATAAAGGGTATCGAGAAAGTGCATACAGTCCCCTGTATGAATAAGAGTGGTACCGCGGAAAGCTCCCTTTTCGTCTCTGATTGAGATGAAGAGGGAGCTTTTTTACACAAAATTCAAAAAAGGAGCAAGCGTATGTCACGAAAAATTTATGTATTCGACACAACCTTAAGAGATGGGGAACAGGTACCGGGAGCCAAATTGAATCTGGCCGAAAAGTTAGAGGTGGCCGAGCAGATTGCAAAAATGAAGGTGGATATGATGGAGGTGGGGTTCCCTTCATCATCCCAGGGAGATTTTGAAGCTGTTCAGGCGATCAGTCGCAAAATCGGAAAGGACGTCTGGATTGCTGCCCTGGGGCGGGCAGTCCAATCAGATATTGACTGCGTTTATGAGAGTATCCGGGAGGCCGAAAATCCACTGATTCATATTGTCCTGGGATCGTCGGATGTTCACGTCGCCAAGAAATTCAGAAAGACACCCGGCCAGGTCATTGAGATGGGGGTCGGAGCGGTTAAATATGCCAGTAGTCTGCTTCCCCAGGTTCAGTATTCCCTGGAAGATGCCAGTCGCTCGGAGTTTGAGTATCTCTGGCAAACCATTGAAGCGGTGGTGAACGCAGGAGCTACCATTATCAACGTGCCGGATACAGTAGGTTTCGCTATTCCTGAAGAATTCGGGAAACTGATCTATCAGATCAATGACCGTTTGAAAAATCTCGACCCTCAGGTGATGCTCAGTGTTCATTGTCATAATGACACCGGTCTAGCCACTGCCAATACCCTGGCCGCGGTCAAAAACGGAGCGGATAAGGTAGAATGTACCATCAATGGGATTGGCGAACGGGCTGGGAATACTTCATTAGAGGAAGTGATCATGGGGATTCAACTTCATGAAGATTATTATGGTGGACATACTACAGTAGATACCCGGCAGATTTATGAAACCTCCCGGATGGTCAGTGCTACCATGGGGTTGGATATCCAGGTGAATAAGGCCATCACTGGGGAAAATGCCTTTGCTCATTCTTCGGGAATCCATCAGGATGGGTTACTCAAATCAAAAGATGTCTATGAAATTATGGATCCGGAAACCATCGGGGCACCGGCAATGGAAATTGTCCTCACCGCCAGATCCGGCCGCCATGCTTTTATGCACGTAACAAAGCGTCTGGGCTTTGATATTCCCGAAGAAGCCCAGACGGAAATCTATCAGCAGTTTTTAGCCATGGCCGATGCCAAAAAAGAAATTTATGATAATGATGTGTTGATGCTGTTAAATAGCAGTGCCATCCCCAGCAGCAACAGTCCGGAATTATGGCAGCTGGTCGATTATGAGTTGAAGGTCATTGGCGGATTGCCTTCGGCGACGGTGAAGCTGACTCGAGGTGATCAAGAAGTTGTAACGAGTCAGAATGGCTCCGGTGTCATTGATGCCCTTTATGGCGCTATTATGGAAGCCATTGGTACACCGATTGAACTCATCGATTACCGGATCAATAGCTTAAGCCGGGGGAAAGGCAGTCTGGGAAAGGTTACCACTCAAATTCGCTGTCACGATCAATTGTTTTCAGGGAAGGCCATTGAACAGGATGTGATGCAGGCCAGTGCTTTATCACTGATTAATGCCGTCAATAAAATGGTACTGGAACAAGCTCGTGATAATTAAAAGTTAAGTTTTTTTGTCTTCTTTGCAAGATTGGGTCAAATAGAAAAAAAGCAATTAAAATTTATTCCAGGGAAAACTCAATCCCCCGATGTTCCACTGAAGTGGAGAAAACAATCAGAGTTTTGGTTCGGCCGAAGCGTTGCAGTTCGCCAATGAAGGCATCCAATTCATAGGTGCTGGGAAAGAGTACTTCCAGCAGCATCGAATAATCACCGGTGACGCAATTGCATTCAATCACATTAATACAGGTTTGAATATAGGGGTAAAACTCTTTTTTGCAGACGGGCTCAACTTCAAGATTGACAAACGCTTTGATATGGTACCCCATTTTTATGGGGTCAATAACGGCCTGATAACCCTGAATGATGTTGTTTTTTTCAAGTTGTTCAATTCGGGAGGAAACGGCTGGGGAGGAAAGGTAGACCTGGGCGGCAAGTTCCTTGATTGATATCCGCCCATTTTTCTGCAGTAAATTTAATATCTGCAGATTGATAGAATCCAATACATTATTTTTCATTAAAGACTCCTGGGTTTGATTTGTTTTGCGAAACGACTATTTTTAAGTAAATGAATAAAAATACCAAGATAATTCTAACATAATTAAATTAAGTTAGAAAGCGAAATAACTTATATAATTAGGTGGTTCTGCTTAAAATAATTAGGCATCATGGTTTTATACTTACTCATTGACAGTGCTTAGCTTTTAAGTTTATGATTATCCCCAGTTGATGGACAACAATAAATCGTAAACAGGAGACAATCGTATGAGAGAATTCTATGATCCATATTTAAACGTGGTAGATGTAATGACAGAGGCAATGGAAATTGGCGGGATGAATCAATATATGTTCGATATCATTAAGAATCCCCAGCGGGAAACAAAAGTATATTTGCCCGTCGAAATGGATGATGGAACAGTACAGGTGTTTGAAGGATATCGGGTGCAACACTCCAATATCCGGGGGCCATTTAAAGGGGGAATCCGGTTTCATCAGGACTGTAATTTAAATGAAGTAAAGGCACTGGCAACCTGGATGTCCTTGAAATGTGCCGTGGTCAATATTCCCTACGGCGGGGCCAAAGGCGGGGTGCGGGTGGATCCGGATACCTTGTCCTTACGGGAACTCCGCAAACTGACAAGGCGCTACGCCTTTGCCATTGAACCGTTAATCGGAGCAGATACCGACATACCAGCACCGGACGTCAATACCAACTCACAAACCATGGCCTGGATTCTGGATACTTATAGCATGTTAAAAGGCAAACCTTGCCCCGGGGTGGTCACTGGTAAACCGTTGGAGCTGGGGGGCTCCAAAGGACGAAACTCGGCCACTGGCAGGGGCGTGGCCATCAGTACCAAACTGATTCTGGAACGGGATGGCAAGAAGCTGGAAGACATCTCGGTGGCGATTTCCGGGATGGGCAACGTCGGTGGGAATGCGGCCCGGATTCTTTTTCATCGGGGCAGTAAAATTGTCGCTTTGAGCGATGTTTCTGGGGGCATCTACTGCGAAAACGGCCTGGATGCTGATGAAATATTTGAGTTTCTGGAGATTAAAGGCAGGCAGTTAAAAGATTATCAGAAAGAGGGGGTCAGCCATATTTCGCATGAAGAGGTGTTGACCTGTAAATGCGATGTACTGATTCCGGCGGCGCTGGAGAATCAGATCCATGCAGAAAACGCTGAAAAACTGCAATGTTCCTATATTATTGAGGGGGCCAACGGACCGACCAGTGTGGAAGCAGATGCGTTGTTGGAAGAACGAGGCATTGTGCTGATGCCGGATATCTTTGCCAATAGCGGTGGTGTGATTGTCTCTTATTTTGAGTGGGTGCAAAATATTCAGATCTTAACCTGGAATCGGGATCAAGTCAATAAAACGCTGGAAAAGATTATGTCCGCTGCTTTTCTGGAGATCATCGAAGAACACCAGCAATCCCATTGCTCATTGCGGATGGCAGCCTATATTATTGCTTTAAAACGATTGATCTACGCTGAAGAAATCAAAGGAATCTTCCCGTGATGGATAGTATTGTTCGATCATGTTTTGAGATTGAGCCTTCATTTTCAATTTTATTTCAAGGTTCAAGGATTAAATTATAAAGGTAATAACATCCACCTCACCCAAAAACAGCGGACTTTGTATCAGTCCGCTGTTTTTTTGGTGGTGTGAAGAGACACATTGGATAGGATTATCGCAGCTGAAACTGATCAATCATTTGTTTTAATAAAACCGATTGACCAGATAATTCTTCACTGGCCGCCGCACTTTGCTCAGCGGTCGCTGAGTTCTGCTGGACAACATGGGCAACCTGTTCAACACCCATATTGATCTGGGCAATACCGGTGGCTTGTTCATTGGAAGAAGTGGCAATATTGCTAATCAAGCCATTAACCTGGCCAACACCAGCGACGATTTGATCGAGCGCTATGGCTGTTTCATCAGCTATTCTGGTGCCTTTCTGAACCTTGTTGATGGAACCTTCGATTAACAAGGTCGTTTCTTTGGCAGCGTCAGCACTTCGGGCCGCTAATGTTCTTACTTCCTCAGCGACGACTGCAAATCCCTTGCCATGCTGTCCAGCCCGAGCCGCTTCAACGGCAGCATTTAGAGCAAGAATGTTAGTTTGGAAGGCAATATCATCAATGACTTTAATGATTTTTGAAATATCGGCGGAAGATTTGTTAATATCGACCATCGATTGCTACATTTCGATCATCTGACGATTACCTTGATCGGCATTTTCCATAACTTCAGCAGCTAATGCGCTTGCCTTGTTTGCATCAACTGCATTGTTCTTAGTCTGGTCGGCGATTTCAGTGATGGATGCGGTTAGTTCCTGAATTGAGCTGGCTTGCTCGGTAGAGCCTTGAGCCAATGATTGGCTGCTGTCAGATATCTGATTAGCTCCGGCATTAACTTGTTCAGCAGCATCGTTGATGTCACCCAATAGCGCATTTAATTTTTCAAGAATCGTATTGAGGGAAATAGAAATGGCATTGAAATCGCCTTGATACACTCGGACATCACGAATATTTAGATTCCCATTACCAATCTCTTCAGTAATCGCCGAAATTTCAGTGACAACAGTTTTAAATCGGCTGCCCATTGTATTAACTGAGGTTTTTAATAATTCAAAACTGCCCTTATAGTTTCCGCTCACAGCCGCGTCCAAATTTCCCTCAGACATTTCATCCATGGTAGCCACAACGGCATCGATTGGTTTTGAAATTTTTTCAAGAATACCATTCATACCCTTAATCAGTTTCTGCCAAGCCCCACCGAAACGCATTTCATCAGCCCGGGTGTTCAATTCACCGCGGATTGCTGCCCGGGTGAGCTGGGTCGCATCTTCGATGAGATCACTAATTGAATCTTTTACACGGATCAAATTATTTTCGATGGTCATAAACTGTTTATAGGTATCATGGGTATATTCATTTGGCTCCTGAATAGCGATATTGAAATCCAGATTTCCGGAGGATAATCGTTCTAAGTTCTCCTCTAGTCGTTGAACTTCTTTTTTTGTATAGTGGGCCACACTTTCGGTTGGTGTCGTGTCGTGAGAGATTTCCAGATACCCAATCGTTTCGCCCTTTCTATTTAAAATTGCGTTTGTATCCATACGATAGTAGCGGTCTCTAAATTCAAAGGGATATTCAGTTCGACCACTTTTTTTGAATGCAGTAATGCCACAATTTTCGGTCTTGCACATTTGCAGATTACAATCTGAGCAATCAGTGCCATACATGTCTTCACGATGTGCGGCAGTACCAGTTATCTTCATTAAATCAGCAAGTGTTTTATTGAGAAACGTAATTTTCGAATCATTGTCAACGGCTGTTACGCGATAAGGCATGGCATCAAGGACTGCCTGAAAATAATCTCTTTTACTGGATACCAAATTCATGGCCAGATTGAGCTGGTCAGTAGCTTTTCGATAATTGCCAGCCAAGGTAGCTTCCTGTTTGAGATCAAAACAGCTTTCCATTTCCACCAGTTCAGGCAATTGCATCAGGTAGTCAAGAACAAAGCCGACAGATTTCTGGATGGATGTGAGGCTGCTTTCCAGAGGATCTGATTTGGACGAGGGCGCAATTGCTTCGGAAAAATCACCAGCTGCAATTTTTTGAGCAACTTCCGTGTGTCGTTTTGTTTTTTTTTCAATTATAACCAACATATCACTGAGTTTATCCAGTTGGTTATGGGTTTTTTTCTATTTGGGAAGTGCCTCTGTTATCGTCAATAACAAGGCGCTGGGCAATTATGGCAAGATTTGATACTTTGTTGGAGATTTGTCTGAGCCCCAACGTAATCACACCAATAATAGCAGCTAGTCCGACTGCGTTGATCAGAATAATGTTATTTTGAATGCCAGAAAACTGGCTGAAATTTTGACCGACAACAATCATTGAAATGCCTGCGGTAATTAAAAAAATTAAAGCAACTGGTAAAACAACGGTTATCAGAATTTTTGACAATAGGCTTTTTTCATGTTCCATTTTTTACTCCTTTTAAATTGGGGGATGAAGGCAATTGCGAAACGAAAAGAGCACCCCCAAAAGATGCAACAATATCTGTTTTTGCAAATGTCTAAATGAAATGGTTAAACGTATTTAATTAATTGTGTTATTCTCACCACTTTTCCATGAACGGTTTTACCACGGATCTATATTTGTATAGACGCTGTTACTCTTCACAGCATTGGTATTCAATCAAGTCAGTTTACTTACGAACAACATTATATATGAACAGTTTAGTAAACTCAATGTGATATTTTGTTTTTTTGCAGATTAATTTAAATGAGTTTAACTTCAATCATGATGAACGTTAAAAATGAAGATCAGTGACACGTGGAAAACGATAATACAGTAAAGATATGCATTTTAATTGACAAATTAGAAAAACAAAGATAATATAATTATGAACACGTTCATAATTGATGGCGTTCATAAAATAATTTATCAAAGCATGAATAGAAAATGGAGGAGAACTGGATATGCAAAAAGACAATTACAAAAATGTGTGTGAATATTGGCGATTAAAGGCGCTGGAGTTTGACTACGAAGAACGCTACGCCGCCCTGGGACTGCCCGGATACAATGAAAATAATTTACCGATCACTTATTTTGGTGTTGATTATGAGATTAACCGATCGGATGCCAAAATTCATAACATTGAAAAACCAGAAGAAGAGGTGGATTTCTATACGCAATCAGCCATTTATCATTTATTTTATTTTTCTAAAGAAGCACCCAGAAATTCCAATAATTTTATTCCCTTGCACGAACTGAGAGGCGCAGCACCATTTAGTCCGGCGTTTAAAAAATCAACGCTGATTCCCTTTGCCAAAACATTTGAAGGTAAAACCCAAGAATTAATCAAGGCTGGAGAAAAACTGGGCTTTGAACGGTTGTCAAATTCAGATGCCGGATTTCAGGCAATGGCATTCACCTGTATGCCAATTCGATTTCTTTTCTGGGACGGAGATGATGAACTACTGGCCCAGGCAACCATCCTGTTTGATGAAAAAATCACCGATTTCACCCATGAGGAAACCGTCATTGGCATTGGCGGTGATCTTGTGAATCGTCTTATCGATGCGGCAGGATTAAACCGACTGGGATAATTAAAAATGATCAATCATAAAGAGATGGACCAATGTCGGCTTATCGTGGTATTATTTTTCCAAAAGCCCATCCATAAATAAACTTAGCTTGCAACTCAGGTTTGTCTCAAACGGGATTTTCGAATGACTGGTGATTGCAGATTTGATTAAACCCATAAACAGTTCAGTGATCATTTCAATGGGAATGTCGTTTCTGAAGTCGCCATTTTTTTGTCCTTCGTGGATCATGTTGACTAAAATATCTC